>JAGRGW010000009.1 GCA_020445315.1 Gammaproteobacteria bacterium
TTATATGCGCCCGTAGCTCAGCTGGGTGAGGCGCGGTCGCCGTAAGGCGATGACGAGCCACTTAACGTGGCTCGGCAAGTAACGAACGCCCGATCCGGCAGGATTGGGCCGGGGAAGCCGCGCAGCGGCGTGAGTACCGCCCTTGTCGTTCGCAGAACGACCCGCACGCCGCAACGGCGTTGAAATGACAAACAGTTATATGCGCCCGTAGCTCAGCTGGATAGAGTACCGCCCTCCGAAGGCGGGGGTCACAGGTTCGAATCCTGTCGGGCGCGCCATTTCCCAGATTTCACAAGCGTTCTGAAAACTCTTCCCTGCTGTCGTCTGCAAGGTTTTCGCTTTCCGTCGCTCTCCATTGAGTCCGTCAAATTGACGACCCGATAAGTCCCAAGCCGTATCGAGCGTGTTCGATATGCGCCACGACCGTGCCTTGCGTAAGCACCACTCCGTGATGGCGATGCTGATCCGCCCCCCTTAAGGTTGGCTTAATCCTTCGGCGCCATACTTGTCGGTCAACTTAAAAAAACCAGCATGTCAGCGCCCTCATCAGGTGAATTGGTCGAAATCCACGATCGGCAAGACCGGTCGAGAAACCAGGCCTTGGGCGTCCGCAAAAAAAGCCATGTAGCCATGAAAAACAAATCGACACACGACCGAGTTGCCCACGCGCGGTTGCTCATCGTCATGGCGCTGTCTCTGGCGGCAAGTCTTCCAGCCCAGGCGGCCTTCAACCCGGCAGTGGCGAAAAAACTGGACGTAGATGTGCCACTCGACTACCTGTCAGCGGATCTCAACGACGACGGGGCCAGCGATCTTGTGGTGGCCGGCGACACCGCAAGCGGATCACGCCTTAACATCTTGATCGGCGACAGTGTTGGCGAGCTCAAGATCGAGCACGAGGAACTGTTCACCGCCCCGTTCGGGTCCGTCACCCTCGGCGACGTCAACAACGACGGCACCCCCGACCTGCTCGTGCACCTGGCCAAGTCGCCGGGGCAGTCCGACAGTGTGTGCGGTACCTCGGGAGACAACGTCGTGCTGCTGGGCAGCGTGTTTGAAGGCCTGCCGCAATACACCCTCGGCTCCTGTTTCGATGGCGACTACGTACAGGCTTTCGATGCCAATGCAGACGGCAACGACGATCTTCTGGTGGACAGCCGGGTCCTGTTGTCGAATGCCGACGGCACCTTCACGCAATCGCAAGACTTCGGCACCACCACCGAGCTGCAGATTTCCGACGTCAACGGCGATGGGATCCCGGACGTGTACGTCGACGCAATGCAGGCTTTCTGCGGCAATGGCGACGGCACCTTCCTCGCCTGCGACAGCATCAACTCGGTGATCGGTGGCCTTTTGGACATGAATGGCGACGACGCTTCGGATGTAGTCACCGCCATCCCCACCGCCTACGTACAGCAGGCCTACACCGTGACCCTGTTCAACTTCTGCGGTGGCGGCCGCACCTTCTACAAGTCCGGATCCGGGCGAGGTAGCGGGCGCTATCGCCCCTGGCGACCGGCCAGCGGGGTCGCCTGCCGAGGTACCGCGACACGCTACCGCGACATCGTCACCCGTACCGCGATTGAAGTCACGCTAAACCTGGGCCAGGGCGTGACCAGCACCCTGGTCAGCCAGGATGTCGACGGGATCATCCAATCGATCCACGTGCAGGACATCAACGGCGACGGCGTAATGGATGTCCTCGCGAGCCTCGGCGGCACGTCGCTGATGCTGTTTCGCGGCAAGGGCGACGGCAGCCTCGGCACACCGGAACCCATCAGTTCCACGCACGGCGGAAGCGCGCTGTTCATGGACGACTGGAACGGCGACGGTCTCCCCGACATTGGCTGGTTCTACGTGCCACCGGACACCGACCCGGAACTTCAGGTCATGTTCCAGGTGTTGGCCGACAGTGACGCCGACGGCCTGCGCGACGACGATGAAACCTACCTGTACGGCACCGACCCCAACCTGCCCGACAGCGACGGCGACGGCATGGACGACAACTACGAGGTAAGCAACGGTCTCGACCCTCGGAGCGACGACACCGCGCTGGACAAGGACCTCGACGGCTTCAGCAACCTGCAGGAACACGACGCCGGCACCGATCCTTCCGATCCGGCCTCGCACCCCGGTTTATCACGCGCGGCCGCATTGATCCTGTGGACCATCCGGCCGTTGCTGCTCGAGTAGGCATCCGGAATTCCGAAGTCAACGGCGGACCCGATCAGACAAGGTCCGCCGAAGCGCGTCGCCGACACAACGGGTGTCGAGCCAGCGACCGAATTTGCCCATCACTCGCAGGCAAAGTGAACCTGGTCAACCCGGCCAGCGAAAGCAGGCCGTCGTCGTTGACATCACCGTCTTTGCCACTGCTGACCGGGTCGGGATCGGCCTATTGCGCGCATCGCCATGGTGTGCGCGCTTCACCCCGCCAACTACAAACCGGGCAGGCCAAGTCAACACACCCTGGTTAGTTTTCGGCGCGCCGATCAACGCGCACCTCGACAAGCGACCGGGGTAGATCGGGTGACGCTCGACGGAGACGGCTACGTGAAGACCGTCCCCGTCGAAACGATACTCCCGATCAGCCGAACGAGCCCATGTCACCCGGATAGCTGACCTCTTCCAGTTTTCCGGTATCCACATCGTAGATAAAACCACGCACGGTTACCGCATCCGATCCCTCTGTCGGAATCCACGGATGGTTCATGATGTTCGAGATCGATCGCCGTACGTCCCAACTCAGCCGCTCCATGTTCTTGTCGTCCCGCGGTGAGTCCAGCGGCTCGAGCGGTCCGCGGAAGGCATGGAAAGCGGAAGGCGTGGCCGAAGACGTCTTGCACGACACGAATTCACGGCTGGTTGCCTTGCCCAGCAGTTCCTCGGCTGCCGGATCGCCTTCCAGGCCTGCCTTCAACAGGTCGTCGGTGAAGGCGAGCATCCCGCATCGCGTGTGATGGATCAGGATGATCTCGTTGGTGTTCAGCAGGTGGTGCGAAATGATCAGGCAACGGATGGCATCGTCGGTGACCACGCCACCGGCATTCCTGATGATGTGCGCCTCACCGGTCTGCAGGCCCAGCAGGTCCTCGACATCGATGCGGGCGTCCATGCACGCGACAACGGCCACCCGCTTCGCCGGCTGAATGGCCTGCTGGCCGGGGTGGGTTGGCTTGTGTACGGCTTCGCCGTTCGCATACAACTTGTTGTTTTCGAGAAACTTGTCAGTCATTGAATCGCTCATGTTCTCCTCCCTCTCCTCGTCTTGTTTTCGCTATGGAGACTTGAGCGTAGTTGTCAACGTGGGCGCCATCAAGGCAGACAACCAAACCGGTGTTGCAGTGGCCAGCGGGTTGGAATTCAGGGTTTGTCGGCCCCCGCTGAATACCAACTGCCGCCAGGTTTTGCGCCGGAACGCCCCTCAGCGGTCCCGGTCAACGATTCGGCGGCACCGGCGATTTCGGTTTTGGACGTCGCGTATCGACCAGGTGGCGCAGGGCCAGCACGGGATGACGGAGCAGCATGCGTGGCCCGGCGTATCGCATCACTTCCTTTACGCGCTCGCGGCGCTTCTGGCTGTAACAGTGGACCTCACACAGGTTGCAGGCCGGCTTGTCCTCTTGAAAAGGGCAAATCTCCAGGCGCTGACTGGCATAGGCGAGCAGGTCGTTGCACGCGTCGCAAAGCCCTTCGCCCGGGGCATGGTGATCCCGGCAGAAGATGCCGATCATGGCCGTGATCGTGGACCGTTCGCGCGCGATACGTGGCCCGGGCGCAACGGGCGGGGCCGGGGGACTGCCAACCGCGTGCCTCGTTTCGTTCATTCGCCCGCGCTCCTGTCCATGGCGTCACCGATCAGGCGACAAACGCGGCTCCCGGGAAGGCTGCCGCAAGATGAAGATCGCACCGAGGAGCATGATCATCGCCGTCAGCGTGACGATGCCAACCCCCACGTTCGCGATAACGATCATGTAGGCCAGGCTCGCTACCATCATGACAACGGCGGCAACCTTGGCCCTGAGCGGGATGATGCCGTGTTTCTGCCACCGCTGCAGCGGTGGCCCGAACAGGCGATGGGAATACAACCAGCCGTGGAAACGCGGCGAGCTCTTGGAGAACAGCCACAGCGCGACCAACATGAACGGAACCGTCGGCAAACCGGGAATGACGATACCGACGGCACCCAGGCCGAAGCAGCACCAGCCGAGCAGGAAGTATGCTGATTTCATTACAGATCCACGGCCAACCCGGGACGAGACTGCAATTCTGACATACCCGATGCGTTGCGTTTCCCCAGGCACCGGGGATGGGGTGTCTCTCAAGCAGCCGGGGTGGCCGAAGCTTCAGCTTCGGCAACCGCCGCTATCTCGGTCATGCCTCGATTAAGATGGGCAGGGGGTATTGAGGGCCCTGACGGGGCCGGATGTCGCCCCGCAACGTGCTGGCGAGAGCCGGGCAACCGGTGGCGACAGCCGCGGGGCACACCTCCGAATCAGAGGATGCCTGTCAGCGCGTCGGGGCGCTTCGACAGTGGCAACGGCAGTCCCGGCCTCCAGCCAGTGGAGGCCGGGTTACGGCAGTCGCCGGCAGGCGACTGCCTTGCCACCATCACTCGTCCGTGACAGTGAGCTTGGTGAACTCGGCCAGCGAAAGCAAACCGTCGTCGTTGTCATCGCCGTCTTCGAAACTGCTGGCCAAGTCGGGCTCGGCCTCGGCCTCGTCCTTCGACAACATGCCATCACCATCGGTGTCGTACGACTTGAACATTTCGGCCGCGACAGTCGGGTCGACGGCGGCAATACCATTGCCAAAGGCCAGCGAGGCCGTGAGCAAGACAGTCAGCGGAATAAGCGTTTTCATTTCCATGGTCCCCCAAAAAAGTGTAAGCAACCAGATGCCTGCACGTAATTCCGTGGGATCTATCGCATCGAGGCTGGCAAGGTCTTGGGGGCCATTGACCCAGTCTGAAGGGAGCTAACCGGAGCGGTGCAGCGATGCAAATATATGCTTTCCCGAAGGCAATACAAGGGGGTCGAAAAAATATTTTTCGTGCGGGCCGAGGGGGCTCGGCAAGATCGATAAGACGACGTAAAAACAGGCAAATCCGAGCAACAGCGCTATCCACGAATCAACCACTTTCGGCGCCGCAACGCCGCCGTGATTCTCAAGAACCCAAGGGTTCTCGACACGCTTGGCCGAGGTACCCGCGGGGCATCGATCCGGCATGCGGAAGATGCCCGGCCAGGCCGCGGCAGGGCATGCCTGCCGGTTCCCACACCGTCATCGTGGCCGGCCGCGCATTGAACGATTCGTTCAGTGGGACGCGCGCCAGCCCCCGGATTGAACGATCCGTTTTCCGACTGCGCCACTGGGGAATGCCGTTCCACCCCGGTTTCGGTGCCAGGCCGGTTACGGTAAGCCATTGACGCAACGGTGTTTGCGGTTGCGCACTTGTCACAGATCAAGTGAATGGACCGGCCCCGCCCGCACCGGAACGGTTCCTGCTGTCTGTGTACTGGACAAGCCTGTACCGATGCGTACCAGGCGCCACACACACCACCAGGAGTTCGCCATGAAACGGCTGTTATTCACACTCATGCTGCTGGCCGCGTGGAGCGGCCTGCAGGCCGCGGTGACCAAGACCGCGCCATCCGGCAAGACCGGGTGTCTGGCGTGCCACGAAGGTATCGAGGACATTCGCGACGACAACGCGATCATGATGCTGCAGATCAAGGCCATCGGCGCGGCCAATGGCGACCCGGAAGGCTGCGTTACCTGTCACGGCGGCGATCCCAAGGCGACAGACTATGAAAACGCGCACAAGGGCTCACCCAGCGGTCTGAAGAATGGCAATGGCCCGAAGGCCTTCTACCCCGACCCGGGCTCGGTGTGGATCGCCGAACACAGCTGTGGCCAGTGCCACATCAATTACGCGTACCGCGTCGAGCGTTCGCTGATGAACACCGAGGCGGGCAAAATCCAGGGCAACCTGCACACCTGGGGCATCGCCGAGGTCCAGGACCACAAGGTGCCGTGGGGCAACTATGACGTCAAGGATACCGACGGCGCGGTGCCGCAGACCGGCACGCCCGAGTACAAGGAATACATGAAGGCGATGATGGCCGCGCACAAGGAGCAGTTCCCGACCGAACTGACCCAGGTCCCGCAGCCGACCGTCGAAGAGATCGAGAACGATCCGAAGCTGGCCGGCTTCACCTACCAGCGCCAGCAGTGCCAGCGCTGCCATGTCGGCATCAAGGGTCGCGAGAAGCGCGGTGACTACCGCGGCATGGGCTGCTCGTCCTGCCACATTCCGTATGGCAACGAGGGCTACTACGAGGGCAAGGACCCGACCATCAACAAGGAAGAGCGCGGTCACATGTTGACCCACAAGATCGCCGGTACCCGCAAGACGGTGGTCAAGCACAACGACGTCGAGTTCTCTGGCATCCCGGTCGAGACCTGTAACTCCTGCCACAACCGTGGCAAGCGTATCGGCGTAACCTACCAGGGTCTGATGGAGTTCCCGTACGGCTCGCCTTACAACGCCGACGGCGACAAGCAGCCGAAGCTACATACCAAGAAGTACCTGTTCATCTCCGACGACCTGCATCACCAGATCGAGTCGCGACCGGAGAACCCGAAAGGCGGCCTGCTGTGCCAGGACTGCCACACGACGATCGACATGCACGGCGACGGCAACATCTTCGGTACGACGCTGGCGCAGGTCGAGACCGAGTGCCAGGACTGCCACGGCACGACCGACCAGTTCCCATGGGAACTGCCGCTCGGCTACTCGGAGGAGTTCGCCAAGGAACTGCCGCAGACCGAGCGTGGTCTGGGCGAAGGCCTGCTGATGGAGACCATGGCGTTCGCCACGACCTACGACAAGCGTGACGGCTACCTGCTGACCGCACGCGGCAACCCGTATGGCAACGTGGTCAAGGACGGCAAGAAGGTCATCATGCATTCGGCCACCGGCAACGACTTCGAAGTGCCGCTGCTGAAACAGCTGAAGATCGACAACACCTGGAAGTCGCCCGACGCCATGGTCGCAATGAGCAGCGTCGAGAAGCACAACGAGAGCCTCGAGTGCTACGCCTGCCATGCCTCCTGGGTACCGCAGTGCTATGGCTGCCACGTGCAGGTCAACTACGGCAAGGACAAGTCGGGCAAGCCGTACAGCGACACCGACTGGCTGGCCGGTGGCTCGATCCGTGACGAAAGCGGCCAGACCGCAGAGTCGCCGCTGGGCACGCATGGCCTGAAGTCCCCGGGCAAGGTATTCGAGACCCGTTCGTACCTGCGTTGGGAAGAGCCGGTCCTGGGTATCAACGGCGAAGGTCGCGTGACCCCGCTGATGCCGGGCTGCCAGATCGTGTATACCGTGTTCGACCGCAACAACAAGGTCGTCGCCCTGAACCAGCTCGGCAAGTCGCTCGACGAGCAGAAAGAGCTGGGCCAGGAACGCGTGCCCGATGCGATCGACATGGCACCGGTGCAGCCGCACTCGGCACAGCGCAAGGCCCGTACCTGCGAGTCCTGCCACAACAACCCGAAGGCACTGGGCTACGGTATCTCCGGCGGCGTGTTCCAGACGCGCTACCCGGTCGACATCGTCGAGGACCTGATCGACCAGAAGACCGGACAGGTCATTCCGGGTCGTCACCAGATCCAGATCCCGAAGATCGCCGACCTGGACTACGACTGGTCGACCATCATCAAGGATGGCCAGCAGACCCAGACCGTCGGTACCCACTGGCCGCTGTCGCGCTCGCTGCCGAAAGCGATGCGTGACGGTATGGAGCGGACCGGCCTGTGCCTCGGTTGTCATCGCGAGATGACCAACACGGAGCTGTGGGCCAAGGTGTCGACCCCGGGTACGCTGAGTGACCCCGAGCACATCGAGATGCTCAACCGGTTGCTGAAGACGTACGCCGCGTCGAAGAAGTAACCCCCTGACAGGCGCCCCCGGTATCATGCCGGGGTCGCCTTTTTTGTTGCCGCAGGAATATGATTTCAACTTTCCGTCTTACCGTTTTCACCTCCCTGTTCGTACTCGCCGCCTGCTCCGAGAGCAACGCGCCGGCCACGCTCGAACAGGCCGCCGGGCAGGCGCTGGACAAGGCCGAGATCACGGCGCCGAAGGCACCGGCCGCCGTCGTCGCCGAGGTCGAACCGCGACCCGCCAGGCCCAAGCCGGTTGGCCCGCACGGCCAGCACGATCCACATGCGACGCTCGATCCCAATCGATTGGTCAAGGTCGCGCTGCAACACGACAGCGAAGGCCGGCGCGAGCTCGCCCTGAAGACGCTGGCCGAGGGCATCGAGAAGTTTCCGGACGCCGCCCAGTTGTATGCCGTGCGCGCCAGCATGCGCCTGCAGATGCAGCAGGTCAGCGCGGCGCTGAGCGATCTCGAGCAGGCCGTGGTGCTGGACCCGGACGACCCCGGCATCCGCGTCAACCGTGCCCAGGCCTACCGTTCGTTCGGCCGCTATGCCGAGGCACGAGAGGATCTCGACCGCGCCATCGTCGTGGCGCCGGACCTGGTCCCCGCGCGCTTCAACCGCGGTGCCCTGCTGTATGCGCAGAACGAGTTCGACGCCGCACTGGTCGATTTCGACCACTGCATCGCGGTCGACCCGCACACGCCGGCGCCGTATTTCAACCGCGCGTCGACCTACTGGGAACTGGGCCGTCCGGACGACGCGATGCGCGACCTCGATCGCTTCATCGAATTGTCCGACAACGACGAATGGAAGCAGGCGGCGCTGGACCTGAAGAAGAACTGGGAGTCGGCACTCGCAAGCCCCCCCACGGCCAAAGGTGAAGACTCATGAGGCCCGTAGTCGCCCTCGCCTGGATGCTGCTGTTGCCAGTCATGGCGCTGGCATCGACCGGGTTCGATGCCCTGCTCGACGAGGCCGAACTGCAGTTCGACCCGCCAGCGGGCTACCGCGAACTGCCGCCGGGACGCACCGAGGTATTCGACTACGAAAAGGCGGTGCGCAGCCCGGGCGACGAACTCGAGATCCGCCTCGCGGTCCGCCCGCTGAAGCGGCTGCGCATCGACTACGACGACCCGCACGGCGCCGTGCCCGACCCCAACCACATCTTCCCGCTGGTGTTCGAGTCGCTTGCCTCGCGCCTGGCCGGCGGTCGCCATGCGCCGAGCAATGCCTACCCGCCGGACATGGCCAGTGAGCTGTTCAACGCCGACTGGGCGGCGGCCGCCGTATTCGACACCATTGCGGAGTTCGACACCGAGTACCGCCAGGGACTGCTGGTCGCGATCCATCGCAACCGTGTCGCTGACGCCTACGCAGTATTGCTGTTCGACGACTACCACGCGGTCAAACCGGCCCTGGACCGGGCCATGAAAACCCTGGTTTTCCGGCCGGCCGACCAACCGGGCAACGACTAAACCAGCAGCCGCACACCCGGTTTTCAGGCCGCCAGCAGGTCCGCTGCGGCACGCCGGTAGCGACGGCGCGCCGACGACACCAGGACGGCGCCGAGTGCGAGCATCGCCAACGTCGGCGGCGCGGGCACGGCATTGATCGTGATCCGCGCCAGGGCGTATCCGGGCTGCGTGAAGTCACCCGCCACCGGGTCGATGACTGTACCCGCCGCTGTCGTACTCCCCAGCAGCGCCCCGAGTCCCCCGTGTACGCCGATCGCCATCATCTCGTCGGTACTGGTACCACCCAGCGTGGAGAACGCGGCGCCGAGCCCATCGTTGAGTTCGGTACCCGCATCCCAGACCTCGGCGCCGGTAACCAGGATGTCGACCGGGCCGACGAAGACGCCCGTCGCATCGAAGATCCGGTAGGCCATGGGATCGTCGTTGCCGATGAAGGCGTCGTTCGACGGAATGACCATCGATGCAAACGAAAAGTACGCCTGGCTGAGCGGATCAACATCGAAACTGGCACTGACCAAATCACCCGGGTCGAACACCGGCGCCCCACCGAAGCCCTCGGGCGCGACGATCACGCCGTCCACGCCGCCGCTGGCGGAAAAATCAGCACGCAGGCCGGACGCATCGCCACCCTCGGCGATCGCCTCGATCGAAGCGCTGGCGTTGCCACCGACATCGAAGCTGTCGAAACCGCCGTCGTGAAAACCCACCCATAGCGGCGTGAAATACAGTCCGCCCTCACCGGTCAGGTTTTCGACCGTGACCTGAACCTGCGTGGCAAGAGCACCGGCGTGCAGGCCGACCGTGGCGGCCAACGTCACGAGGGCGGAATAAATATATTTTGATTTCATCTGCTTACGATCCTCGGATTGGTTTTTTCTTGTCATCCGGCCGGCACGCGAGGCAGGTCGCAGCCGGCCCGATGCCTCCAATCCTAGGCAGGCAATCTCACGGAAGTATCACGCGGCGGTGACCGCGCCGGGACACAGCGTTGAAATATCACAGTCGTGGCTCCGGTCGCTTTATCCGGGTACTGCTGCACGGGTGGCGGGGCACAAGTCGCGACGACGAAACCCGGCTTGGATCGCTCAAAGACGTGTTTGTGGTTGGCGGCGGTTCCCACGGGACAAGCCAGATTCGGAGCACGGAAAAGATGACCAACCGGTCAATATTGTTGATCGAGGACGAGCAGGACCTGGCCGACCTGTTGCAGTTGCACCTGCGTCGCGCCTGTGACGAACTGTGCGTCGTCCACGATGGCATCACAGGGCTCGATGCAGTCCAACAACGCCCGTGGGGATTGGTGATTCTCGATATCGGCCTGCCTGGCGCCAGCGGCTTCACGATCTGCCGGCACCTGCGCAGCCTCCATGCACGCACGTCGGTCATCATGCTGACTGCGCGCGACACCGAGGAGGACCGCATCCGGGGCCTCGAGATCGGCGCCGACGACTACGTGACCAAGCCGTTCTCCGTGCGTGAACTGCTGGCCCGCGTCAATGCCTGCTTCCGTCGCTCGGCTGCCTACGACGAGCCGACCGCGAACCGCCGCCTGCTGCACAAGGGACTGGCTCTCGACCCGAACAGCCGCCAGGTCAACGATGGCGACAACCCGGTCGGCCTGACGGCCCGGGAGTTCGACCTCCTCGCCCACTTCATGCAGCATCCGAAACAGGTCTTTACCCGCACGCAACTGCTCGACCGCGTCTGGGGCCATGGTCACGACGGCTACAAGCACACGGTCAACTCCCACATCAACCGCCTGCGATCGAAGATCGAGCGCGACCCCTCGCACCCGGAACACATCGTCACGGTCTGGGGTGTCGGCTACCGGCTCGGGTGACGAGTGGTGCCGGTGCCGCTGCGATCCCTGCATGCCCGCCTCGCCCTCACGCTGGTCGCGCTGTTCGTCGTGATCGGCATCGCGCTGGTCATGCTGACGCGTTTCTCGGCGGCGCGTTACCACCAGGAACTGACCCAACAGCTGAACGCCCCGATCGCGGGCTATGTCGCCGCGGAGGCCCCGCTGATCGTTCACGGAAACGTGAATCTCGCTGCGATGCGCAGCATTGCCGACAGGGCCATGGTCATCAACCCGACTGTCGAAGTCTACCTGCTTGATACCGGCGGCAGGATCCTGGGGCACAGCCTCGGTGAAGGGACATTGCGAAAGACACGCGTGCCACTGGGGCCGATCCGCGACTACCTGGCTGGTGACCACGACCTGCCACTGCGCAACAGCGATCCGCGACACGCCGGTCGGCGCAAGATATTCACGGCAGCGGAAGTCACCAGCGACAACGGCCTCGAGGGTTATGTCTACGCGGTGCTGGGCGGACAGAAGTACGACCAGTTGGCGGCCACCATAGGCATCAGCGATGCGATGCGCCTGAGCACGCTGGCGATCGTCGCCTGCATCGCTTTCGGCCTCGCCAGCGCGCTGCTGATCTTCCGGCGCATCAGCAACCGCATCCGCTCCCTGACCGCCTGTTGCGGACTCGATTAAGGCAATCGCCTAGAAATTCCAGCGCAGGATCGCGTTGGGACGCGGCTCGTGCAGATCGACGTCGCGCTGCGTTGCCGGCCGCATTACATCCTCGCGCGCCCTCGCCGCCTCGTAGGCCGAGTCGTAACCGAAGCGGATGCGGCTGGGCTCTTGCTTGCGCGGCGCGCGCCACTCGCTCTCGAACATCGGCGGCTGGCGCCAACCCTCGGCCTCGCGATAGATCTCGTCGCTGAGCAGTTCACCCGATTCGGACTTGATCTCGAGACGCGCATCATCGCGCGCGACGACGATGGCCGACAGCAGCAATACGCCGAACAGGACGAGGCGCAGGCGTGTTGGCGACGCACCCAGCGAAGGGAGGGCCGTCATTGCGGGCGATCCCGCCATTTCAGGGTCTTGAACCAGTACTTGTGGGTCGTCGACAGCCACTTGTCGGCGGTCCTAGCCGTGACCCAGGCGTTGAGGAAGTTGAGCAGTTCCTGCTCACCTTTCCTGACACCCATGCCCGCCACCGAGGCAAGCAATGGCTTGTGCAGCGGCAGGTCGATCTCTTCGGGGTGGTCCAGCGCCAGGAAAGCCGTTTCGATGGTGCTGGCGATGTAGGCATGCGCCTTGCCCTCGAGCACCAGCGCTTCGGCCTCTGCGTTGTTGGCGACGATCCGCAGATCGGCCCGGTCGAACAGCAGCTTGGCGACGTCGGAACCCAGCGTCTTGGCGACGGCAACGACGACGAACTTGGGGTCGTTGAGATCCTCGAGGTCGCGCACATCGTGGGTCTTGGCCGTATTGGTCGCGATGGCCGCGCCGGACTCGGCGTACGGAAGCGAGAAATTCAACTGCAACGCACGCCTTGGCGTGATCGCCATACCGGAGATGATGACGTCGATGTCGCCCTGCTGCAGGGCGCCGATGATTTCCGACCAGGGCAGCACCTTGAAATCCGCCTGAACGCCCATCTCGGCTGCCAGTTTCCTCGCCACTTCGACCTCGAAACCGGTCAACTCGCCCGACTTGTCTTTCATCGCCCAGGGCGTGAAAAGTGATACACCGACCCGGATCTTGCCCCGCTCGAGGATGTCACTCAGGGCGTCGGCAGGCACCGCGGCAGGCAACAGCAGCAATGCCAGGAGAACGGCGGGGAACACGGCACGTCGCAACATAGTCATGGCAGAATCATCGGTAGAAAACACAGGGTCGACAGTATACATGTGAGCGTGGCAGCACTGCTGTCGGCCGACGATGCATTCAACCGGCCAGCGCCCCTACGCGACAGGCAGGCAACACCTTAAAATTCCGCCACCCGAAACAAGGAGCAAACCCATGCAACGCATCTTCGCCACAACCCTGCTCGTCGTCGCAGCAAACACGGCAACCGCGGTCGACTACGGTCAGCTGTACGAGTCGGTCGACAAGCAGAAGGCGGCCGAGTCGGTCGACACGGGCCAGGCCATGCAGGCCGTACAGGAACGGGACATTCAGAAGGGTTACGAGTCGGTTGACAAGCAGAAAGCCGCGGAGTCGGTCGACTCAAAAAAGGCCATGGAAGCCCTGATGAAATAACGCCATGCGGCCGGTTGCCATCGACATGGCAACCGGTCAGAAACTGGGACCGATCGTCAGGTAGATCGTGCCCTGGCCCAGGCTGGAGTAGCCGTAACCGAAGTATGTCGGCCCCAGCAGCGTATCGGCAGCCCAGAACGCGCTACCGCTGGCCATCCAGTCCCACGGTTCTTCCATAAGGGGGTCGTTGATCCGCCCCCCTTCGAGCGACACGCCCCAGTACAACCCGCGACCCAGCTGTGATGGCAGGCTGGAGAAACGGTAGTAGTAGCTCAGCGATGCGAGGTTGTAGCGCGTACCGGTCAACTGGTCGAGATACAGGCCGGACATTCGCCTCGGGCCACCGAGTTGGAAAGCATCGTACACGGGCAGGTCGTCACCATCGATGACATCGCCCCACTCCAACCGTGCAAACAGCGTGTTCTCGCCGAAACTGGTCGCCACCGACACGCCGATGTTGGCGCGAACGAAATCGTCGTCGGCACCCCAATCCCGCTCCGCCGACCGGATCTCGCCGTTGATGAGCAGGCCGTGCCGCGGAAACGAGACCGTGTCGAGCTGATCCAGGATGCCGCGCAATACGAGCCCTGTACGATCCGAGCTTTCCGTTGGCACGATCGGGCTGATGACACCGAGTCCCGGCTCGGATTTCACGTGTTCGACGTAAGGCCCGAATCGCAGTTCACCCAACGTGCCCGTCAGGCCGACATCGACGCTCGCCCAGACGCGGTCGATCTGGAAGTTGCCGATACGCGTTTCACGCTGGTAGATCTCCACCGGGCCGCGCTGGACGCCGGCAATCAGGGAAACGAAGGCGCCATCGCGCACCTGCAGCGGCTGCATCAGCTCGGTGACCAGTAGGCTGTCGTAACCCAGCTGCAGGTCGGTGCGCCACTCGGCGCCGAGTGCGTTGAGCCACGTCCTTCGGTAGCTCGCCGCGACGGCCAACTGCGCCGGGCTGTCGAAATCGGTTGCCGCGCCAATACCGAACTTGACGTAGCCCGGCCCCCACGGCTTGGCTTTCGCCTTGACCAGGATCTCGGCCTCGTCGCCGAGTTGCACGGTCGAGTAGCCGACGTAGGAAAAATCACCGCGGCCGAAAGTACGGGCAAGGTCACCGTCGAGTTGCAGGCTGTCAAAGGCGTCACCGGGCTCGACCGCGATATCGCGAACGACGGCGGCCTCACCGATCGGGCCAGTCGATTCCGCGACAATGCGCCGTATGCGCAGGGGAGGTAACACCGCGGACTCGCGCTGCTGCAGCCAACGCTGGTACGTCGCCTCGCTGACGGACAGGGCGGCCAGCACCTCCCGCTGGGCCAGCGCGGCGGCGCGGCCGCGCTCGACGATCGGCTGGTACAGGTTGAAGTCGGCCGAACTGAATCCATCCAGGTCGGGGGATATCAGCACGTCGCCGGCGGTCAACTCGTCGAGGGACCGGCGCACGTTCTGCTCGGTCAGGATCAGGATCGTCTGGCGCGCCACATCCAGCGAGCTCTGCAGGAACTCGCGACCGAGTGGCTTGGTGCCGAGGTTGACCGCGACGACGGTGTCTCCGCACAACTCGCGCCCGACATCGACCGGCAGGTTACGCACGATGCCGCCATCCACGTAGATGCGGTCGTCGATCTCGGTCGGCGAAACGATCGCCGGCAACGACATGCTCGCACGCATGACGCGCGGCAGTTCGCCGTCGGCGAACACCTTGATGTCGCCGCTCTCGAGGTCGGTTGCCACGGCACGAAACGGCGTTGGCAACCGGTCGAACGCCAACCTGGCGCGTGAGGCCCCGGGGCCGACCAGTTCCTTGATGAACAACTCGAACTTGTAGCCAGCCGACGCGCCGGCTGGCAGCCGCAGACCGCTCGCGTCGAGCCCCAGCGTAAAACCGAACAGCGGGCGGTGATCGTCGCGCTTGACCCGCTGCGCGACGTTGGCCCGTGGCGGCTCATCGTCGAACAGCGCGACGACATCGGTCCGATCAAGGATCTCGAGCATCCGCGCGGGCCTCACGCCAGCGGCATAGGCCCCGCCCACCATGGCCCCCATGCTCGTACCGACCACGCAGCCGACCGGTATCCGCATCTGCTCGAGCACCTCGAGCACCCCGATATGCGCGTAACCGAGCGCCCCACCTCCGGACAGGACCAGCGCGACACCCTGGCCGGCCTGACGCTCGCCGGCGGCGATGGCCTGGAATGGCAGTGAAAGGCACAGCACGATGGCCGGCAGGACCCGCGCCGGCCATGAGCGTGTTCGCCGGCTGCCGCTCACGTCGCCCCCCGTTCCGGGGCTTCCTGCTGCAGTCGGATCTGCAGCGGCGTGCTGGTGTCGAGATGGACGTCACGCTGCGGGAAAGAGATCTCGATGCCGGCCTTGGTCATGCCCTTGTAGATCGCCAGGTTCAATTCGGTAATCGTCCGCAGTCGAATATCAATATTGTCGAGGTAACAACGCAGTGTCAGCAACAGCGCATTGTCACCGAACTCCTCGAACACGACGAACGGCGCCGGTTCCGACATGATTCGCTGATGGCTGGTAGCCGCTTCACGCATGATCTCCATGGCCTTTTCGACATCGCTACCGTAGGCGACACCCACGTTGATCATGATCCGCGTGGTCTGGTCGCTGAGCGACCAGTTGAGCAGTTCCTGGGTGATGAAATTCTTGTTCGGAACCAGCAACTCCTTCTTGTCGTTGCGTCGGATCGTCGTGGCGCGAATGCGAATGCGTGTTACCACACCGTCGGTATCGCCGACGGTCACAACGTCGCCGACACGGATCGGTCGCTCGAACAGGATGATCAGGCCGCTGATGAAGTTGGCGACGATCTCCTGCAGGCCGAAGCCGATACCGACACCGAGCGCGGCGAATATCCACTGGATCTCGGACCAGCTGCCGCCCAGGGTGCCGAACACCCACGCCAGGCCGACCGCAACGATGGCGTACTTGGTCAGTGTCGTGACCGTGTAGCGCGTGCCCTGCGACACGTCCAGCCGCTGCAGCAGCGTCAACTCGATGAAGGCCGGCAACTGGCGCGTGGCGACAACCATGGCGACAAGCACGAGCAGGACCAGTCCAAGGCCCGACAACGTGATTGGCACCGGTGCTTCGACACCCGGCCGGGTGTAAGACCACAGAGTGACGTCCTCGAGTATGCGCAGCGCCGGTAGCATGTCCTGCCAGATCAGGCTGCAGCCAACGACGCCGACGACCAGCGCCGTGTTTCGGATCAGGCGACGGCTGGCCGCGTCGAGCGCCCGGATATCGACCGCCGGTTCGTCGAAATCGCGTAGTGAAAGTCCGTCACCGTCACCCTCGTCGTGCCCCTGCGCCTCGCGTGCCTCGCGCTCGGCCTTGCGCTTGGCCAAGAGTGCGTCCAGCCGCAGACGACGCTCGTTCAACAACATCCAGCGCGCCATGACCTGGTAGACGATGACCACGAGCAACACGAACCACAGGGTGTTGTCGATGTGCTCGACGATCGTGCGCGAGGTGTAGATGAAACCGATCAGCGCAATCACCGCGGAAAACACCGGTAGCAACATCAGCGTGATGAACCAGACGTGACGCAGGCGGTAGGCGAAGTGGTCGCGGTGGTCGTTCAGCAGTACCGCGAGGGTCCCACGCGACGGGTGGGTCAGGCGGAAGAAGAAGATCAAGAAAAGACCGTTGATGAACACCCACAGCGCACGGCCAAGGCCACCGCCCCAGGATTGCGCCGACGTCATGAACGCGAGGATCGTAAAGACCATGGCGACGATCAGAGTCGGCGTAAACCAGGCCAGGTCACCATGGAGTCGTTTCAGGCCCGGCTCGGGCCAGCCGAAATGCACGTGCGCCACGCCGCCCGGCGCAGAGAATATCTGCAGCAGGCGCAGGTTGTAGAGGAACGGTGCAGCGGTCTGCAGCGCCGTACCCAGTGCACGCGAGAAGTCGTCGACATCGTAGGCCGAATGCAGCAACCAGCCGACGACCCACATCAGCAACGGCAGCGGCAGTGCGAGCAGCGCCAGCAACAGCAAGGCAACCAGGGTGTCGGAGACATGGTCGCGCATCAGGTTGCCGACATGCTGCCCGCGCCTGGCGATGGCATCGACGAGAAACCGCCGGCGCAGCCAGACGATGGCCACGACGACCAGGGCAAGCGCCACCCACGGCCGGTCGAGTGTCTCCCGCCATAGCCGGTCAGCGGCCAGGATCCAATTCGATGGCGCGACGATGACCGAAACCTGGCCCGGGATCAGCCTCGCCGATTCGAGGCTCGCAGGCTGCGCACTGCGGACCCACAACAACCGCTTGTTCAGGAAAGCCTCGAACTGCTCGGTCAATGCGAGCAGGCGGCGTTCGGCGATGTCCAGTTCACCGATGCTCTGCAGGTAGCTGCGCTGAGTACTCAAGGCCTTGTCGACGAAAGAACGCCGGCTCTCCGCCAGCACCGCCAGGTCGTCACTTAACGGGATGCGTTCAGCCTGCGCTATATCCGCAAGCAACCCGTCGACATAGGCGCGCAAGTCCAGCAGTTGGTTGCGCTCCTCCTCGAGCAGTATCTGCGCCAGTGTCGCCTCGGCGATCTTGCCCTCGCGGTCTCGCGCCAGCTTGCGGTAGACGCGCGGGTCGGGAAGTCCCCGGCGCTGATCCTGCAGGACCTGGCCGAGGATCTGGTTCAGCCCGGCAATCTCAATTTTCTGCCGGGTGGCATTGAAGCTGTTCTCGATCTGCTGCGCACGCAACACGGCCTCCCGCTCGCGCGACTTGATCAGCTCGATCTGGTCCGCGGTCGTATCGATTTCCTCGCTCAGGCGCGAGTTCTTTGCCGCAAGCTCCGCCACCAGTGGGTGCTTGTCCTCGGCCTGGCGCTCGACCGAGCGCGCCTCGAGCTTGGCCTGCTCCGCCTGTTCCGCACGCATACGGTTGACCGCGGTTTCGATGGACTCGACCTGCTGAACCAGTTCGCGCATCGCGATCTCCGCCAGGTCCCGGCGGACTTCGAGCAATTCGAGGCGCATTGGCTGGCTCGCCACCTCCTGCCCCAACATGAGAATCTCGGCGCGCAGTTGCTCAACCCGTGCCTCGTTGACCCAGCGGCGCGCCTCGACCAACTCGGGCAGTTCGTCTGCCGCTACGACCGGCGGATTGGACTGCAGTTCGGCACTCTGGCTCTTGGCCTCGGCGACGCGTTGACGAATGACAGCCGGCCGGCCTTTCTCCTGTTCGTAACGTGCCTTGATCTCGGTCGCCCCGGCCTCGGCGACTGACAGGTCCGCCTTGCTCTTCTGCAACAGCTGTTCGGCTTCGTCCAGCGAACGCCGATCCAGGTCCGGCGTACTGTCGAGGCCGGCCGTGGCCTTGACGGCAAGCTGGTTGCGGGCCTGCTCGATCTCGGCCGGGCCGCTCTCGAGGAACTGCTCGAAACGCTTCGCAGCCTGGCGATACGCCTCTGCCGATTCCAGCGCCGAACCGGCTACGCGATACAGTTCGTCGAGTTGTGCCTTGATCGCATCATCCAGCGACGCCGACGCCTTCACTTCGGCGGCGCGCTTCTCGATCAGGTCGGCGGACAGCGCCGAAAGGACGTCGATTGCCGTGGGCGGCACGACAGGCTGCGCCCACACCGTACCGGCGTTCAGTACGACAATCAGCAGGAGCCCCAAAAGAGGGAACAGGCTCGACACCGAATCGGGCACCACGCCGGATAAAACGTTGGGGGCGCCTCGACATCTACCCAGATGCACAATCGACTTGATGACGCCTCGATGGGTATGAGGGAAAAAACGACGACGCCCATCTGCAAAAACTTCCATGCGCACGACACTCACACCGGGACCAGCACAGGCAGCAACACGTTGCGCCTCGGGAGACCGGTTACAGGTAGTAGAACAACAACGACACACCGAGCAGGACTGCGACCCAGAGGACCATGCTGCCGGTTGGCCAGGTCCTGGCCGCCGTACTGCCCGGCCCGTGATGCTTGTACAGGCGGTCGATCATGCGCAACACGCCGGCCAGGGCCTGCTCTTCCCTGGCATCACGCGCAGCGCTGGTGCGCAACGTGAACTCGCCCGCGATCTCCTTGAAGAACTTGCGGTAGAACCAGTCAAAATCCAGGCTGATCGTCAAGGTGCGGCGCATCTGCTTCAGCATCACGAAAAACGCGAACCCGGCAAACAAAAGGACCTGGAACTGGGTGACGAGGTGATCAACCGTGTAGGGCTGGTAATCGACCGGGTACGGCAGAATGGCATACAACGGCGCCGGGTAGATGCCGATAGCCAGGCACAGGAACGAGAACAGCCACATGGCGTAACGCAGGTTGACCGGTGGATCCGGTGGCCTCAGCCCGGAATCCTTCTGGAAGAACACGAACCACGGGAATTTGATGCCGGCATGCAGGAACACGCCCGCGGATGCTGCCAGCAACAACAGCCAGACGAGCAGCATGCCCTCGTTCGCGGCTGCCTGGGTCTCCAACGACTTGGTCACGAAACCCGAGGTGAATGGGAACGCCGATATGGCCAGTGCGCCGATGATACCGTTGACCGCGGTCACGGGCATGCTCTGGAACAGGCCACCCAGGTCGGTGCATTTGCGCCTTGCCGTCATCAACAGCACGCTGCCGGCGGACATCAGCAACAGGGCCTTGTAGATGATGTGGGCAAACGCGTGCGCGGCGGCGCCGTTCAGCGCCATTTCGGTGCCGATACCGATCGCTGCCACCATGAAGCCGACCTGATTGACGATGCTGTAGGCCAGGATGCGGCGCATGTCGTTCTCGAGCAGCGCGTAGATGATGCCGTAGAACACCATGTACAGGCCGATCGGCACCAGGATGTCAGCGCCCGGAAACCCGACCAGCAGCGTGAACACAGCGGTCTTGGTCGTGAACGCGGACAGGAACACGGTACCGCTCGGACTGGCCTCGGGATAGGCGTCGGCGATCCAGGCCGACAGCGGCGGTGCCCCGGCATTGACCAGGAACCCGATCAGGATCAGCACCGTCGGCACGCTGTCGGGCGTCATCGGCTCGAACGCGAGCGAGCCAGTCGTGCTGACTTGGGCGATGATGCCAATCATCAGGACAACGCCGCCGAGCAGGTGGAGCAGCAGGTAACGCATACCGGCGCGCTGCGACGACACGGTACTGGCTGCCCAGATCACGGCCGTCGAACCAAGCGCCATGACCTCCCAGAACACGAACAGCGTCAGCAGGTCACCGGCAAAGGTCACGCCCACCGCCGACCCGGCGTAGACGAAGGCCGCAGTCAGTTCCAGCGTACTGGCCTGACGATAGGCATACAGCCCACCGGCAAATGCCATGATGGCGAAGATCGTCGCGAACAACCGCCCCTCGGCGGTCGCGCGCACCGGCTCCAGCGTGTAGTCGAGGAAGGTCGTCCGGACCAGGACACCGTCCGGCAGCGACCAGACCACCAACAGGGTCAGTACCGGCAGGCCCAGCAGCAACGCGAGACGCCTGCGGTTCGACGTGAACGGTATCAGCAGGCCGCCAAGTACCAGGACCAGGCCCGGCGGGAACGCGAACTCACTCATCGTAATAAGTGTCCTCGCGCTTCAGGAAGATGCCGAGCACCTTGGCCGCGGCCACCATGCCGGCGCAGGCCAGGAAGCCATACCACGCATAGAACCCGAATGTCCCGTCCAGCGTGAAACCCGAGCCGTCGAAATGCGGGTGATGATGGACGAAGAATTCCGGCACCAGTGCCAGCGCCAGTATGACGAACTGGAGCAGCCACAGCTTTGGCCGATTATCGCGACGATACAACCAGTGCACGCGGTGCCGGTCGCGGCCCTCATCGTTCCCTGTCGGCGGCTGTTCGGGCGCGTCGGGTGTCTGCATCACAAACCTGCCATCTGCTGAACGAGCGCCAGGGGAACGCCCGGAAAGAAGAAAACCAGGATGGCGAGCGTCGCGGTCAACATCAATGCCCCCCGCATCGGCCACGAGGCCTCGCCGTGGTCCGGGTGATCGTGATCGTCCTGCCCCGATATCGCTGGCGCGTCCTCCGGCTTGAAGAAGGCGGCGTAGACGATCGGCATGAAGTACGCGGTGTTCAATGCCGTCGACACGACGATCACGCCGACCGCGAACCAGTGACTGGCATCCAGTGAACCCATCAGCAGGTACCACTTGGAGATGAAACCGGCGACCGGCGGCGCGCCGATCATCGACACCGCGCCGACGGCAAACGCGGCCATCGTCCACGGCATGCGCCGGCCGATACCATTGAGTTCACTTACCCGGGACTTGTGGGCGGTCACCAGTATTGCACCGGCACAGAAGAACAGCGTGATCTTGCCGAACGCGTGCATGGCGATGTGCATGCCGGCACCCACGGCGCCAGCCGCGACGCCGAGCATGGCGCCCAGCACGATGTAGCTGAGCTGGCTGATCGTCGAGTACGCCAGCCGCGCCTTGAGGTTGTCTTTGCGCAGCGCGATCACCGAGGCCATCAGTATCGTGAACCCGGCCAGCACCATCAGCACGTCGGCGGCCGCGATCGAAGCCAGGGTATCGATGCCGAACAGGTAGACGGCAACCTTGAGCACCGTGAACACGCCGGCCTTGACCACCGCCACCGCATGCAACAGGGCGGAAACGGGCGTCGGCGCAACCATCGCGGCCGGCAGCCAGCGATGGAACGGCATCAGCGCGGCCTTGCCGGTGCCGAGTACGAACAGCAACAGCAACAGGCTCAGCACGCCGCTGCTCACCTCGGGGCCGAAGATTCCGCCCGGGGTGAACGTCAGCGTCCCGGTCAGGTGCCATGTCCAGATCATCGCCGGCAGCATGAAGCCGATCGATGTCGCCATCAGCAGGCCCAGGTAGAGCCTGCCCGCGCGCTTTGCCTCGACGCTGCCCCGGTGGGTCACCAGCGGATAGGTGGCGACCGACAGGATCTCGTAGAACACAAACAGCGTCAGCATGTTGCCGGCCATCGCGATACCCATGGCCGAGCCGATCGAGACGGCGAACGCGGTGAAGAAACGGGTCTGGTTGACCTCGTGGTGGTCACGCATGTAGCCCATGGCGTAGATGGTCGTGATCGGCCACAGCAGGCTCGCGATCAGTGCGAACAGCACCCCGAGCGGCTCGGGTGTCAGTACCAGTTGCAGACCCTGGATCGGCTCCGCCAGCACCAGCGTCGGCGGTGCGTCCCACGACAGGTCGGCCGCAAGCGACGCCACCAGCAGGAACAGCAGGATCCCGATGACGAAGCTGACGCCTTCGCGCACGTTGGGCAGTGGGCTCGCGGCCAGCACGGCCAGCGCCCCCAACATCGGCACGAGCAGGATCAGCAGGAGTTGCAGTTCGCCAGTCACCCGCCCCCCCCGACCAGGTCGTGCGCAACCCGGCTGGCCAGGCCGACGCTGACATCGGTGTAAAGGCCAAAGTAAATATTGGCGGCAACCAGCGTCCAGACCGGCACGAGCATCGACAACGGTGCCTCCGCGACCGCCGCCGCGTTGGCCGGCGGCGGCTTGAAATAGGCCGCCTCGACCAGCTTCCATACGTAGATCAGCGCCAGCAGCGACCCGAACAGGACCAGCATGGCAACCAGCCACAGCCCCTGCTCCAGGGTACCGAGCACCAGGTACCACTTACTGACGAAACCCGCCGTCGGCGGCACGCCGATCAGGCTCAGGCCGCCGAGCACGATCGCAGCCGTCGTCCACGGCAGGCGCTGCCCCATGCCGGCGAACTCGCGTAGCGTGACGGCACCGACACGGTAGGCGACCGCGCCAAGCGCCAGGAACAGCGCCCCTTTCATCAGCGCATGGTTGAACACGTGCAGGATGGCAGCCGTCACACCGGTCACGCTGGCCAGCCCGATACCCAGCACCATGTAGCCGATCTGGGCGACGCTCGAGTACGCCAGCATGCGCTTGAGGTCGCGCTGGAAGACCGCCACCAGCGAACCCGACAGGATGCCGAGCAGACCGAGGAAGACCAGGATCCGGTCGAGCGGCATGGCGTGCAGCGAGAACTCGACGCCGAAGATCTCGAGCACGAATCGCAGCAGTGCATAGACCGCGACCTTGGTCGCCGTCGCGGCGAGAAATGCCGTTACCGTCGACGGTGCGTAGGCATAGGCATTCGGCAGCCACAGGTGCAGCGGGAACAGCGCCAGCTTGAGACCGATACCGACGGTCAGGAAGGCGAAACCGGCACGCACGGTACGCGAATCCGACACCTCCGGCAGTCGCGCCGCGAGGTCGATCATGTTCAGCGTGCCGGTCATCATGTACAGCATGCCGATCCCGATCAGGATGAAGGTCGCACCGATCGTACCCATGACCAGGTACTGGAAAGATGCCGACAGCGCGCGACGGTCGCGGCCCATGCTGATCGCGGCATACGAGGCCAGCGACGATATTTCGAGAAACACGAACAGGTTGAAGGCGTCGCCGGTCACGGTGATTCCGGCCAGGCCGGCGAACACCAGCAGCAGCGCGGCATAGAATCGCGCGATGCGGTCATGCGGGATCTCCTGTTCGACGCTGTGACGCGCGAACACCATCACCAGTGCCGCGACCGCGGTGACGATCAACAGGACGTAACCGCCGAGGACGTCAATCCGGAACTCGATACCCCAAGGGGCCTCCCAGCCACCGAGGCTGTAGCGCAACGGCCCCTCGGCCGACACCCGCAACAGCAGCATGACCGCAGCACCGAAACTGAACCAGGCGGCGACCAGCGATGTCAGCCAGGCCGGGCGCGACCGGTCGAGCAGCACGCACACCGGCGCCGACATCAACGGCACGATCACGACCAGGACGGCGAGGTGATCCATCGGGTTCACGTGCGCGGCGACTCCCCGCTGCCCCCGGACCGGCCCGTCGCCTTGTCGGCGGCATTATCCCGCGCCTGGATTTCGTCCTCTTCGACGCTGCCGTAGGCCTCGTTGATCCGGACGACCAGCGCCAGGCCGACAGCGGTCGTGGCGACGCCGACGACAATGGCGGTCAGGATCAACACGTGCGGCAGCGGGTTCGAATAGACGGTCACACCTTCGGCCAGGATCGGGGCGTGACCGTCGGCGACCTTGCCCATCGAGATGTAGAAGATGAACACCGAGGTCTGGAAGAGCGAAAGACCGACGAGTTTCTTGACCAGGTTGCCCTGCGAAATGACGACGTAGAACCCGGCCATCATCAGGAACACGGCGATCCAGTAGTTGTAAAGGCCCGGCAAACCGCTCACGAAGCCTTTCTCCGCCCGGAAAGTGCGTAGAAGATCGCCAGTACGATCGAGAACACCGTGATACCGACACCGAGTTCAACCAGCAACACCCCAAGGTGCTGGCCGTGGACCGGGTCGTGCGCCAGTGCCGAGTAGTCGAGAAACGGCTTGCCGGCAAACAGCGCATACAGGCCAACAGCGCCGTACAGCAACACGCCCAGCGCACCGAGTCGGTGGAGCCATGACGGCGGCACGACAAGGCGCGCGTCACCCTCGCCGAAGACCAGGTCGTACAGAACGAAAGCGGTCGCCAGGATCACCCCTGCCTGGAATCCCCCGCCGGCGCCGAAGTCACCGTGGAACTGAACGTACAGGGCATACAGCAGGATCAGCGGGATCACCATCTTCACGACGACGCGCAGGACCAACTGGTCGCCGATCGCCGTACGGCCAGGCCGCGTCTCCGGACCCTCCTGTATACCGAGCAGCAACAGGACCGCGATACCGGCCGTGAAAATGACGAAGGTCTCGCCGAAGGTGTCGAATCCCCGGTAACTGGCCAGCACCGCCGTGACCATGTTCGGCATGCCGACCTCCACCGGCCCCTGCTCGATGTAGCGCGGTGCGACGTGCTGCTGCACGGGTGCCGCCGGGTCACCGAGCAATGGCGCATCCAGCGTGCCGTAGATCAGCGCCGCACCGGTGATGCCGACCACGATCAGCGGCAATAGCGGGCCGTGCGACGGTCGCCGCTCCCAGCGCCCGGTCAGGCGCAGCGTCGACAGCATCAGCACCCCGGTAACACCCGCACCGACCGCTGCCTCGGTAAACGCGACATCGACCGCGTCGAGGTCCATGAACAGCGCGGCGGTCATGAGACTGTAGACGGAGAACAGCATGACGACGATGAACAGATCCCGCATGCGAATCGCGGCCAGCGCGATCAGCACCAGGAAGGCAAGAAGGACCACGTCGATCAGGCCTTCGATGACGTTTCTCCCTGCCCGTTACCGTTACCTATCTGCGGCTCTTGTCCGCCGTGCAGTGCCGCCTTGGCCATGGCATGTGTGGCCGTGGGGTTGGTGGCCAGGACCAGGATCATGATGAACAGTACCTTCAGCAGATCGAGCGACCAGGGCATCTGCAACATGATGCCGGCCAGCAGCAACGGCGCGGCCAGGGTCTCGGTCAGACCCGCGGCATGCACGCGTGAAAAGAAATCCGGCAGGCGCAGCAGGCCGATACCGCCGGTGACGCAAAGGAAACCGCCCACCAACAGGCAGAAACCGCTCAGTATCTCCAGCAACAGCATCACCGCGCGCCACCGTTGTCGGCTTCTTCGGTATCACTGCCGTACTCGAAAAAGCGCATGACGGCGATCGTGCCGACGAAGTTGACCAACGCGTAGAGCAGGGCGATATCGAGGAAGCTGTGCCATTGCAGGGCATACCCGCCGAGTGCGATCAGCAGTACCGTCTTGGTACCAAACAGGTTGGCCGCGAGGATGCGATCGTAGACCGAAGGGCCCTGGAAGGCCCGCACCAGCGCCAGCACCATCGTCACCAGCACGGCAAGGATTGCAGCGTCCAGCACGACCGTCAGATCCCGAGACGGCGAATGCGTCGCTGCATCTCGCCCCCGCGCAGTTCGTCGATGTCTTCCTGGTTCAGCGCATGGACGAGAAAGTGGTCATCGCGCACATCCGTCGTCAGGGTGCCCGGGGTCAGCGTGATGGAATTCGCGTAAAGCGTCTTCTCCAGCGGCGTCTCGACCTCTGTTTCGAGTCGCGCCCAGACCGGCCTGACCGGCAGCGACGGCGACCAGATACGCCGCGCGACATCGACGTTGGACTTGATGACACACCACAACAGCCAGGCCAGGTAGCCGAACAGCCCCGCGCTTGGCGTCAACCTGTTCGGTTCCCCGTCGACACGGTCCATGCGGTACACCAACCAGATCGACACGACCACCGAGACGGCGCCCAGCGACAGCAGCAACGGCGTGTAATGCCCGGAAAGGGCGATCCAGAAGACGGCCAGGAAGATGGCAGCAACCACGTATCGCATCGTTGACTCGTGCGGTCCAGGGTTTGGTGGAAACCAGGCTTTTACGACATCCCGTGAACCTCGACGTTACCCAAAGCCGGTGACGAAGGCAACGACGGGTCCGGCGCAGGCGCGCCGCGCGATCCAGTCAACGATGCAGGAACTCGTGCATCTCGCGCCAGTACTGCTCGACGTCGGCGAGACCGTTGTGACCGGCCGCCGCGATCGTGACATGTTCGACAGGCGCCGCGACGAGGGCCTCGACGAGCGCCAGCGAGTGCCGTGGCGGCACGACGCGGTCGTGCTCGGCAATCAGCACCTTGGTCGGCACCGTCACATCGGCCGCGTAGCGCACGCTCTCGTAACGGTCCTTCAGCAGCCAGTCGACCGGGAACACCGGGTACATCGCCCTTGCCAGCGCGACGGCGCTGTCCGGCGGTGTCGCGAGCACCAAACGCTCGGCCGAGCGCCGGCTGGCCAGGTAGACCGCAACCGCGCTGCCGAGACTGCGCCCGATCACGGCGACCGAGTCGTGGCGGCTGTCGACCAGGTCGAATATTCGCAGGGCATCTTCGAACAGGCCGCGCTCGGTCGGCCGCCCCTCGCTGCCGCCGTACCCGCGATAATTGACCAGGTAAACGCGGTGCTGGGCAAACAGGCGGCGGAAATCCCCGGCATTGAAATAGACGTTCTCGGCATTGCCACCGAAGTAGATCAGGGCACGCGACGCCCGTGGATCGCCGAGGGTCCACAGTTTGAGCCGTGGCCCGCCGCTGTCCAGGTATTCGTAATCGACGTCGCCGGAAGCCACCTCCGGCGTGGGGAAGTACATCAGCGACCGCTGCGCCAGGTAGAGATAGCCTGCCACACCGAGATAGGCCAGCACACCGATCTTGATGACCCAGGCCAGCACCGGAGCGAATTACCTCGGCTCGACCGTTGCCGCGCCCTCACCGCCGATCCGGGTGGCGAAAAACCCGATCACCAGGCCGACCAGCACGCCCTCGAGCACGAACCAGAACGGCGACTGCAGCGGGCCGTCGACACCGGACACGTGCTGCAGGAACGCCTGCAGGGTGTCGTACGTGAACAGGGTCAGGACGAAGTTCATCCAACCACCGATCAGTGGGGCACGCACCCACCAGGGCAGCGGCAGGCGCAGGACGGGATGCCAGTCGTAGACACCGAACACGCCGATGATCGCACCCAGCATCGTGTACCAGAACAGGACGCCCCAGCGCAGCATCAGCTCCGAACCCGGCCAGAGGTACGGCAGCAGCACGAACCCGGCGAGCCCGAACAACAGCCCGATGACCTTGCCGACGATGATTCGGGTCGTCAGTGACGGCTTGTGGAGCATACGCGTCTCCCGTTTCGGGGCATGGCTTCAGCATAGGCCCGCCTGGAGCCCGCTGCCATGACCGGGATCACGACGATCCCGCACGGCGGGCCGCCGCGACGACGGCCTGGCCGAGAGCGAGCCCACCGTCGTTGGCCGGCACCAGGCGGTGGCTGAGCACATCGAGGCCCGCATCGACCAGGTGCCGCTCGAGCGCCTCGAACAGGGTCTTGTTCTGCAACACGCCACCCGACAGCGCGACCATGTCGAGACCATGGCGACGGGCCAGCTTCGCGGCCAGCGCCGCCACGGCCGCAGCAAGACCCAGGTGGAAGCGGGCCGCCACGATCGAAGCATCGACACCGGCGGCGAGGTCGGCCAGCAATGCGCGCCACATCGGCGCAGGATCGAGCCATTCGATGCCGTCTGCGCGGCCTTCGGCAAACGCGTAGACGGTATCGGCCGATGCCAGCGCGGGCAACGCGAGCGCCTCGAGCTCGATCGCTGCCTGTCCCTCGTAGCTGATTGCATCCACGGCGACACCCAGCGCCCCGGCAACCGCGTCGAACAGGCGACCGCAGGAACTGGTCAGCGGCGAGTTGAGGCCGCGCTCGAGCATGACCGCCAGCGTATCCAGCGGCTTGCCCTGCAGGTATCGCGTCAACGGGAGGTCGGCATAGTCAGCAACGCAGTCGGGCCAGCCCAGGTGTGTCGCGAGCTGCGCATAGGTGTTGCGCCAGGGTTCGAGTATGGCCCGCGTCGCCCCCGGCATCGGCACCGGTTTCAGGCTGGCCAGGCGCTCGAAGTCGCAGTACCCCGCGCGCAGGAACTCCCCGCCCCAGATCGTGCCGTCGGTACCGAAACCGAGACCGTCGAGGGCGATACCCAGGACGTCGCCGGCATCCGCCGGATGGCCGTTCTCGGCCAGCACACTGGCGATGTGCGCATGGTGGTGCTGCACCCCCTCGACCGGCAGGCCGCGCTCGTCGGCCAGTTGGCGGCCGTGCCGGGTCGACCGGTAATCGGGGTGCAGGTCGACGGCCAACACCTGCGGCCGGTGGGCGAACAATGCTGTGTACAGGCCAATGGTGCGCTCGTACTCGTCGGCAGTGCGCACATCCTCGAGGTCACCGAGGTGCTGCGACAGCACCAGCTGCCCGTTGTGCAGCAGGCCCACCGTATTCTTCAGCTCGCCACCGAGCGCCAACACCGGCGGCGCATCCCCGAACCCCGGCGGCAGCAGGATCGGCGTCGGCGCATAACCACGCGCACGGCGCAGCAGGCGTGGCTCGCCAGCCATGACCCTGACCACGGAATCGTCGACCCGGTTGACGATTTCCCGATCGTGCAGCAGGTAGAGGTCCGCCAGCCCGACAAGACGGGCGGATGCGTCGTCGTTGGCGATGCACTGCGGCTCGTCGCTGAGATTGCCGCTGGTCATGACCAGCGGCCGGTCCCAGTCGCGCAGCAGCAGGTGGTGCAACGGGCTATAGGGCAGCATGATCCCGAGCGTGGACTGGCCCGGGGCGACACCGTCGGCCACGGCGGCGTCGGCGTTGAGCGGCAGCAGCACGATCGGGGCCGCCGGCGAACACATCAGCCCGGCCTGCTGCTCGTCCAGCCGGCAGAAACGCCCCACGACATCGAGGTCCCGTGCCATCAGCGCGAAGGGCTTGGCGTAGCGTCGCTTGCGCGCACGCAGGGTCGCGACGGCCTCAACGTTGCAGGCATCGCAGGCCAGGTGGAAACCACCGATACCCTTGATGGCAACGATGCCGCCCGCAGCGAGACGCCGGCTGGCGACGTCGACGGCATCGTCACCGCCGAGATCGACGGTGCGGCCGTCACGATCGACCAGCCAGACCCGGGGCCCACACCGCGGGCAGGCGTTGGGTTGCGCATGGAAGCGCCGGTCGGCAGGGTCGACGTACTCGCGCCCGCAGTCGGGGCACATCGGAAACACCGACATGCTGGTATTGGCGCGGTCGTAGGGGATGCCGCGGACGATGCTCAGACGCGGGCCACAGTGCGTGCAGTTCGTGAACGGGTAGCGGTAGCGGCGGTTGCCCGGGTCGAATATCTCCTCACGACACTGTTCGCAGGTCGCCGCATCAGCGACGACACCGGTCTGTACCTCGGTCGCCTCGCTGGCGACGATATCGAACCCGGCCGTATCGATCGGCGCCAACAGCGGACTGCGCACCAGCGAATCCATGCGCGCGAGTGGCGGGCACTCGTCGCGCAAGCGATCGCAGAACCGGTCGATGTCGACCCTGTCGCCGGCGACGCGGATCAGCACGCCGGCACCGTCGTTGCGTACGTCGCCGCGCAACTGACATTCTCGTGCGAGGCGCCATACCGTAGGCCGGAACCCCACGCCCTGGACGAGACCGCGAACGCGGATCGTCTCGGCCGACTGCGCCATCACGCGCAAGACCCGGCGTTGCTGCCGCGCTCCTTCCGGCTTCGGGCCGTGCAGGACGCCCCCGTTGGAGACAAGGTTCGGCCAACGAGTCGTTTTGTTCGGTGCATGGTGCCAATTGTCACACTGTTGCGCCCCTGGCCGGTTGCAGATCGCGAGGGTATCGGTGTTAATTCCGGGTAACCCGGATGCCCGATTGGGGATTCCGAATGGTAGCTTACAGAACAGGGGACGTTACCGTGCGAATACTGACCATCTTCACACTGGCCATGCTGAGCCTGGCCTGTACACCGAACGAAACCCGCGTCGAAGCCCCGCAGGGCGCCACGACTGCGAACAAACCCGCAGGCAAGGCAGCGCCTGCGCCGACCCGGCCGACGGTCGTGCAGATCGAGGACAAACCCCGTGTCGAACGTTTCAACAGCCTCCTCATGCTGGCAAGCGAGGACGTACCCGAGCGCGACGGTATCCGTGACCCGTTTCGATATACACGCGCCATCGTAACGACCGAACTCGACGGCCTGCGTTACTATTTCTACCAACCCGGCAACATCCGTTCGATCGTCGGTTTCACGTTCCTCAACGACGGTTCACCCCGGATCAACCCGCCCGGGCTCACGCGTAACGGCCCACGGCGCGAGTACGCCTTTCTGTTTGCCGACCGGGCGCGTGAGAACATCCACCTCGCCATCAACGACGACGTCAAGCTGAGCGGCCGCTTCAGCCATGACAACATGTTTCGCGAACTGCATTTCTTCCCGCGCCGGCAGTTGCCGTCGTTGAAGGTCGACCACGGCAAGGGCCTGATCCGCGTCACCCTGCCGACCGGTGAACCGGTCGTCTTCGACAGTGAGACCAAGGAGATCACCAGCGGTGTGCTGCAGGAGTCGCCGATCGACTTCAACACCAGCCGGCACCTGCGCAAGAACCCGCGCGTGACCTACCGCGGCGACTACCTGGCGATCACGGTTGCGCAGCGTGGCGAGGCGCCGCGCCGGGCCAAGGTATGGGGGCAGCCGAAAACGGCCGAGGTGCATTACCCGTCGCGTTACGACAAGCCCTGTACGATTTCACCGGCTCGAATCTGGGACCAGCGCCCCAAGCCGGGTGACTCCGACCCCAAGCTGACGATGCTGCACGACACCGACGAGGAACTGTTTGCCGTCATCGAGAAGCACTGCAACTGGAACCTGTCCGCACTGAGAGAGCAATCGCCCCGGCTGATCAAGACCGGTGGCGGCCGCTGACGCAGCGGCCTCAGCGATTGCCGTCAACCGACGGCGGTCGTGGCGCGGGGGCGGGCCGGGCGGCATTGCCGACAGCCGCCGTCGCCAGGTCGAGTTGCTGATGCAGCCATGCCCGGGCCGGGTCGAGCCAGCCTGCCTGTGCGGCGGCAATGATGGCCGCCGCGACCAGGCCGGCCGCAAGCCACGACACCAGTCGGCGTTGCCACCTGCCGGGGCCTCCGGCGCTGTCCTGCTCGGGAAATCGCGGGTGCGGTGATTGCACCGCGGGAGCGGCGGATACCCTTGGCGCGGCCGCCGCCCCCCGACCGAGTGAATCACGCAGGTCCTGCGCGGCGGTAAACCGACGTTCGAGTCGTGTTGTCTCCTGCCACAGTACTTCGATATCCCGTGGCGATGGTTCGACCCCGGTCGCACGCCCCGTCGGAGTGGTTTCCTTTGCGTCGTCAGCCCTGGTCCGCGGCATCGGCTCGCTTGCCACGACGCGCGGCCGCACCGGCGCAGCCGGCGATGCGGCGACCGGCGTTTCCGCCGGGGCCTGCACGGTCGGCGGTACGACGTCACGACCGCCGTCGTTTGTGGTTACCCGGTCCGGACGATGTGGTTCGACCAGCGCGAGGTGTGGACGCGCGCCGGCCCTCGGGCGCGCCGGCGCGCGGAAACTGTCGAGTTGCGCGGGATCCGGTTCAAACCTGTCGGCGGCGAAACCGTCGGATCCGTCCGCATGGCTGCCGGCCGGCGACACCGGCACAGCCGTGTCGCCCTTGTCAGCGCCGCGCATCGGGCGCTGTTCGAGTTCGTCCGATGCCCTCGCCAGCAGATCGGCGAGATCGAAATCGATGTCCTTGAGGGCGCCATCGACGTCGCGGTCTCCGTGTTGACCCTTACGGTCGGAGCCCGATGCAGCATCCGGGTCGATCCCAAGCGCCTCGGTGATCTGGCGGGCCGCGTCAAACTCCGGCGCCTCGATCAACCGGTCGACCAGTTCGTCGAGGTCCGGATCGAGGTCGACGGCGTCATGGTCTTTTGCCGACACCGCGGTGCCGGCAGGGGCACCCCGGTCGCGCAGGAAAAGCTCGTTCTGCCGTGATGGCGGTTCTTCTCGTGTCATCGTGACACACCTCTTTGCATCGGGGCAGCGGCCGTATCGGACATCGACACATTATTATCAATATCATTAGTAACTAATGATATGGCCGGCCCGGCTGCCTGACATCATACGACAGCAGGGGGCGGTTGAAACGTCTCCGCGAACGACCTTCCCGAAGTTGGGCGACAGAACGCCGCACGGTTGAGAATCTGCTAATGAATTGAGGAAGATCAAAGCATGGCGTCCAACCTTCGACCAGACTTGGAAACACGCAACAGGTCACCGCATAGCACCCGTTGCGTGGGATCTCACTCCTCCTGACTATTGAGTCTTACCCGTCGCTTCGCGGCGGGTTTTCTTTTGGGCCTCGGCTAGAGGCGCGACAGCGAATCGGCCAGGTCGTCGCCAAGCCGACCGATCAGTCGACTCATCGACGCCGCATAGGCGCCATAACCGGCTCCACTCCAGGGGTCACGGTAGCTGGTGCTGCGGGTCTCGATCACGGCCAGCGTCCGCTCATCGATGACCGACCAGGCGACGTCGAGTACGACATCGCCACCTGGAACGCCATCGAAACGACGGATATCGATCGCGAAACGGAAATCGGCGTCGGCGGCGATCCGGCTCGGGTAGCCGTAAACCCGCTGACTGCCCAGTACAGCCGCCAGGTGGCCAGTCAGCACCCGGCTGACTTCTTCCGCCAGCGGGCCGCCCCAGCGGTTGAACTCGTCGACAACAAGCCGGTTGCCCTCTGCGCGGGTGACCATCTGCGGTCGGTCCAGGTACTCCGGCACGTCTATCGGGCCAATAGACAAAACCCGGTCAAAACGGTCGCCCACCAGGGCCGCGCCGGTGTTTTCCAACGCGTAGAACTGCGCCGTCGGTGTTGCCGCGCACGCCGTAAGCAGCGTGCACAACAGGAACGTCCGAAAAACCCTGGACACCCTCAGTTTCCTCCCTTTCCACGGATCAGCGCCTCGGGATGGCGCTCGAGATAGTCGGCCATGATACGCAGCGAACGGGCCGCCGAACCGAATTCCTGCAGCGCCCGCTGAGCCTCGACCTGCAACGGCGAATTCGGCTTGAGGAAGCGTTCGAGCGTGACCAACGTGCTGCGCGTCTGCGTCAGTGTCTTGTCCAGTTCGGTTGCCGTCTCCCGATCCAGACGCCGCAGCAGCGCGTTGGTGGCGTTCATCGTTTTATGCAACGCGGCCAGGCTGGCGGCGAGATCGGCGGCCATGTCGTCCAATGGCAACTTGCCGAGACGCGCCAGCAGGGTGCGCAGCTCGTCCAGCGGCGTCGGTACGGTCGGCAGCGCCGGCACCTCGGCCTGCCAGTCGATTGTTCGGACCTCGTCTTCCGGGTAGAAGTCGAGGTCGACGTACAGTGCCCCCGCGAGCAGGTTGCCGGTCTTGAGCTGGGCGCGCAGACCGTTGCGGACCAGTTCGTCCCACAACGCGCGTTCCGGCAAACCAATCGTCTCCGAATGACCCGCGTCCGGCCTGATGCCCATGCGTTCGGGTTCGATGGCGATACGCACCGGCACCCGGGTCGAGCGCCTGTCGTCGGCGATCTCCAGCGCCACGTCGACGACCTCGCCGATGCGGATTCCACGAAACTCGACCGGTGCGCCTGCCGTCAAACCGCGAACGGAGCCGACGAAATCGAGCTCCCAGGCCTCGCGCAGGGCAAACCGCGTGGCGAAAGCCGCCTGCTCGTCGGCGTGCAGCGTGAACTCGGCCATTTCTTCCGCCGCTGCGCTGTCGCCACCAGCCCCGGGATCGCCGAACGCGATGCCACCAAGCAGCACCGTTGCCAGCGAATCCGCAGTGACGCTGAGACCGTCGGCATCGAACCGCACGTTGACCCCCGATGCGTTCCAGAAACGGGTGTGCTCGCGCACCCGACGATCGTGCGGTGCATCGACGAAGACATGCAGTGTCACGCCACCGTCGGCGGCCAGCTGGAAATCCACCACCCGCCCGACCTCGATACCCAGGTAGTGCACGGGCGACCCGACGCGCAGCGACCCGAGCCGCTGCGATCGCAGGCGAAAGGTGCGGCCGGCATCCGAAGCAGAGACCGTCGGCGGCGCCTCCAGTCCCTCGAAGCGGTCCGTTTCGACGCCCCCGGTGGCCAGGTCCGCGGCGATGTAGGTACCCCCGACCAGTGTCTCCAGGCCGGAGATACCGGCACTCGACAGCCGCGGCCGGACCACCCAGAACCGCGTCCTGTCGTTCAGGTAGGGTTCGATATCGACCCGCAGGCGCGCCTCGACGAGCACGCGCTTGAGGTCGGGAGACAGCGAAATGGTCTCGACGACACCGATATCCACATCTTTGAAATTGACCCGCGTCCGGTCGGCCTCGAGGCCCTCGGCGGTCTCGAACACGATCGTCACCAGCGGCCCCCGCTGGCTGTAGGTGTGGTAACCCAGCCAGGCCGCCGCCAGCAGCGTGACCAGCGGGATCAGCCAGACCAGCGAGATACGCCGGCTGTCGTCGACATAGGCCTCGGGCAGGGCCTCGGCATTGGACGGCGGCTCAGTCATCGCGGCCTACGTTATCCCATATCAGGCGTGGATCGAAGGTCTTCGCCGCGAGCATCGTCAGGATGACGACGGCGGCGAAATAGAGGGCACCGTCACCGGCCTGGATGTCGGCGACGCGGCCCAGCTGCACGAGGGCGACCAACACCGTTACGACGAACACGTCGACCATCGACCAGCGGCCGACGAACTCGGTGAAGTGATACAGGCGGACGCGGTCCCTGGGGCGCCGGGCCGACCCCGCCCGTACCGACAACAGCAGGTAGAGCAGTATCGCGATCTTGACCAGGGGCACGACGACACTGGCGAAGAACACGATCAGCGCCAGCGGCCAGGAGTCGTGCAGCAACAGGAACACGACGCCGCTGAGAATCGTGTCCGAGCGTGACTCGACCAGTGACGTCACGTGCATGATCGGCAGCAGGTTTGCCGGCAGGTAGAGAAAGATCGCGGCCACCAGGAAGGCCCAGGTTCGCGACAGGCTGCGTGGAATCCGCGCGTGCAGGCCGGCACCGCAACGCGGGCAAACCTGTTGCCCCGGCCCCGCGCCACGTCGACTGAGCAGGCCACAGGTATGGCAGGCCAGCAGGCCGAGTTCGCGTGCCGTCATGAAACGACCGCTCACTTGACGCGCTGCCAAAGCAGGTGCGGATGCACCTGGGTCGAGGCCATCGCCAAGAGCACGACCAACAGGCCGAGCGACCAGGCTGCCGGGCCGGGTACGATCGTCGCCTGTTCGGCCAGCTTGACCGCGGCCACGATAACACCGAGCAGGAATATCTCGAGCATGCTCCAGGAAACCACACCCTGGGTCACCCGGATCGCGATGGGAAAGCCCGGCGGTCGGCGGCCGAACGCCAGTGGCAGGTAGACGTACACGAGAAGCAGGATGTGAACCAGCGGCGCGACGAAGGTCGTCAACAACACGACTGTCGCCAGTATCGTCATGCCCTGCGCATACAACTGGCTGATTCCGGCCAACAGGTAGGTGCTGTCACGGTAGCCCTGCAGCGTGAAATCCATCAGTGGCCAGGTATTGCTGACGACGAACAGGACAGCAGCAGCCAGGCCGAGCGCCAGCGGTGTTGCTACGAGATCACCGCTGCAGCGGTGCAGCACGTGTCCGCACCGGGCGCAACGCACACGCCCGCGTGCCGGGTCGTCGGGCAGGCGCTGCACGGTGTCGCACTCGTGACAGGCGACCAGGTGGTGGGTCGAATGATCGGTACCCATGACGCCAAAGCATACCCCAAGCCGGTCGGGCCGGGCCGGCTATGCAGGCGGCGCGCCCCGGCGCCACAGGAACTCGAGCGGCTCGGTCGTAGACAGGTGGACATCCCGCTGCGGGAACGCGATCTCGATACCCGCTTCGCGGAACTTGTCGAGGATCGCCTGGTGGAGTTCGGTGATCGTCTGCAGACGGTTATCCATGTTGGCGAGGAAGGCCCGCATGTTGAGTGTCAGGGAGTTGTCGCCGAACCCCTCGAAACTGACCCTGTGTGTCGGATCCGTCAGGATATTGGGATGCTCCTCGGCCACCTCGTGCATCAGTTCCATGGCGCGGCGGGTATCGGTTCCGTAACCGACACCGACCGTGACGAATATGCGGTTGACCGTGTCCGACAAGGTCCAGTTGATCAACTGCCCGGTAATGAACGTCTTGTTCGGAATGACGAGCTCCTGGCGTTCCCAGTTGACGATTGTCGTCGCGCGGATCCGAATCTTGGATACCGTGCCGGTCGTACCATCCACCGTCACCACGTCGCCGACGCGAATCGGCTGCTCGAACAGCAGGATGATACCGCTGATGAAGTTCGCCACGATCTCCTGCAGGCCGAAACCGAGGCCGACCGACAGCGCGGCCACGAGCCACTGGATACTCGACCACTGCAGGCCCAGCGCATCGAACGTGATGACGACGCCGATCATCGCGACGACGTACTGCAGCAGGGTCGTGAATGCGTAGCGCGAGGCGCGGCTCATCGGCAGGCGCTGCAGCACGGTCAGTTCCAGCACGGCCGGCACCTTCATCGCCGCGAACAGCGCCAGCCCGCCGAGCAGGAGGCCGGCGACCAGCGCGCTCAGCGTCAACGGCACATCCTGGCTGACGCCATCGACCAGCACCGTCGTCGTGATCGGCAGCTGGACCTGGTTGAGGACACTAAAGGCCGGGAAGATGTCGCGCCAGATCCAGTACAGCCCCACGATCAGACTGATGGTATAACCCAGCTGGACCAGGCTGCGGACCTGCTCGCCCAGCTGCACGTAGTTCACCTTTTCCTCTTCGATCGCCTTGATGACGGTGTCGACCGGGGAATCCGCGGCCGCGGCCGGCTCCTTGCCGGCTGCACGCTGGGCCAGCAGTTCGTCCCGGTAGCGCACAGCCTCCTGAAAGCGCAGGCGGCGCTGGGTCACGTACAGCCCCCGGAACAACAGGTCCCTGCCCACCACGGCGAACAGGATGAACCACAGCGTTTCACCGGCGACGGACGCCAGAAAAACGCCGGTGTAGAAGTAACCAACCAGGGCCGAAACCGCCAGCGACAGCGGAATCAACAGCGCGGGACCGAACCAGAGCACGTGGTAACTGTGCCACCGGGCGTTTTCCTCGCTGTCGGCAAATGCCTGCATGACCTCGCCGTTCTTGCGCCAGATCCGATGAATGATGATCATCAGGAACAGCATCTGCGCGGCAAACGCCAGGCGGCCGAGCGACACCAGGCCGGCCTCCTCGACCTGTACCGCACCCGCCAGGCGAACGAAATCGGAGGGTACGGATGCGGAACCGTTGGCAAGGAGAAAGGCCAACGGTGCGGCGATCGGTATCAGCCAACGCGTCTGCCGGTTGAGCTGGGTGCACAGCACCGGGGTCCACTGCAGGTGGGCGACGGCAACCCCCTCCTGACGACACAGATGTCGGAAAATCCCCAGGAACAGGACGGTCTGCCCGGCGGCCTGCAGACCCGCGGCAACCTGCAGGGTCGCATTGGAAGCGGCCGGCAGACCGCCCAGCAACAAGCCTAGTCCGAGCAACAGCCAGACCACGGGCAACATCAGGACCAGCGTGAAGCCCAAGGCCCTCGTGGTCGCCGTGAACCGGTCGGTCCGGACCTTGCGGGTCAGTTCCGCGGCCTGGCGCAGGCCCTCGCGTGCCCGGCGCTGACTGCCGAACAGCACGACAACGCCGAGCAGCCAGAACAGTGTTTCCAACGTGCGACTGGCGGGCAGCGTGAGCATGTCTGCGACCACGACCTGCCAGTTCTGCGGGTCGACGAACCACAACAGGCCCTGGACCAGCAGTTTCGGCTCGGTCAGCGGTATCAGTTCGGAACTCGGCACCCACAGCAGGCGGTCGTCGATAAAGCCACGGTAACGCGTCGCCTCGACGACGAGGCTGCGCGTTGCGGCCTCGAGCTGCGACAACACGTTGAGATAGCGTGTATAACCCTGCCAGAGGTCGAGCGCCGTCTTGCGATAGATCGCGGCCAGCTCGCCGATCGCCTGTGACGACGACGTCAACAGGGCCGCGTCGATACGTTTCTCGTTGACCAGGTAGGTTTTTGCCGCTTCGTCGTCGACGGCCTCCTGCAGGATCTCGTCGAGCTCCAGCTGGCGCAGGCCCGCATCGCTGAGCTGCTGCTGGAACGTCAGCGCCTCGCGACCGAGCTGGTCCGGCGCCGGCGCCAGTTGCCGGCGCTTCTGCAACAGCGACGACACCTGGCTGCTGGAGCCACCCAGCTCCACGACCTGCTGGATGCGGTCGTAATCCCGCTGCAGGCGTTCGGCAGTCCGTTTGACCTGTTGCAGCTGCCGCTCCAGTTCGGCCTCCTGCGCCACCAGCGACGACTGTTCACGCGCCAGCTGGGCGATCTCGGTCTGGATGGCACGCAGCGCGTCCGGCGTCTCGTCGGCCCGCCGTTCGACCGCCGACACCACGGCCTCCGCATCCTGGCGGCGCTTCGACTGCAGCTGGTCGAGCATGGCCGCGACGTTATTCTTGAGGGCCTCGACCTCGGCCGCGACCACGTCACGCTCCTGCCGTGTGACGTCGATCAGCAGGTTGACGCTGCCCTGGCGCAGCTTGATGGCATCGATCCGCGCACGCCAGAGCTCGATGCGGGCCTTGCGCCAAAGCACCTCGGCGGAGTTCACCAGGTCGTCTTCGGCCGCCTCCCGCGGCATGCTCTCGAGCTCTGCCAGGCGCTTGGTCGCGGCCGTCAGGTCACCGGCGTCGGTGCGGCTCTTCGACAGCAGTTCGTCGAGTTTGCGTTCACGCTCCTCGAGTAGCAGCTGTTGCGCGGACAAGGTGCCACGCCGCTCGGTCAGCTTGGCATCGAGTTGCTCGGCCGACAGCCGGTCGCGCGCCTCGGTGGCGACGAGCCCGGGCAGATTGGCCTGCCTGGCCGACAGTTCCTTGATGCGCTGCGGCGCCGTGGAAATGCGTTCGCGCAACGCGGCCACCTGTTCGAGCATGGCCTGGGTTTCCTGCCGCGACGACAGCGTCTCGTCGATGCGCTTGAGCGCCTGCGCCTTCTGTTCGTCGGACAGGCCGGTTGCGCTCTCGACGGCGCCGCGCAGGCTCGACGCCTGCTGCTGCAGGTCGACGGCAAATGCCGCCGGCACCAGGATTGCCAGGAAACCGCAGATCCAGAGAAACCGGGCGAGACGAGCCGCCGCAGACGGGCGGTGCGAGGTGCGGAACGGGCCGATCATCGACAACAAGAAAAACAGAATGCTGGACATGCCGCACTATCGCCCGTAAGTCCTCGTCGATGCAACATCGTCGCCCCCGGCCAAGTCGCCGGGGCGCGCAGACCGCGACAGATGTCGTGCAGCCGCACCACGTTGTGCACCGCGAGCCTGTTCATCGACAGGGGGATGCCGCATTATTCCTGGACCGAGTCTGAACGGGAGGCGTAGACAATGGCAGACGACGACGGCCTGGTTGCCTCTTTCCGCCTGGACGGCGACGGGCGCGGTATCCCGTTGACCTGGGACGAGATTCGCGCGTGGACGAAAGCATCCGGCACCCTCTGGGTACATCTCCACCGCGGGGCCGAGGCGGCGCAAAGCTGGCTCCGTGAAGACAGCGGACTGGACGCGCTGGTCGTCGAATCCCTGCTGGCCGAGAGCACGCGACCCCGCTGCGCACCCATCGGCGAGGGCGTCATGCTGTTCCTGCGCGGCGTCAACCTGAACCCGGGCGCCGACCCGGAAGACATGGTTTCCATCCGTCTCTGGATCGAACCGACGCGGATCATCAGCGTGCGAACCCGCCGCCTGCTGTCGGTCGACGACCTGCGCGCCGCACTGCTGCGCGGCGACGGCCCGCGCACGACCGGTGAGTTCGTCACTCGCCTGGCGGATCACCTGGTGTCGCGTGTGTCCGGCATCATCTCCGACGTCGACGACGAAGTCGACCGACTGCAGGACGAGGTCCTCGTGTCCAACGAGCGGGTACTGCGCGCGGAACTGACGCGCCTGCGGCGCGAGATCATCGCGCTGCGGCGCTACCTGGCCCCGCAGCGCGACGCCCTGAGCCGGCTCGGCAACCTCAAGCCGGCCTGGCTCGATGACATGGACAGTCTCCACATCCGCGAAGAGGCCGACCGCGTCGTCCGCCTCGTCGAAGACCTCGACGCCGCCCGCGAGCGCGCGGCCGTCACCCAGGAGGAACTCAACAACCGCCTGGCCGAGGAGATGAACCAACGGATGTACGTGCTTTCGGTCGTCGCTGCGATTTTCCTGCCGCTGGGGTTCCTGACCGGCCTGTTCGGCATCAACGTGGGTGGCATACCGCTGGCCGAGGACCCATTCGGGTTCGTCGAGATCGTGCTGCTCCTGCTCTTGATCACCGCCCTCCAGGTCGGGTTGTTCCGCTGGCGCCGCTGGTTATAGTGACGCACTGAGCCGGTAACAGCACACAACAGGGTTGGGTCGTATTGACGGGAAACAGCCGACACCGGGCCCCGGACGCAGCAGACGATCGAAATGAGCGGGTCGAGAACCTTTATGCCCGCATCGTCGGAGACGAGGATGCGCGTGTCTGCAAGGACATTCCCGACGCCGCCTGCAACGACCAGCCCTTCAATTTTTTCGCCTACCTCGGCAGCAATGCACTCGGCAAGATCGCCGACGAAATTGCCAGCGCCAAGCTGCTGATCCCGTGGCTGTTCGGCACGCTCGGCGTGCCGGCCACATTCACGGGGTTCCTGGTTCCCATCCGGGAAGCAGGCGTTCTGATTCCACAACTCGTCGTCGCAGCCCTGGTGCGGGCCATGCCGGTACGCAAAGGCGTCTGGCTGCTTGGGGCCGCACTCTCCGCCACCGCCCTCCTGGGCATGGCTGTCGCCGCGGCGACAGTGGAAGGCATGGCGGCCGGGTTCGCCATCCTCGGCCTGCTCGTGGTCTACAGCCTGGCGCGCGGCCTGTGTTCGGTGTCGGCCAAGGATGTCCTCGGCAAGACCATCTCCAAAAGCCGACGCGGTCGGCTGATGGGCCTCAGCGCGAGTATTTCGGGCCTGGTGGTATTGACCATCGGCATCTGGCTCGCGGCCTTCACCTCGAGCGGCACCGTCGCCACGTTCTCGATCCTGTTCGCCGCCGCCGGTGTCTGCTGGATCGTGGCTGCCCTGGTATTCGGCGCCATCCGGGAACAACCAGGCGCGACGGAAGGCGGCGGCAACGCCCTGGCCGTAGCGGTGCAGCAACTCGGCCTGCTGAGAACGGAACCCGGCTTTCGCCGATACGTCGTCGCGAGGGCACTGCTGTTGTCAGTGGCCCTCGCGCCGCCCTTCTACGTCCTCGTGGCGCAGCAACAGGCCGACAGCGGCCTTCTCGGTCTTGGCACCCTGATCGTGGCGAACGGCCTGGCAACCAGCCTGTCCGCACCCGTGTGGGGCTACCTCGGTGACTGGTCTTCGAAAAAAGTCATGGCATCGGCCGCCGCCGGCGCGGGTATCGTCGGCGTGCTGCCGGCACTGGCAGCTTGGCAGGACTGGGGCCTGTCCGGCGGCGGGCTCGGCATGGCGCCCCTGTTCTTCGTCGTCACCGTCATGCATGGCGGCGTTCGCCTCGGGCGCAAGGTCTATCTCGTCGACATGAGTGACGACCGTCATCGTGCGGCATTCGTGGCCGTTTCCAATACCGCGATCGGGGTCCTCATGCTGGTCGGCGGCCTCGTCGGCCTGGTCGGCGACTGGCTCGGGCCGGCAGCCGTGATCCTGGCGCTTGCGGCCGTATCCTTCGTCGCCGCGGCCTACGCCATGCGCCTGCCCGATGTCAGCGGGTCCGCACAGTCACGCTGAAATGCGGCGAAACGCCGACTCACCACACCCAACCATCAGGCGATCGTCACCTGCTCCGACAGGTAGACGTCCTGGATCGCGTTCAGCAGTGCAACGCCCTGGTCCATCGGCTTCTGGAAGGCCTTGCGTCCCGAGATCAGCCCCATGCCGCCGGCACGCTTGTTGATCACCGCGGTGCGGACCGCCTGGTGCAGGTCGTCCTGGCCGGACGGACCGCCCGAGTTGATCATGCCGATACGCCCCATGTAGCAGTTGGCCACCTGGTAGCGGACCAGGTCGATCGGGTGTTCGCTGGTCAGTTCGTCGTAGACCTTCGGGTGGGTCTTGCCGAAACCGACGGCCTTGTAGCCGCCGTTGCAGGTCGCCTGCTTCTGCTTGACGATGTCGGCCTCGATCGTCACGGCGAGATGGTTGGCCTGGCCGGTCAGGTCAGCCGATTCGTGGTAATCGATGCCGTCCTTCTTGAACTCTGGGTTGCGCAGGTAGGCCCACAGCACTGTCGCCATGCCGAGTTCGTGCGCGTGGGCGAAGGCCTCGCTGATCTCGACGATCTGACGACGTGACTCCGGCGCACCGAAGTAGATCGTTGCACCGACTGCGACAGCACCCATGTCGAAGGCCTGGTCGACGCTGGCGAACAGGGTCTGGTCGAACTCGTTGGGGTAGGTCAACAGTTCGTTGTGGTTCAGCTTGACCAGGAACGGGATCTTGTGCGCGTAACGGCGACCGACCGCCCCCAATACCCCGAGTGTCGAAGCGACCGCGTTGCAGCCCCCCGCCATCGCCAGCTGAATGATGTTTTCAGGATCGAAGTAGATCGGATTCGGCGCAAACGATGCGCCGCCGGCGTGTTCGACACCCTGGTCGACCGGCAGGATCGACAGGTAACCGGTGCCGCCGAGCCGTCCGTGATCGAACAGCGTCTGCAGGGAACGCAGCACCCCGGTCTTGCGGTCGGTGGCCGCCATCACCCGGTCGACGAAATCGGGCCCCGGGGTCTGCAGCAGGCTGCGCGGAATGGTGCTGCACGCGTGTTCGAGCAGAAAGCCCGCCTCGTCGCCGAGCATGTGTTGGATATCGGTCATCGCCAAGTCCTCCGTTCACCTGAACGCAAGCTTAGGCAGACCTGCGCGCGATTGCTGTGACAATCTCGCGACGACAGAAATCCTGTCTGGCGGCCATTGCCGGGACAACCGCCACGCCGGCCGTCCCGTCTTCACCCGGTCAGTTGTTGTCTTCGATCTCGTCGACGTCGAGCTGACCGGACATCCGTCGCCGGATATGCGACCACGACATGCCGGTGGCCAGGATCGCAGACAGCAGGAACAGGCCCAGGTAAGTGATCATCTGGACATCGTCGGCCTCCAGCCAGCCACGGTCGATCACGAGCCAGACGATCGTGCCGAAGAAGGCCACCGCCAGGAGGATGCCGATCGGCCCCAGGCTGCGCAGCGTGGCGCGGATGAACATGACCCAGCCGATCAGCAGCGCGACCCCGGCCAGCACGACCAGCGGATCAATCGCTCCCAGGTTCTGTTTCGCCCAGTGGTAATACGAGTAACCGCTGGGATTGTAGGTCGCAAAGACCAGCACCAATGCGAAAAGAAACCGCCACAGGTAGCTCTGCAGCGTGAAAGCCCGAACTGTCATAACCCAACTTTCCCGGTCAGTTTAAAGAGGCGGCAAAGCATAACCCAGCCGGCGGCCGGCGTTCCATGTCGCCGGTCACGACCAGCCGGCCAACGTCGCCGGCGATCAGGCAACCAGCCAGCGACCACCGGCGCCGATCGCGATCGTCGCCAGGCCGATCAGGGTGTTGATGCCCACCAGCATGCGGATCTGCGCAAGGGCCTTGCCACCGGCCGGCCAGTCCTCGGCCGCGACCGCGCGCTTGAGCCGCCCGTACGGGGCAAAGAAAACATGAAAGAAAATCAACATCATCAGGATGCCGAGACCGAGCATCAGGTGCACGTACAGGCCGACACCGCCCATGCCCCCGTAGAAACCGAAGATCATCCAAAACCCGGTGGCCAGGATCGCCACGACCGACGCCCAGACCCACGGGAAGAAACCGCCGAATACGCCGGCCCACAGTTTCAGCCGCACCGGCGGCTCCAGCTGGGTCGCCGCCACCGGGCGCAGGAACATGTAGGCGAAAAACATTCCGCCAACCCAAATCACGACTGCAATCACGTGCAGCAGTACCGCAGAAGCCATGGCCTTCAGATCTCCCCTTCGAGCTTCGGTAAAGGGCCTGTATTCTACGCCGTGATCCGCGGCCCCGGGCGGTCTATCATCCAAGCCTCTCGATTTACGGGGTTTCCGGACATGAGTAATGCCGATCATCACGTCGCGGTCCTGGGCGCCAGCCCGAAGCCCGCGCGCTACGCCAACCAGTGCATCCGGCTGCTGAAGCAGCATGGCTACCGGGTCACGCCGCTGCACCCGAGATTCGAGACGATCGAGGATTTGCCGGTCACGCCCGAACTTTCCGCCATCCAGGACCCGGTCGACACGCTGACGCTGTACGTGGGACCGAAGGGATTGGAGCCGATGATCGACGACATCGTGCGCTTGGCTCCCCGGCGGGTCATTTTCAACCCGGGCACCGAGAGTCCTGACCTGCAGCAGCGGCTGGACGCGCATGGCATTGACTGGTTCGAGGCCTGCACGCTGGTCATGCTGAAGACCGACCAGTTCTGAGCGAACCGTGTTCCTCGGTCTCGCCCTGGTACTCGGCGCACTGTTGTGGGCACGCGATATCCGCCGCAAGTCCCGCGGTGTACCGACAAGTTTCCGTGGTCCCTGGATCATGGGCCTGACCGGCGCAGTCGTGTTCGTGTTCTACCTGTGGCTGGTGACCCACGGGGCATTGGAATGAACGACCGGCACGCGGGCCGCTCGCCGCACATCACCCGCGACGGCTGGGACACCCTGAACACCGAACAGGACACGTTGTGGGCGAAACGCCGCAAGGTCGTCGCGCACCTGTCGGCGGCCGCGGCGGAGGGCGACCGCTCGGAGAACGCGGAATACATCTACCGCAAGAAACAGCTGCGCGAGATCGACCGCCGCATCCGCTACCTGCAGAAACGGCTGCCGCAGCTCAAGGTCGTCGACAGCCGGCCCGACGACCCCGAACAGATCTTCTTTGGCGCCTGGATCACGCTGGAGAACGCGGATGGCGAGCAGAACCGCTACCGCATCGTGGGCGCCGACGAATTCGACCCGAAGCGCAACTGGATCAGCGTCGATTCGCCGATGGCACGCGCCCTGCTCCGCAAGCGGGTCGACGACGACGTCGTCGTGCAGACACCTGGCGGACAGGTCGAGTGGTATATCGTCGCCGTCGACTACCGCGATCCGGCATCCGGCTGACGAACGCACCCGATGACGAAGGCCGGGCACCCGGCTTTCGCCGTCAGATCATCCCCATCGCCGCGGCCACCAGGTAGGCGACACTGAAGATCACCAGGCCGATGCTCCAGACCTGCAGCCACAGGACGCGCCCGCGGCGTGACAGCCATAGCAGCGCGAGCCCGATCAGCAGCGCCAGCGCGACAGTGAAGTTGAGCATGAAGTGCAGGCCCTCGCTCTGCGAGTAGACCTGCATACCCGTCCCGGCGATGACGTCGCCTGCATCGTAGCGCATCAGATCAGCTCGACATCGGCCATGACCTCGACCAGCGCAGGCCCGTCACAGGCCAGCGCCCGCTGCATGGCATCGACGAGCTCATCCGCGGTTTCGACCCGGATTCCGAGGCCACCGCACGCGTCGGCGAAGGCCGCAAAGCTCGGATTGCGCAACGCCGTCTGCCATACCGGCCAGTGCCCGGCACGCTGCTCCTTGCTGATCTTGCCGAGTTCGGCGTTGTTCAGCAGCACGTGTACCAGCCGCATGCCGTAGTGCACCGCGGTGGTGAACTCGGCCATGTACTGGCCGAAACCGCCGTCACCGCCGATCGAAACGACCTGGCGCCCGCGATACTCTTTCTGGGCCTGGGTGGCCGCCCACGCCCCCATTGCCGCCGGGAAACCGAACCCGATCGAACCGAGGTAGCCGGACATCAGCACGCGCTGCCCGCGGCATTCGAAATAGCGACCGAAAGAGTAGGTGTTGTTGCCGACGTCCACGGCAATCACGGCGTCGTCTGGCAACAGGTTCGACAGTGCCTCGAACAGCACGGCGGAATTCATACCCTTGCCGCGGTCGCGCTGCCGCCTCGCCGCTTTCTCGTCGCGCCAGATACGCCAACGCTCGGCCAGTTCCGGCCGCTGGTCGACCGAGCCGGTGTCGGCGGGCAGCGCCCGCCACAGCCACTCGGCGGTCAGGCCGATCTCGCCAAGTACCGGCAATTCGACAGCGTGGAACTTGCCCAGCGTCATCGGATCGAAATCGACCTGGATAATCGCTTTCTTGGCGCTGATGCCGGTGTGGTTCGAGAAGCTGGCGCCGAATACCAGCAGCAGGTCGCTCTCGTTCATGCACCAACTGGCGACCGGCGTACCGCTGCGACCGAGGACACCGGCGGCCAGCGGGTGGTCGTCGCTGACCTGGCCCTTGGCCTTGAAGGTCGTCAGCACCGGTGCCTTCAACCTGTCGGCCAGTTCGAGGATGTACTGCATGCGGTCGAGCGCACCGTAGCCGACGATGATGACCGGGCGACGCGCATCCTTGAGCATCTGCAGCGCGGCACCGAGACTGTCCACCGAAGGCAGCATGTGGCGGTCACCGAGACGACCGGCCGGGCCGCCCGCCTCCGCCCCGTCGGCGGCGGGCAACGTCTGTACCTCGTCGGGGAAGATCAGGTGCGCGACGTCGCGATCGACGATGGCGTGCTTGCAGGCCAGGTTCACCAGTTCGACCGGCTTCGAGTCGCGCAGCACCGTCTGGCTGAAGCGGGCGACCGGGGCAAACGCGCTGGCCAGGTCGATCTCCTGAAACGCACCCGGCCCGAGCACCTGCGTATTGACCTGCCCGGTCAGTGCGAGCACCGGTGCGCGATCGACCTTGGCGTCCCACAACCCGGTCAGCAGGTTGGTCGCACCGGGCCCGGCAATGCTGAGGCAGGCAGCCGGCTTGCCGGTCAGCTTGGCGTAACCGGACGCGGCAAAGGCTGCCGCGCCTTCGTGCCGGATGCCTATGTACTGCAGCCTGCCCTGCTCTTCCTGCAGCCGCAACGCATCGGCCAGGCCGAGGTTGGAGTGCCCGACCATACCGAACACGTGGGTGACGCCCCAGTTGACCATCGTTTGCGCCACCAGGTCGCTGACCGTTTCCTGGTGATCGGTCGACTCCTGTACCGCGACGTAGACGCCGTCGTCGCGCTCCTCGACCGGGTAGGTCTTCACACCGTCGTCATGCGCCCCCGGCGACAGGCCGGTCAGCGGGTGGAAATCCCAGCCGTGCCACGGGCAGCGCAACCAGCAGTCGTCGCCGCCGTCATTGCATTCGATGCTGCCCTCGCCAAGCGGCCCACCCTGGTGCGGACAGGCATTGTCCAGCGCCCCGATGTTGCCCTGGTGACAGGTCAGTGCGATCGACTGCGTCCCGGCCTGCACCGCGCGCACCTCGCCTTCGCGCAGCTCACCGGGTTCGGCGACCTTGTACCAGGTGGTCTTGAGGCCATCCTGCGCTTCGAGCTGCTGCTGCGTGATCTGTTTGTGGGAACCGTCGCACAGCGGCGGGTTCCTGCTGTGCTTGCACAGGCAGAAGAAGACCTTGCCGTCCTTGTCCGCGGTGAACTCCATCGGCTCGAACCCGGTGCCCTGGTGTGAACCGTCACAGAAAGGCTGGTTCTTCGATCGGCCACAACTGCACCACCAGACGGTCTGGCCTGCCTTGAGCTCGACGGCCATGGGCTTCGTGTCTGCAATATAAGGGTCCGACATCGCTTGCCTCCGGGTTTGGCTTGTCGTTGTTTTCGCGCGGGTAAGCAGGAATGGAACGATTCTGGCGAAGCACCCGTCGCAAATAACCCCACACCCTGCACGGTTCCCACTACCGATCGGCTGACGGGTCACGCAAGACGCCGGGGCCTCCGGCAGCCGCCTCCCAGGCACACATCGCAGCTTTGCGCTCGCTGCCCCAGTGGTAGATGCCGATGTCGCCGCTCTCGCGCAGCACCCGGTGACACGGGATCAGAAAGGCCACCGGGTTGCAGGCCATCGCGGTGCCAACGGCGCGGGCGGCACGCGGCCGGCCCACCAGCGTGGCCAGCTGACGGTAGCTGAGCAGGCCGCCGGAGGGGACCTGCAGCAGTGCCCGCCACACCTGGATCTGGAAGTTCGTCCCACTGAGCCACAGCGACAGGCCACCCCGTGCGCGGCCGGGATCCCGCCCGAACACCCGGCCCAGCACCGCCGCGGCCTGTGCATTGTCCTCGACCAGGTCGGCACCCGGCAGCGCCTTCCTCTGCTGCTGCAACCACAGTGAATGGTCGACATCGGGCAAGATGAACGACAGGTGACAGATGCCGCGCGCGGTCATCGCCACCCGTGCCGGTCCGAACGGGGTTTCGCCAATGCCGTAGCGAATCGCCACCCCCCGCGCTGCGCGCCGAAACTCGCCCGGCGAGACCGCCTCCATACCGACGAACAGGTCGTGCAGGCGACCCGGGCCTGACAGGCCGGCATCCAGCGCCAGGCCGAGCAGGTCGCCGGTATCGCGCATCGCCTGCTTGGCGTACTCGACCGTCAGGTACTGCAAAAAGCGCTTCGGACTGATACCGGCCCAGCGCGTGAACAGGCGCTGCGTGTGCGACTCGCTCAGGCCGATGTGTTCGGCAAGCTGCGCCAGCGACGGCTGCATTTTCTGCCGCAGGCGCAGGTACGCGATCGCGCGCTCGATACGCTCGAAATCGGTTTCCGGGCCGGCAAGGACCGGCCTGTCGTCGACCAGGGATTGCATGCCCCGGACTCTAACCAATTCCGCCCGGGTGTCGACACCCGATTCTTGCTGGGCAAAGTCCGGAGTAACTGTATGCGAAACTTTCCTGATGGCGGCGTAGGCTTGGCTCAATGAACAGCAGGCGGCATTGAAGTCGGATCGCGATGGACTCGGTCTCACAAGCAGCGCTCGGCGCCACGGTTGGGGTTGTCGTCATGGGCAGGTCGATACCGGTGTGGCGGGCTGCATTGGCCGGCGCCCTGGTCGGCACGCTGCCCGATCTCGACGTGTTCATCGACCAGGGTGACGAGATCCGCAACATGGTCCTGCACCGCGCAGAGACCCACGCGCTGTTCTGGCAGGCACTGGCCACGCCGCTGATCGCGCTGGTGCTCGCCATGATGACCCGGACGCGCGAGCACCTGACACGCTGGTGCCTGATGGTCCTGCTGGGGCTGGTGACGCATGCGCTGCTCGACGCCATGACAGTGTACGGTACTCGGCTCTGGTTGCCGTTCAACGACGATCCCGTCGGGATCGGCAGCCTGTTCATCATCGATCCGCTGTATACCCTGCCGTTGCTGCTGGGCCTGCTGCTGGCACTCGTGATTCGCGGTGGCACCCGGCGACGCTGGGCCACTGCCGGCCTGGCCCTGTCGACGCTGTACGCCGGCTGGTCGATCGCGGCGCAGCACCACGTGAGCGCGCGGGTACTGGCGAGTCCCGAGGCCACCGGCCTGTCACCGCAGCAAGTGCTGGTCACCCCGACGCCGTTCAACACGGTGCTGTGGCGCATCCTGCTGATGGACCGGGACAGCTACCGCGAGGGCTTTTACTCGCTCCTGGACCCCTACGTCGCACCCGGCCGCCCGATCCGGTTCACCCGGCACGACCGCGGCAGCCGGCACGAGGAGGCAACCGCCGCGTTTGCCGGGGCGAACCTGGTGCGCGAATTTTCCAGGGGCTTCTATGCGCTCTCCGACGATGGCCGCTACGCCTACGTTACCGACCTGCGCATGGGCCAGCACCCGTTCTTCGCGTTTTCGTTTGCCTTTGCGGAGCACCAGAGCCACCCACTGCGGGCGATAGACCCGATTCGCGTCACGAGGCGGATGCCCTTCGACGCCGGCATGGCCTGGCTCCGACAACGCGCACTCGGTCACGAAGCCGCGCCACCGCAGCTCGACGCGAGCAGGTATGATCGCCGGCCGTGAATTCGTTACCCGGTACGGACACAACCCCCATGAACAAGCTGCTCTCATCCAGGCAACGCGTCGGACAGTGGATCGAGTCGGAGCGCGTACAGCATGTCATCATCGGTCTCATTATCCTCAACGCCGTCACGCTCGGGCTCGAGACGTCGTCGCGGGTGATGGAACAGGCCGGCGGGCTGCTGAAACTCGTCGACCGGTTGCTGCTGAGCGTGTTCGTCGCGGAGATCCTGGCCAAGCTCTACGCCTCGCGCGGGGCTTTCTTCCGCAACCCGTGGAACGTGTTCGATTTCCTCGTCGTCGGCATCGCCCTGATCCCCTCCAGTGGCCCACTTACTGTACTGCGTGTGCTGCGCGTGCTGCGGCTGGTATCGATGGTTCCGCGCTTTCGCTTCGTCGTCGAGTCGCTGCTGCGTGCGATCCCGGGCATCCTGTCGATCGCCGGCCTGTTGCTGATCCTGTTCTACGTCGCCGCCGTCATGGCGACCGGCCTGTTCGGTGAGCGCTTCCCGGACTGGTTCGGCAACATCGGCGAATCCATGTACACCCTGTTCCAGGTCATGACCCTCGAGAGCTGGTCGATGGGCATTGCGCGGCCGATCATCGACGTCTACCCCTGGGCCTGGGCCTTCTTCGTACCGTTCATACTGATCGCCACGTTCACCATGCTCAACCTGTTCATCGCCATCATCGTCAGCGCCATGCAGTCGATGAGCGACGAACAGCAAAAGCAGGAAACCGAGCAGATCGGCCATCTGGTGCACGACGAGACCGAGACGCTGCAGACCCAGATCGCCGCCCTACACCGGGAGATGCGTGAACTGCGCGCCGCGATCGAACGGAAATCCTGACGAAACCGGCATAAGGCTTGCCCCGGATCGGCCGCTAACCCCCTTGACGCAGGTAAATGCGGGGAGGGAAACATGCTTTCGAAAACGGTATTACTCGCCACCGTGCTGGCATCACTGTCAATCGGCGCGCAGGCAGACAAGATGACGGCCATGAAATCGGGCTGTATGGGTTGCCATCAACCGGACCGCGCCACGGTGGGGCCGTCGATCAGGGACATCGCCGCCAAGCACGGCGGCGACGCGGACGTCGACGCCCTTGTCGCCGTGGTCAAGAAAGGCAAGACGGCGGACGAACTGACCTGGGGCAAGATCCCGATGCCGGCCAGCCCGGCGCCGGAGGCCGACGTCCGCACGGTCATCAGCTGGATGCTTGCACAGCAATAGCGACTTCACTCCCGGGCATCGCATGCCGGGGTTTTACTGCGGACAACCGCTTGATAGTGTTGCCGACCATCGGCACCAGGACTTGGATACGGCCACTCTATGCTAAGTGACCTCATTGCGTGGAGCAGTCGGCTCTCCGCCGACCGCGGGATCTCGCGCGCCACCCAGATCGCAGACATCCTGTCAGCCAGGCGGCAGGCCCGCATCGGCGTCAGCGAATATTACGAACTCGAGTTGTTCGACAGGCAGAAGTTCAGCGATCTGCACCGGTGCATTGGCCGCCACGGCAGTGCCCGCATCGACAGGCTGCTGAACAACGACTACTGGCGCGCCACGGCCAACGACAAGATCCTGAACTACGCACTGCTGGTCCACTTCGGCCTGCCGATCGCCGAGACCGTGGCGACCTTCAACGCTGGCCATGCCCGCATTGCGCAGGAACGGCGAATCGCCGATGACGATGCGCTGCACGCATTTTTTGCCGACAGCGATGCCTATCCCCTGTTTGCCAAGCCGGTCCACGGAAGCTACGGCAAGGGCACGTTTTCGCTGCAGTCGTACGACCCCGGCAGTCGGACGTTCGTGGCCCCGAACGGTGGGCAGGTCTCACTGAACGACATCATCGAGGCAGGCCGCCGGCCACAATTCAAGGGATTGCTTATCCAGCGGACACTGCAGCCACACCCGACGGTGCTGGAGACCGTCGGACCCAGCACCAGTTGCGTCCGCGTGATACTGGTGCGGGACGGCGACGAGGCCTTCATACACTTTGCGTTCTGGAAGATCGCCCGGGCACACAACATCACTGATAATTTTTCTTACGGCCGCCATGGCAACCTGCTCGGCAGCGTCGATGTCGACAGTGGCGAGGTTAGGCGGGTCATCAACGGGCTGTGGCCCGACGGGCGCGATATCACCGATCACCCGGATTCCGGACAACCCCTGTCGGGTTTCGTTTTGCCGGACTGGCCGCGCGCCAAGGAAACGCTGATCGAGGCGTCGCACATCTTCCCCGGCCTGTCGCTGCAAAACTGGGATGTCGCCTTCTGCGAACAGGGCCCGGTATTACTCGAACTGAACACCGAGCCGGACCTGCAGGTGCCCCAGATGCTGGCGGGCACACCCTTCATTGATGATCGCCTGCAGGCGGTGCTGAACAGGGCGGGCTGGTAGGAGCCGGGCCGGGCTTGCCCTGACGCGGCAAAAATGAATCCTTGGACCGCAGGTTCCGCCGGCTATGACGCCGGTGTGCGCCTCGTTCCGGTCATCTCCCCCCTAAAAAAACCCTGCACGGTTATCACCGGCAGGGTTTTTCTGTACCTGCGCGGAGCGAATTCCGCCCCGCGCAGAGGCAGCTTACTCGCAGTCCTCGTCGAGCAGCACCGAGTATTCTTTCTTGTCGAGCGTGCCGTCGCCGTTCTTGTCCAGCGAAGCAAATTTCTTCTTCGACTTGGTGGCCTCGAACTCGGCGGCATCGACCATGCCGTCACCGTTGGTATCGGCTTTCTTGAAGCTCGGCGGGGCGGCGAATGCGACACTGGTGGCCAACAGCGCGGCAGCAGCCGCCAGGATCATGGAAGTGTTTTTCATGGATGTTTCCCTTCTCGTCGTTTGCGGGGTCAAGCCACGCGGGTTTGCTTTACAAAGGCGTCAAAAACTCAGGCACATAATTTAGGCTTTTTGCGCATACCGAGTCGAGCAAAATCCGGTAAGCGATAAAGAAATCACCGGTTTCGCTTAACCTCGGTCAAGTTCCGGTGTCATCAGCCGCGTGCCCAACGCTAAAAAGACATTTCCCGTGTGGTTAAGTTCCGCGTGGATTCTTTTCGTGGCCCGGGCTAAAGCGACACGGCGGGCGTTCCGTTAAAATCAGTGAGATACCGAGCAAGCCGTTGCCATGGAACATCAATCCGACAACCGCCACGGGCGTCACCTCTACCTGCTGCTGGGCTGGACCTGCGTGGCACTGGGGCTGATTGGCGTATTCCTGCCGCTGATGCCGACCACGGTGTTCATGCTGATCGCCGCCTGGGCGTTCGCACGTTCGTCGACACGCTGGCATCGCTGGCTGCGGGAACACGCCCGCTTCGGCGAGGCGGTCCGGGCGTGGGAGGAGCACCACGCGATGCCGCGTCGGGCCAAGCGCATCGCATTCATAGCACTCGCCGTATCGTACGCATTTACCGCGATCATCATGGGGCCTTTCTCGTGGGCCGCCATCATTGGCGGCGTCTGCATTGCCGGCGTGGCCATCTACATTGCGCACATCCCGGTACTCGCAACAGTGGAGCACCAGGCCCGCAGAACTTGATTTCGGGCACGACCGGACGCACATTCCCCGGTGCCGAAATCATTACCCGGAGTACGTTCACATGATGCGTATCCTGCTCTTCCTGGGCACCAACATCGCGATCATCGCCCTGATCAGCGTGACCTTCCGCCTGCTGGGAATCGACAACCTGCTGGCACAGAACAACGTCGACCTCGACATGAATGCATTGCTGATCTATTCGGCGATCATCGGGTTCTCGGGATCGCTGATCTCGCTGTTCATGTCCAAGTTCATGGCCAAGAAGACCATGGGCGTCCACCTGATCGAGAAGCCACAGAACCGCGACGAGATGTGGCTGCTGAACACGGTTCAGCACCAGGCGCAGGCTGCCGGCATCAAGATGCCCGAGGTCGGGATATTCGAAGGTGGCCCGAATGCCTTCGCCACCGGCTGGAACCGCAACGACGCGCTGGTCGCGGTCAGCACGGGCCTGCTGCAGTCGATGAACCACGACGAGGTCGAGGCGGTGCTCGCGCACGAGATCAGCCACGTCGCCAATGGCGACATGGTGACCCTGACCCTCATCCAGGGCGTGGTCAACACCTTCGTCGTGTTCTTCTCACGGGTTATCGGTCACGTCGTCGACCGGGTCGTTTTCAAGGTCGAGCGCGGGCATGGGCCGGCCTTCTGGATCACGTCGATGATCGCCCAGTTCGTGCTGGGCATCCTGGCCTCGATGATCGTCATGTGGTTCTCGCGCTGGCGCGA
>JAGRGW010000010.1 GCA_020445315.1 Gammaproteobacteria bacterium
CTGTCGATGCTGCTGATCATCGCCGCGATCGCGCTGTTCATGTTTACCGCGCTGGCCGGTCGCCTGTGGTGTGGCTACGCCTGCCCGCAGACGGTCTGGACCGAGATCTACATGTGGTTCGAGCAGAAGATCGAGGGCGGTTCCCGCAAGCAGAAGAAACGCGACCAGGGTCCGCGGGATGCGAGCTACTTCGCCGTCAAGACGACCAAGCACGCCGTCTGGCTGCTGTTCTCGCTGTGGACCGGTTTCACCTTCGTCGGCTACTTCTCGCCGATCCAGGAGCTGTGGGTCAACGTCCTGGCCTGGAACCTCGGCGGCTGGGAGATGTTCTGGATCTTCTTCTACGGCTTTGCCACTTACGGCAACGCCGGCTTCATGCGTGAGCAGGTCTGCATCTACATGTGTCCGTACGCACGCTTCCAGAGCGCGATGTTCGATCACGACACGCTGATCATCTCGTACGACGAGAAACGCGGTAACCCGCGTGGCTCACGCAAGCGCGGCACCCCTTCGGCCGACGTCGGCCTGGGCGATTGCATCGACTGCGGGCTGTGCGTGCAGGTATGCCCGGTCGGCATCGATATCCGTGACGGCCTGCAGTACCAGTGCATCGGCTGCGCCGCCTGCATCGACGTCTGCGACGACGTCATGGACAAGATGGGTTACGCCAAGGGGCTGGTCAAGTACACGACCGAGAACGCGCTCGAAGGCAAGCAGACCAAGATCGTCAGGCCGCGTATCATGATCTACGTCGGTATCCTGACCGTGGTCACGGCCGCGCTGGTTTACGGCCTGCTGACGCGTATCCCGCTCGAGGTCGACATCATTCGTGACCGCAACGTCCTGTACACGGAAACCGACCAGGGGTTGGTTCAGAACGTCTACAACCTCAAAATCATCAACATGGACGCGCAGACCCAGAACTACACGCTGAGCGTATCGGGGCTGGAGAACATCCAGATCGTCGGCCAGACCGAGAACATCGTCATCGACAGCGGTGCCGTGTACGATCTGCCGCTGCGCGTCGAAGTCGATCCGATCGAGTTGAAGTCGTCGAGTAGCGACATCTACTTCCACCTCGAGTCGACGACGAACCCGAGTATCTCCATCGACGAACATGCCCGGTTCCTCGGACCGGTGTCGCGCTAGGAAACGATCACGCGATGAGACCACCACGCGAAGACACGAAGCCCTGGTACAAGCAGTTCTGGCCCTGGTTCCTGATCAGCCTGCCGGCGAGTGTCGTCGTCGCCTCGATGGTGACGATCAACCTCGCGATCGAATCCAGCGACGGCCTGGTCAGTGACGACTACTACAAGGAAGGCCTGGCGATCAAGAAGGACGCGGACAGCGCGACCAGGGCCAAGGCGCTGGGGCTGAGTGGCGCCCTCGCCTACGACGCCGAAACCGGTGCCGTCGACCTTCAGCTCGAGGGCGACAAAACGGCCATGGCGCCCGCGCTGACGCTGCTGGTCGTCCACCCGACGATTCCCGATCGCGATCAGGCCATCAACCTGGTCCGCCTGCAGGATGGCCGTTACGCCGGACGCCTGGCGGCGCTGCAGGCAGGCAACTGGAAACTGCGCCTGGCACCGGAAGACAAGGCCTGGCGCATCGAGGGCCGCATGCCCATGCCGGGCAACGGCCGCATCATGCTCGACTGAAGGTCTGTTTCGTCACTGCCGCGAACGCCACACGGCCTGGCCACCACAGGCCCTGTCGATCGCCGACAGCCGCTCCTCGTGCGCGGCCAATTCGTCGGCGCACGCCTGCCTGACCACCAGCGTCAGGCCGCTACGGTCCACGGTCCGGACCTGGGACTGACCGCTCCCCCCTTCCGCCGAAACCGCTTCGCCGTCGAGCGAGAGCACCCGCTGGCCGCCGGTCATCGCCAGGTAGACATCGGCCAGGATCTCGGCGTCCAGCAGCGCGCCGTGCTTGTCGCGGCGACTGTTGTCGACATCGTAGCGACCGCACAGCGCATCGAGGGTGTTGCGCTGTCCGGGGTGCTTTTTTCGCGCCATGACCAGGCTGTCGAGCACGCTGCAATGGTCTTGGGTACGCACGTCGTCCGGTAGCCGCGCGAACTCGGCATCGAGGAAACCGACGTCGAATGGCGCGTTGTGGATGATCAGTTCCGCCCCGCGCACGTAGGCCAGCAGGTCGTCGGCGATATCACCGAAACGCGGCTTGTCGGCCAGCATCTCGTTGGTGATCCCGTGGACCTCGACCGCAGCCGCATCGATCTCGCGGTCGGGGTTCAGGTAAACGTGGAAATTGTTGCCGGTCAGGCGGCGCTCGACCAACTCGACGCAACCGATCTCGATGATGCGATGCCCCTGCTCCGGCTCCAGGCCGGTGGTCTCCGTGTCCAGTACGATCTGTCGTGTCGCCAACGCCGATACCCTGAAACTCACCCCAGATGGGCTTGTATCATGCCAGCAAACGCGGTGGGATGCGCCGGGTGATCTGCGAAAACATCGACGATAAATTGCCGGCGCAAGTGCCCCCCGACGGTTGCCGTCGGGGGGCGAGCGGCGAGTGCCGGTCAGCGGGCTGCGGTCTTCGGTCCGAGCGGCGCGTTGGCCTCCTTCGGGCCGAGGTAGCCGATCAGCGCCTTGTACCCGCCCTTGAGCACGTAGGTCTCGGCGAACCCCACGTCACGCAACGCGGTGGCTGCGGCCGAGGCGCGCGTACCGGATTTGCAGATCAGCACGATCGGCTGGTCTTCGGGCAAGCGCGCCAGCTGCTCAGGCCGGAACAACTGTTCGAGCGGAATAACCAGGTGGCCGGGCAGGCTCGCGGTGAAGAATCGGGTCTCTCCCGGCGTACGGATATCGACGGTGACATACGCCTTGCCGAGACGCACGTCCCTGACGAACTGGTCGGGATTGATCAGGTGCAGTGCCTTGCCGGCCTTGGCCCCCTGGACCGAGGCGAACATGTTCGCGTACCCATCCGCTTTCGAATGATCGTAGGCATTGACAGGCATCGCCACGATCATCGCGGTAAACAGCAGAACCACTAACTGTCTGATTCGGCTTTTCATGGTCGACCTCCTTGTTTACGGGGCGGCAAACCGCGCCTCCCCTCTGGCACCAGCATCGACCCGGCTGCGCTGATATCCAACCGCGAATCCACCCGATCCTGTTGCAGGTCAGAGGACCGGATTGTGGCGCGGCCGCATTGTCATTTGACAGTGCAGCAGCTTGTCGGGAAGGTGCAAACTGGTACAGAGGGCGGCGTGTTTCGGGGCGGATTTCCGGGCGACTTCAATCCCCCGCACGCGTCGCCACGACATGCCAACCGGCACGACCGATGTGCCGAAAGGCCGCTAAAGTTTTTGCCCGCCCGGCCGACTTCTGGCATAGAGACGGAAACCGGCGGACACGGAGACACGCCATGCTGAAGAGCCGCGAAACCTCGATGCTGTTGTTGCGCTTCGGTGGTCGAATCTGGGTCTGCATGCACCAGAAACACCTCGATGAAGGCCTGCGGGCCCGGATCAAACCATGGACCATAGGCGCTTTTGCCTGCTGGATGGATACGCAGGACAAGGCTGCCTGACCACTCTTCCGGGCACGGCGCGCTTCGCAGCCGCCGCTGCCTCCGTCGACGAAGGCTGGGCGTGAGCCCATAAGGTAACCCTTTCAGCCGCCAACCGAGTCGACCATGCGGGGCAGCAAAACCTGTTTTCACAACCCCTTGTGCCTGGCGGCACCGTTCGTCGTGTGGACGATACTCGTCGCCGCGTCGTTGGCCTGGGCAGTGCACGCGGCTTTTCTGCATGCCGACGAGACCGCTACCCGGCGTGGCCGCGACCTGTTCGACATGATCGAGATCACCCGGGCATGGAATGCCAGGCATGCCGGCGTTTACGTGGTGCGCTCGTCTTATGCGCTCCCCAATCCCTACCTGCGCAACATCAATCGCGACCTGGATGCGGAACACGGCATCCGGCTGACCATGATCGACCCTGCGTACATGGCCCGACAGCTCTCCGACCTGGCACGCTCGCGCGGCGTGCGTTTTCACCTGACCAGCAACAATCCATTGCGCCCGGCCAATGCGCCGGATGCCTGGGAACGGGCAACGCTGAAGTCATTCGATCAGGGTGCCGCCGAGCATATCGACCTGCTGGAAATCGACGGCAATCCGACGTTCCGCTACATGGCGCCGCTGAGCGTCGAACCAAACTGCCTCGGCTGTCACGCGGTCCAGGGCTACCAGCTGGGCCAGGTGCGTGGCGGCATCAGTGTCGACATCGACGCCGCCCCAATCCTGTCGCACCGCGACCGCCAGATCGTGAAATCCGGCCTCGCCCATGCGGTGATCTGGGTGGTCGTGTCGGTACTGCTGTGGCAAACGCTGCACAGGCTGCACCTGAACATCGCTGAACTGGACAGAACCCGGATCCAGCAGGGGCGCACTATCGAGCGCAAGAATCGTGACCTGAAAAAGGCGCGGGACACGATCATGAAACTGCAGAGCAGCGATGCGCTGACCGGATTCCACAACCGGACGCATTTCGAGAAAACCCTGCAGGAAGACCTGGACAAGTCCGAGGCGCGCGGGTCGTCGCACGGCGTGTTGATCATCGAACTGGATTATTTCAACGAGTACAACACCGAGTACGGCATCCTCGAAGGCGACATCGTACTGCGCACGGTGGCAGCGCTGATGCAACGCGAGGTCGACCACCAGCCGGCGCTGTTCAGCCGCTACATCGGCTCGTCGTTCGCTATCGCCCTGGCGGGGGTCGGCGACAAGGCGCTGGTGGCCTGCGCCGAGCACCTGCGCCGTTCGATCTACGAACTCGGTATCAAGCATGAACACTCCGAGGCGGCCAAGTTCGTCACCGTCACCATCGGCACCGCCCACCTCGCCGACGGTGCATCGCTACCGGCCAGGGACCTGCTGAAACGCGCCGCGGTGGCGATGTACAAGGGCAAGAGGCGCGGGCGCAACTGCGTCGTCTCCGCCTAGTGGACCTTTCCGACGCACGCGCGTCGACGCTCTGGGAATTGTCGTTCAAAACGCCTACGCTGACCGTTCGAGCACCCGTTGGAGACCGCCCATGAGTTGGAAGACCCGGCACCGTTCGTTCTACTACGAACAGGCCCCGGAACCCGAAGACCTCGAGCTGCCGCCGGACCAGACCGCCCTGCTGTGCATCGACGTCCAGAACTACGGCCTGCCACCACGCGAAACCATCGAGGAGCAGGCGCGATGGGGCTGGTTCGATCAGCGCATGCACGAAACGGTCATGCCAAACCTGCGCGCGCTGCAGGACCGTTTCCGTGCCAGGGGTATCGACGTCATCCACGCGCGTATCGCCTGTCTGCTCGATGACGGCCGCGACCGGTCGCTGAGCCAGAAGATGCCGGGGTGGAACAACCTGCTGATGCCGCGCGACAGCGAGGCCTCGCAGATCGTCGACCAGGTAGCGCCGCAGGGCGACGAGATCGTCGTGACCAAGACCACGGACAGCGCGCTGACCGGCACCAACCTACGCCTGGTACTGGCCAACATGGGGATTCGGCATGTCGTCGTCACCGGCATTTACACCGACCAGTGCGTTTCGTCCACGGTCCGCAGCCTTGCCGACGAGAGCTTCGACGTCGTCGTCGTCGAAGACTGCTGCGCCGCAGGCACCGAGGAACTGCACCTGCACGAACTGGAGATCATCAACATGATCTACTGCCACGTCGTCAGCAGCGACGAACTGATCGGGATGATGAACCTGGCGTAAACACGGTGCCGGCAGGCGCGGGCCAGGTCAGAGCGCGTCAATACCCTGGTTGGCCAACGCGTCCGCGCGCTCGTTCTCGCGGTGACCGGCGTGTCCCTTGACCCAGTGCCAGCTGACCCGGTGCCGGGCGACGGCCTCGTCGAGCTGGCGCCAGAGATCGTCGTTCTTGACCGGCTTGCGCGCGGCCGTCTTCCAGCCGTTGCGCTTCCAGTTGTGAATCCACTGCGTGATGCCGTTCTTGACGTACTGCGAGTCCGTCGTCACCGCGACCGCGCAGGGCCGCTTGAGCGCCGCCAGTCCCTCGATGACGGCCGTCAGCTCCATGCGGTTGTTGGTCGTGTCCGGCTCGCCACCGAACAGTTCCTTCTCACGCTCCCCGTAGCGCATCACGACACCCCACCCGCCCGGGCCGGGATTGCCGCGGCAGGCACCGTCGGTAAAAAGCTGGACTTCGCAATCAGGCATGCACGCCACCTCCAGGCAGGTATGTATCGAGCCGGCAACAGTACACCCGACATTCAGCTGTCGTGACAAGCCCCCGGAATCTCCAGATGTGCCAGACTTCCCCGGTACGATGGCGAGACGCATCGACGTTGAGCAGTATCCCTAAGTAATTCGTGGACAAGCAGCGTGCCCAGAACAATCACACCCGGTCTTGGCTGTTCCCTCTTGCTGATTGCGCTGCTCGTGTTCGAGGCTGGCTCGCCGGTACATGCAGGCGTGAACGCGTGGGACCAGCTCGGACCGTTCGGCGGCAACACCGTGTTCATTGCCGTCGACCCCGGCGACAGTGATACGGCCTACGCGGCGCCGCAGAATAACGATCTCTTCAAGACAACCGATGGCGGCGCCAGTTGGAGCCCGATCACCGGCAGCATCAACTCGGAGTCGACGTTGAACGTCGCGGCACTGGCTTTCGACGCCACCACCAGCAACACGCTGTACCTGCTGGTAAGCAGCGCACTATATGTCAGCACCGATGCCGGCGCGGGCTGGACCCTGGCCAACAGCAGCATCGGCGCCTTGATCCGGATGATCCGGACACATCCCGTCACCGCGGGTCGGATCCTGGCGATGAGCGCCCGGGGCGTTTTCTACCAGAGCCTCGATGGCGGCAACTCCTGGAGTACGTTCGGCACCCTGCCGGGGACCATCAATTTTGCCTACGACTTTGCCTATGCGCCGAGCGACCCGAGCGTGGTCTACGCCTGGGGTCGCGACGGCGCCTTCGTCAGTATCGATAGCGGCGCCACCTGGAACCTGAAGAACGACGGCCTGCTCGGCTACCAGGGTGGTGTCCCGTCCGTCAGCGTGTTCGCCGTCGACCCGACCGATGCGGACCGGGCCTATGCCAAGCCGGACAATTCGAACCTGTTCGTCACCACTGACGGGGGTGACAGCTGGCAGGTCGCCGATTCCGTGGTGTCGCTGCCCAACGACGCGTTCAATAAACTGGTCATCGACCCGGGCAACGTCGACCGCATGTACATGGCATCGCTCAACAACGAGGTACTGCGCAGTGACGACGGTGGCGCCAGCTGGGCTTCTGCGAGCGCGGGCCTCAATACGCTCGAGATTTTCAACGCCCTCGCCATCAGCACCGCTGACACCAGCGTTTTGTTCGCAGGTAGCGTCGGAACCGGCCTCTATCGCTCGACCGACGGCGCGGCCACCTGGCAGCTGCGCAATAACGGCTACAAGGCGTCCGACGTATCGGGACTCGATTATCCGGCAGGCAGCTCGGACCTGTTTGCATCCATGGCACGTGGTTCGGCGCCACTGATGAAATCCTCCGACGACGGGACCACCTGGATGTCGGCGGCCGCGGGCATCGGTGAGTACCGGGCCTGGACGGTGGCCTTCGATCCAATCGACCCGAACAAGGGCCTCGTCGGCGGCTCCAACAGCGTGTACCGGACGACGGATGGCGGTGCGACCTGGAGTTCGGTAGCAACAGGGACCTTCGGGCAGTTCGAGCGCATCCGGTACAACCCTGCCGATCCATCCATCGTCTACCTGATGAGTTCCAATGCCGGGGTGTTCAAGTCGCTCGACAGTGGGGCCACGTGGGGCCCGGTCAACAACGGCCTGCCGGTCAACGGGAACATCTACCCGAATGCCCTGGCCCTGTCGCCGGGCCAACCGGACACGCTGTTCGTTGCGCCCGGCGCATCAGGGCAGCGCGGTGTCTACAAATCGATCGACGGCGGTGCCAACTGGGCGGAGAGTAACGATGCCAACCTGACCGCCGAAGAGTTCGTGCGGGAGATCGTCGTCGCCCCCGGCGATCCCGATCAAGTCTTCGCGCTATCGTCCGGCAAGGCCTTCCGCAGCGAGGACGGCGGAACCGGCTGGACCCAGATCGCCGGTTTCGGCGGCTGGGACCTGCTGATCGACCCGAACAATGACGATGTCCTTTACATGGGAACGAGCAACGGCGTTTGGCACACCGTCAACGGCGGCGCCAACTGGAGCCTGCTGAAGCCGATGCCGCGACGCTTCAGCGTCAAAACGCTGCGGTTCGGCCGTGCAGGCAGCCATGAACTGATCGCCGGCACCGACAATGGCAGTGCACACACGATTGCCCTCGCCACCGACCTGGGCGTTTCGGTGACGACAGCAGGTGACACCATCGTCGTTGGCGAGCAGCTGTCGTACCAAGTGATGGCAGGCAATGCCGGGCCGATGTTTGAACCCAGCGCCCTGCTCAGCCTGGCTGTCCCGGGCGGGACGTCGGTCGTGTCCGCGACCGCCACGCAGGGCGACGGCTGCACCGAGGAAGCCGGCATGCTGAACTGCAAGCTGGGGGGCATCGAAAACGGTGGCTCGGTGACCGTCGACTTGGTGCTGATGGCCGAGGCACCCGGCGCCATCACCCTCGATCCGGTGCTGACGGGTTCCTTCATGGAACTGGCCGTGTCCGACAACAGCGCCGAGGCTGTCCGCCACGTCGAGGACGACACGGTGCCTGACGGCATCGACAATTGCCCAAGTGTCGCCAACGAGGACCAGGCGGACCTGGACGGCGACGGCAGTGGCGACGCCTGCGACAACGACGCGGATGGCGATGGCATCGACAATGCTATCGAGGAGGCAAGCCAGCTGGATCCGCTCGATCCCGCGGATGCCGCGCTGGACAAGGACGGAGACGGCCTGAGCAACCTCCGGGAAGCGCAGTTGGGTACCCGGATCAGCGACGCCGACTCGGACGGTGACGGCGTCAGCGATGGCGACGAGGTACTGCAGGGCCGCTCCCCGCTGGTCAACGAGGGTTCGGTACTCGGTGTGATTTTCCAAATGCTCCTTTGAGCGGCGGATCATGCGTTGCTGCCTGCCAACCCTTATAACTGCCAACCCGTATGACTGCCACCCCGAGACTGCCACAGGGACCCGCGGCCGCTGCGCGGTCAGGTCGGGCCCTGCTTCGCGCTACACTGAAGCCCATTTTTGCGCTAATCGGTAACGACGTGAGTTACGACAATCGACCTATCCCGGACGCGATCCCGCAGGCGCACGACCGCCTCCCGACGAGTCGCATGCTGTATGTCGTCTGCGTGATGCTCGCCTGGAGTGCAGCGGTGTTTGCCGACGCGGTGCCGGTCGTGGTCGATGTCTCGTCAGAACAGCCGGTCGTCGAGCGCGTGCCGGTCAGCGGCACCGTCTACTCCCCGCGGGTTGCCCGGCTCTCGCCGGAGGTCGCCGGACGCGTCAGCGACGTATTGGCCGATGCCGGGCATCGAGCCACTGCCGGTGCGCCACTGCTCCACCTCGACAGCGCGCTTGCCGAGCTCGACCGCGAGGCCGCACAGGCGGCAACGGCGCAGGCCCGCGAGGAGCTGGCCGATGCACGCCGCAGGCTGCGCGATGCCGAGCGCCTGGTCAAATCGCGTGTCGTCGCCGAAACGGATGTCGAGGACCTGAGATCCGAGGTACGTGCCGACCAGGCCAATCTCAACCTGCGCCTCGCCGAGCAGAGACGCGAAGAGGAGCGACTGCGACGCCACACCCTGCAGGCCCCGTTCGCCGGCGTCATCAGCCGCAAGTCGACCGAGTCCGGCGAGTGGGTCACGCCGGGTGACGTGGTGTTCGAACTGGTGGCTGACGATGGCCTCCGAATCGACTTCCCGGTTCCGCAGGCCTATTTCCCCCGTGTCGGAACGGGCACGCCGGTCGACATCCGCCTCGACGCGCTGCCCGGCCGGCGCATCGGCGCCACGGTGACCCACGTGATACCGGTCAGCGACCCGTCGGCCCGCACCTTCCTGGTCCGGGTCGGTCTCGACGCCGCTGGGCTGCCATTGACGCCCGGGATGTCGGCCAGTGGTGAGCTCAAGCTGGAGAGCGGTATCGGCGTGGTCGTGCCGCGCGATGCCCTGCTGCGCCATCCCGATGGCAGGGTCACGGTATGGATCATCGAACAGGATGACAGGGTCAGCGAACACCTGGTCGAAACAGGCCCGTCCTTCGACGGCCGCGTCGTCATCCGACAGGGGCTGGCGAAGGACACGCGCATCGTCGTCGAGGGCAACGAGGCGCTGCGCCCGGGCCAGCAGGTGAAAGTCCGCGAGGTGCGCTGATGTTCGAGAAAATCGTCAGCCGCGGCACCCTGATGACCGTCGCCGTCCTGATCCTGTCGGTCATCGGCGTCGTCGCCGCAACGCGCATATCCATACAGATGATCCCCGACCTGGACGTGCGCACCGTCACGGTCCGCACGGCCTGGCCCGGCGCAACGCCACAGGACGTGGAGAAAGAGATCGTCATCGAGCAGGAAGAGTACCTGCGCAACATCCCGAGCCTGAAACGCCTGATCGCGACGGCGACGTTCGGCCGCGCCAGCATCGAACTCGAGTTTCCCTACGGGGTCGACATCAACGAGACCCTGATCCGGGTGACCAACGCGCTGAGCCAGGTGCCGTCCTATCCCAACAACGCCGACGAACCCCGCGTCTACGCCACGTCGTTCTCGAGCAATTCCTTCATGTTCTTCCGCGTGGCGCCGCTGCCGGGCAACCCGCGCAAGCTCGACATGGTCCTGATGCAGGACTTCCTCGAAGACAACGTGCAGACACGCATGGAGAGTATACCCGGCGTGTCCGAGGTCAGTGTCTACGGCGGCGCCGAGCGACAGGTCCAGGTCCTGCTCGACCCTGCCCGGCTCGCCGAGCACGGGCTGACGGTCGACGATGTGCGCCGCGCGATCACGGCGCGCAACCGCGATGCCTCCGGCGGCGAGATCGAGTCGGGCAAGCGTCGCTATCTGTTGCGCACGATCGGTCGCTTCGAGGATATCGACGACCTCGAACAGCTGATCCTGGCGCGGCGCGGTGACACCCTGATCCGTCTCGGCGAACTGGCCGAGATCAGGCTCAGCCACTTCGAGCTCAGCGGGCGTTCGTTGTCCAACGGCCAGGAGGTGCTGGGCCTGTCGGTGCGCCGCGAGGCGGGCTCGAACGTCATCGGGATCAAGCGCGCCATGCTCGACGAACTGGCGCTGATCAACCGCGAGGTCCTCGAGCCGGCCGGCATGGTCATGCGGCTGATTGCCGACGACGTCGGCTACGTCGAGGACTCGTTGCGCAACGTCTGGAAGAACCTGTTGATCGGCGCGGTGCTGGCGAGCGCGGTCATGTTCCTGTTCCTGCGCTCGGGCCGGGCGACGCTCGTCGCGGTCATGGGCATACCAATCTGCACGATCGCCGCCTTTCTCGGCCTTCTGCTGGCCGGCAGGACGATCAACGTGATCTCACTGGCCGGTGTCGCGTTCGCGATCGGCATGACGCTGGACAACAGCATCGTCGTGCTCGAGAGCATCGAGCAGGCACGCCGGCGCGGCCTAGACCGTTATCGCTCGGCCGTGGAAGGGGTGCGGCAGGTCTGGCCGGCCGTGCTCGCGTCGACACTGACCACGGTACTGGCATTCGTACCCATCGTCTTCATCGAGCAGGAGGCGGGACAGCTCTACTCCGACATCGCGATCGCCGTCTCCGCGTCGATCCTCGCGTCGATGCTGATCGCCATCACCGTGCTGCCGACGGCGACTGCCCGACTGAGCTTTCGCGACACCGGCGCCGCCGGCCGGGACGGGGCGTTGCGGCGGGCGGTACTCGCGACCATTGCCTGGCTGACCGGTGGGCGGATCCGGCGGCTTGCAACACTGGGCGTGACCGCCGGCGCCTGCCTTGCCGCCTTCGCCTGGCTGACGCCACCGGCGGAATACCTGCCCGAGGGTGAGGAACCGAAGACCTTCGCCAGGATGAGCGCGCCACCCGGTTACAACCTCGACACCATGACCGGGATCGGCCTCGACCTGCAGGCCCATTTCCTGCCGTTCCTCGACCACGAACCGGCGCAGTTCGACCGTGGCGAAACGGCCGTGCCGGCGATGAAGTACCTGAACCTGCGAATCCAGCCGGACAGCCTGCGGATCATCGCCGAACCGAAGGACCCGGTGCACATCAAGCCGCTGATGGTCGCCCTGCAGACGAAGTACGCGGAGTATCCCGGCATGCGTTCATTCGTGTCGCGCGGCTCAATCATCACCAGCAATGACGGCGGCACCCGCAGTGTCAATCTCGACATCGCCGGGCCGGACCTGGAGACGATCTATACCGTGGCCCGCGCCGCCGATCGCCGCGCGCGCGAGATCTTCGACAAGCCGCGCGTTCGCGCCAACCCGGCCTCGCTGTCGCTGTCGCAACCGATGATCGAACTGCGCCCGCGCTGGGACCGGGCCGCGGAACTTGGCATGACCGCGACCGGCATCGGCTACGCGGTCTCGGCGCTGACCGACGGCGCCTTCGTCGACGAGTTCCTGCTCAACGACGACAAGATCGACATCTACCTGTACGGCGACGGCGGCACCTCGGCAACCCTGGAGACCCTCAACCGCCTGCCGGTCTACACACCTTCGGGCACAGTGGTGCCGCTGTCGACCGTCGCCGAGATCGTCGAGCGCGTCGATACCAACAGCATCCGTCGCGTGGACGGCCGGCGCATGGTAACGCTGAGCATCATCCCGCCCGATGACATCGCGCTCGAGACCGCCGTCCAGACGGTGCGTTCAGAACTGGTCGAGCACCTGCGCAACCGTGGTGACGTGCCGGCAAACGTCGCGATCGGTATCTCCGGCGCCAGCGACCAGCTCGACGCCACGCGCGAGGCATTGACCGGCAACTACGTCGTCGCGATCGTCATCATCTACCTGCTGCTGGTCGCCATCTTCACCCACTGGGGCTATCCCTGGCTGATCATGACGACGATCCCGCTCGGCGTCGCCGGCGGCATCGTCGGCCTGTGGCTGATGAACTGGGTCGGCGGCCTGCTGCCCCTGGTCGGTGGCCAGGCATTCACGCAGCCGTTCGACATGATCGCGATGCTCGGCTTCCTGATCCTGATGGGCACCGTGGTCAACAACCCGATCCTGATCGTCCACCAGGCGATGACCAACATCCAGCGGGCCGGTATGGACGTACAGGCGGCGGTCAGGGATGCCGTCGAGACGCGGCTGCGACCGATCGCGATGTCGACGCTGACAACCGTTTTCGGCCTGGCGCCGCTGGTGCTGCTGCCCGGTGCCGGCACCGAACTCTACCGGGGTGTCGGTGCGATCGTGCTGTTCGGCGTGCTCGGCACGGCGATCGTCGCCCTGACCTTCCTGCCGGCCTTCTCGATCGTGGTCCTTGGCTGGTTCCGGCCTGCCGTCAACCGGCCAGCCACCCCGACCTCGACGATAGCCCCACCGGCACCGGAGCCGGCCGGAGCGAAAAAGACGGGTACTGACTGAACCCGGGTTCAGTCAGTACCGGGTGGGCGGTAGTTGTCTCGGCTGGCCAGGTATGAAGTTACCAACCCATCCATGCTGTCCTGATCATAGGGGCGCAGGCCGCTGAGCAGGAGACGCTTGCAGCCCGTGCCAAACACCTCTTTACCATCCAGGAATTCGAACGTCAGCAGGACCTCACCGCGTTTGCCTTCGACGTTCAGCTTACTGTCGGCCAGGCGCAGTTCCAGTGCCGGAATATCCAGCCGCTCGAGTTCGAACGCCATGCTCTCGTAGACGACCATCGGCCGGTCGACGTTGATCATCACGCCCTGATCCCGCATCAGCGGCACCAGGATGTGCGGAAAGTTGTGGCCGGAAAAAGCCACGTAGTCGCGTGCCAGGCGCTCGATCAACTGGCTGTCGCGTGTCACTTCACCATCGCGTCGGACGTGCAGGTAGGTCTTTCCCGCGATGTCGCGCAGTTCGCAGGCATCGCAGGACGCCTCCTGCAACTGCAGGACCAGGTCAGGCCCGACCATACCGGCGAAACGGAACTGCATCCGCTGACTGACACCGTAGTGCTGCAACACGGCGGTGAACAGCAGGTCGCCGGGGACACAGAAACGCCGGTTGTCCGGGTCATGCAGCGGATTGAAATCGCCGGCAACGGTCTTGGCAAAATCGCTGGCCTGGTTGGCGCTGATCCGCAGACCAGCGGCATCGATCGTGTAATAGTCGGCGAGTGACATGGTATTCCGTGTGTTGCTGCAGGTGACTGCCANNACCCCGGCGTGGCCGACCGGGGACCGGACGCTTCATGATGACCTGTCCAGGGACCCAGGTCGAGGGGGTGTTTGTCGCAACGCACGTTCGCATCTCCACCGCAGTGAGGTGCGCAACACCGTCCTTTCCACCGCATCCATGCTCAAGACGCGCGCCCGACTTCCGATAACGTCTCAGGCCAACCAGCTATGTCGGCGTAGGGGTAAGCCGCTGGACGTCACTGTACCGGGGAACGGAATTCATGGACCT
>JAGRGW010000140.1 GCA_020445315.1 Gammaproteobacteria bacterium
GTGTAAATGTACTGGGCCATCGCTGCTGAATACCTGGGAATCCAAAGTCTGGTGAGGGCCGCGATTTTACACTGACCGCGGACGTTTAAAAAAAGCAAAACAGGCCGTTAACGGTTTAGCGGGAGCGTGCGGCGCCAAGCCGTTGGCCGGCGTGTGTCCATATGCCGTGACGAATCTTTCCCGTGGAAACAGGATTATCCGGTAAATCCAGAGGGAGAATCGACATGCCGGCTGCCGCCGCAGACCACGATCGTCAGCGTTCTGTCGTCAACCTGCTCAGCGCCGTCCTCGGTGCCAGCCTGATCGGCGTCGCGCTGATGCAATGGGTCGGTGGTGAGGCGGGCGGTCACTGGGCCTCGGCGACGTCGGCGGCCTCGGGCATGGTCCTGCTGTCACTGGCCGCCGGCGTGTTCCTGTTGTCACTGGCCGTATTCCAACGGTTCCAGGTGCCGCCGGCCGACCGCGAACCGGTCGACAAGCTGTCCGGCCTGTATCTTGAGCCCTGCGCCAACGAGATGGCCGGTCGCCTGGTGGCGCGCGACGAACGTACCGGGCGCAGCGAGTTGTCACTGGTGGTCATCAGCGTCGACGGCCTGGAACAGTTGGTCGAGCGCTATGGCGACGACGTACTCGAGGCCGCGCTGGGCCTTGTCGGACGCCAGGTCCGCAGCCAGGTACGCGGCAGCGATATCGCGTTTCGCATGCGACCCTACCTGCTCGGGGTGTTCCTGCACTGCGAGGAGACCACGCAGGCATCCGCTTTTGGCCGCCGCATCGCGATGTTGTTGTCGCAGCAGCAGTTGGCGTGGCGTGGCGACGAGGTCAAGCTGACCGTCAGCATGGGCATCGTAACGCGGCGCGCCGGGGAAGACCTGGACGCGTTACGCCTGCGTGCCAACGAGATGCGAGAAAAAGCCGAAGGCGAGGGCGGTAACCGGATCCTGACGTAGGACGAAGCCGGCGGCGTCGCTCACCCGGCCCGGTCGCGCAGGTCGGCAGCCAGCAAGGTGTTCTCCAACAGCGTGGCAACCGTCATCGGACCGACACCGCCGGGTACCGGCGTAATCCAACTCGCCACCTCGCCAACGGCATCGGTGTCCACATCACCGCACAGGCTGCCGTCCTCGAGCCGGTTGATGCCGACGTCGATGACAATGGCGCCCGGCTTGACCCAGTCTGCCTTGACGAAGCGCGGCACGCCGACCGCGGCAACGACGATGTCGGCGCCGCGCACCTTGCCGGCCAGGTCCTTCGTCTTGCTGTGACAGACGGTGACCGTGCAGCGTGCCATCAGCAGTTCCAGGAACATTGGTCGACCGACGATGTTCGACTGGCCGATGATGACCGCGTCCTTGCCGACCAGGTCGATACCCGTATGCGCCAGCATCGTCATGACCCCTTTCGGTGTGCAGGGGCGGAGCAGTGGCTGGCGCAGCACCAGCCGGCCGATGTTGTAGGGATGGAACCCGTCGACGTCCTTGTGCGGCGAAATGCGCTCGGTGACGGTGTCCTCGTCGATCTGTTCCGGCAACGGGAGCTGCACGAGGATGCCGTCGACGTCGTCGCGTGCATTGAGTTCGTCGACCACGGCCAGCAGTTCCTCCTGGCTCGTCCCGGCCGGCAGTCTGAGCAGTTCCGACTTGAACCCGACCTGCTGACAGGCGTTCTGCTTGTTGCGCACGTAGACCTGCGAAGCCGGGTTGTCCCCGACCAGGACCACGACCAGGCCCGGTGCGCGCCGACCGGCCTGCAGCCTGGCGTCGACACGGTCCTTGACCTGGTTGCGGAGTTCGGCGGAAATGGCTTTGCCGTCAAGAAGTTGGGCCGTCATCGTTGTCCTTTGCGGTTGCTGTGGCGGAGCGAAGTCCGGCATGATATCAGACGGGGGCGAGCAGATTGACGCCCGCGGGGGCTGCGCGTATCATTCAGCGCCTTCGCAAAATTGCGTGGGTTATCGGGGTATAGCGCAGTCTGGTAGCGCGCCTGCTTTGGGAGCAGGATGTGGCAGGTTCAAATCCTGTCGTCCCGACCATATCTTGCGGG
>JAGRGW010000141.1 GCA_020445315.1 Gammaproteobacteria bacterium
TTGGTTCGAGTCCAATCGCGCCTACCAATAAAAACAAAGGGTTAGCGGTAGTTCGCCGCTAGCCCTTTCGTTTTTTCGCGGTTTAGGTACCAATTTAGGTACCCAGTGCGATTTCCCGTTGGTGTGCAGGTCGCAGAACCGATAACGCTCTGTGCTGCGACGTAACCGTGTTGATAATTGTTTCACGGTTCGGATGTCGCACGAACGCCTCGACTTCTCGCGAACCATCAAGCTTGCTGACGGCCTGTGGAATTGCATGGAAGTGACAGTCCCATCGCTATCCTTCGATTACACTTTGCCCATGCTTCCGGCTACACATCGTGTACTCGACGCACATTGCGCTGTACACGTCTTGTGATCTCCTGGACTCCGGCCGGTTCTTCGGCACGCCGAAGTTCATGTACCAAAGAAGCGCGTGTTGTTTGAAATCCCTGCTGATATGTTTGAAAAGCCGTACGTAATATCGTACGCTTTGCCAGGGAGGGCAGAATCATGACTATTCTCAACGCCACTGAAGCACGATCAAAGCTCTACAGCCTGATCGACGAAGCCGCTGAAACGCATCAGCCCATTGTTATTACCGGAAAAAGAGGAAATGCCGTTCTCCTCTCGGAGGAGGATTGGAACGCCATTTCTGAAACCTTGCACTTGATGTCGATCCCTGGAATGAGTGAATCGATAAAGGAAGGTATGAAAACGCCTGTTTCTGAATGCTCCGAGGAAGTCGATTGGTGAGTTGGAAGCTTGTCTATACAAAACAGGCACAGAAAGACGCGAAAAAGCTTGCTTTATCAGGGCTCAAGCAAAAGGCCCAAGCGCTACTACAGGTTATCGAACAGAATCCATACCAAACTCCGCCACCTTACGAAAAACTGGTTGGTGATCTTTCGGGGGCATACTCGCGGCGAATCAACATCCAGCACCGAATCGTTTACCAGGTCTTAGAAGCCGAGCAGATCGTAAAAGTGCTGCGGCTCTGGACGCACTATCAATAAAAGACATCCAAGTCGTTCCAGCGGACTATTTCCCGAGACAGGACGTTAGTGCTTCGCTTAGCAGAGGGTGTGTACTCGCCCCGCCGATTAGGGACTTCGACAGTCGCTTCACCTTTGCAGTCATTGCAGCAGGCGCATCGTTGAAAGCCGCTTCCAACATGCCAGGTTCCTGATCGGCGAGCGCCGCGGCGAGTGTTAGTGCCTGCCCCCGATCTTTGGCCGCCTTTTCCGGAAACCCGCTGCGTTGAGTGCTGCTGTAAAGTTTGTGCCAGACCATCCGCGCTGGTTGGGGTAGGCGCACGGGAACGCAGTGTCCGCCGGCGAGCATGGCAGCAGGTTCGGGAGCTTCGAGCAAGTAGTCGTAGTAGGGAACTGCCTGCGCAGCCCAGTCGAGCTCTGGGACAGGTATTGTTTTGCCAATGGGTCTCCCCGGTGCCAAGACGTCGACCCGCAATGCTTGCGCTCCTGGCAGCTTCACAGACGTCGGCGCGTCATCTGCTTCCAGTGATGGAACAGTGGCGAATGGCAGATTCGTCGCTTTCAGGGTATCCAGGAATGGCAAGGGGGCGGCAAGCTTGAGTCGCTCATGACGTGCCAGGTCAATGTCGTGCGTACGCGCGGTTACAGACATGACCCCGTATTCGTTGAGCCACGCCATGTAGCCAAGCGTACCCACCAAAGTCAGTCCCGCATCGAAGGCATGCCGGTTGTGCAATTCGACCAGGACCCGTGCGACGGGCTTGTCTGCAACCTGGAAACCCAGTTTGCGCAGCGCGACGACCTGTCTTGCGACCCACTCGGCGAATTCCATACGCTCGCGGATCGAGGCGAGTGTCTTGTCATCCCCTTCTTTGCACACCAGGCTTTCGGCTTGTTTGCCTGGGGCTGGGTAGTAAACGCGATACCAGTAACTGTGGCCGGTGCCTGTCCGCCGGGCAAGTGTGCCAGGTGTTCCGGGCAACAATTCACCGGCAGCGAGGACCCGTTCCTTGAGCTCAGCGTACTGGGTGCGGAAAGCTAGCTCGTGCTGGCGATAAAGCTGGGGCGTAGACATGCTTTACCCAATAAAAACAGAAAATATTGGGTAAGTATAGCCGGTCGCGAGCATCCACGATGTTCGTACAGCTGGCAGCGTTTCAGAAATACCCATCGTGGCCTGTGAAAACACGCTCGACCTGCGATGGTGTCGTCGGGTGCCCATCCCGAAAATCCGCGTAGGTCTCGGCGAGTAGGGCGGGGTGCAAACCAAGCCTGCGCGGATGCGCGTGTTGAATTGTCGCGGCACCGCGACAAATGCAGGGGCCTAAAAGCACCGGCCAGGTGGCAGATAAGGGGAAGGTCGCCGGGTTATTCGAAGACCCGGCTACTGCAAACTGTGACTGCCGATGCAGTTCAGCAGTCGTTCAACACGGGCGGCAAGCTCACCGCAGGGCAGGGACCGGCGGGCGGTGCATGTAAGGTAACTTTAGCCGGTCTCGGGTGCTGGCCACAAAAAAAAGCGCCTTTCCGGCCGGGTCACTCGAGCGGCGAGAAGTTCATCCAGGTGGCGCCGGCGTCCCAATAGATCGTATAGCTGCCGTCTTCCCGGTCGACGCGGTCGGACAGGGGAACTGTCTCGGTGAGCTCGCAATTGAAGTGCCGCTCCTCGCAACTGAAGGTCTTCAGCGTGCCCGGTTCGACCAGTCGGTATCCCCACGAATAGCAGATCGTCTCGTCCTTGGCGAAGAACACGGCTGAACTGCATCCCCAGAACCTTGCGCACGCGTTTACGCTGTGTGTGTAAGGTATCGAACTGTCCTCACAGACATGGGGTTCGGTATCCCAAAGAAGGATGCTGTCCGAGCCGGGGTCGCCTACCTGGTAGGCGGGGTTCGCATTGATCGATACGGTGATGTCTTCGTCACCCTCGATCAGGTTGTCTTCCACGGCGAGGAGGAAAACCTCGGCCCGGCTTTCGCCAGGATAAAGCACGCTGGCGCCATTGATATGGTAGTCGAGCGCATCGGCTGAACCGGTATACGCCAACGACACATCCAGTTCCGTACCCAGGTCATCGCCGCTTCGCGTGATTGTGAAACTGGCACCATCGCCGCCTTCCTGGAAACTCGGTTGATTGAAGGCGATCGTCAATGTCGGCACATCGACCAGGTTAATCGTCTTGGTCGAGCCTCCAGGAATCAGTCCATAGTGCGGCAGGTATTGTTCATTGAGGCTGAGGTTGACGACGATGGTTTTTGTTCCTTCCCCGATCCCGTCATTGACCGGCTGAATCTTCAGTTCGGCAAGGTTTTTCCCCCTTTCGACCGTCACGGTGGCCGGTGCCACGAAATCTGCGTTCAACTGCGCAGTGCCCGAGTACTCGAGATGGAGCGTGATATCCCGGTACATCGTCGAGGTGCTTTCGATGAACACGGAACAGCCGTTCTGCGTATCAGGTTCCCTCAACTCCGTGCAGGAGGTCCAGACGAAAAACTCGGGCTTCTCCTCGAGAATCAGGCCAAGGAGAGGATTGATCAGACCCGCGAATCTCGATGCCGGATTGGCATCAGCCATCGTAGGTGATGTATCCAAGCAGGCCAGCAGTAACAAGCCAGCGATGAAGTTGCCGGAAATTCCCGGTTGCCTGAACGTCATACCACTTCCCTGCGTGCGTGTTCGCAGTCAAGAGCCGATCGATGGCCCCCGCGTTTAAGCCCTAATCATCTCCATGGTAAGGGTTGGATACCGGAACGAGATTCTTTTGTGGACGAGACTTGATGCCGATCAGGTCACCAAGGCCGCATACGTTTTATTGAAGGGGAAGGACATTTCCCCCTTACAGGGTGCGGGCGTCGGTTCGGGTCCAATCGCACCTACCGGATTCCGATTCCCACCCGTCTCCTGGCACTGTCTTGGGGTCGTCGGGAGTGGGGGACAGTGACTTGACGCTGGGTCAACCACCACTATGCTTCTGGGAAAATACGAACGCCATTCACGTCGCCGATGTCTCGCGACAACGGAGTGCCGCAAACGCCATGACTTACGAGGTCTGTTTGCCCGCCGAGCAGTTCGGCTGCCTGAGGGTGACGCACAGTGGTGCCGTGACCAAGCGCGAAATGCTTTTGTGCTGGCAGGAGGTCGCGTCGGCGCTTGCCACGGCGAAGGCATCGAAAATGCTCGTGGACTTCGCTGACACCAGCGAGCTTCCGAATCGCGATTACTTCATCATGTTCTTCGCGATGCACGCGGATCGGTTGAGCCAGTTGGCCGAGATCGCGGTCGTCAATCGGCATGCCGACGAGTCGGATACGCCGGTACTCGGCGACGTGGCGCACCAGTATCACATCAATTGCCGAACGTTTCGGGAAGCCGACGCGGCCGTCGCCTGGATTTCGCGTTCCGACGGTCAGGAACAGTAAGAAGGACGACCAACGAAAAGCCCCAGGATTCCACGGAAGCCTGGGGCGCTGTCATGGGTGAGCGACCCGAAGGTCGCGTGCACCCCGATAACTTACATGCAGACGTTGATGCCGGTGTGGCCCTGGCCCTCGAGTTGGCTTTTTGTGTTGTTGTCGGCATCGACGTTCGGCAGGCTACCCAGTTCCCAGGCACCAAACGCGGAGAGATAGCCGATATGCAGGTAACCCGAGATCGTCGACATGCTGTCCTGAACCGTCATTATACTGCCCATGTCGAGCCGGATGCCTTCGTTGTACATCGTTGGGCAGGTGCCTGACGCGGCGCGCGTGGCGTTGATGGCCGAGCCTTCCTCCACGGACACGCTGCCGTTCGAGTAGACGATCAGGTCACCGTTCAACGTCGAGCCTTCCATTTCGAAGACACCGTTGGAGATGACGTAGACATCGTCACCGATCGTCGCGCCCTCCGCGGTGACCGCGCTGCTGTCGATTTCGAGGGCAAAGTCATCGCCCCAGATGTTCGTGCCGGACAGCGTTGCGCCGTCCAGGACGGCGGACGACTTCTCGGTCAACTCGATACCGCCGGCCGAACCCCCGTGCAGCACGGCGGCTGACGAGACCCCGACGTAGATGAAGCCTCCGTTTGTCGGGACACCGTATTCCTTGAATGCCGACGAGAACGCGCGCAGCGTGCTGCTGCCGGCGATTTCCGTCATCGTGTTGATCGTGGCATTCCTCAGTCGCAGCGCGGAGTTCTCCAGGGCGATCAGGCCTGAGTCTTCGGTCTCCGGGTTGTCATCGTAGTTGAGTGTCAACGGCCCTTCGAAGTACGCGTTGGAAGAGCGATACAGTGCGACTTTGCCGTTGACGGTGATGTTGGTGCCGGTGCCACGAGTCCTCAAGACCCCGCCGTCGGCGAGTTCGATGCCTTCGAACACCGAGCCGGCCGCCGATGGACGGATCTCGACGGTGCCGTTCCGGTACGCGCCGATGCGGAAGTCGCTGTTGCCTCCCTCGATCCTGAGCGAGCCGCCACTGACTGCCTGGGCGACATCGATATCACCGGTATTGACGATCTTGGCCGATGCGGCCCTTGCCACCACGACCGAGTACTGCGCGCCGCTAACGGCCAGGTTGTCGATGGTCGCGCTACCATTACGGAATACCAGCAGGCCGATGGAACTCGATGGGACGGTGGCCGTCAGTCGGAGTCCCTGGACCGTGACGTGACGCGCCAGCACCGACAACACGGCGTCGGTATCGCCCGGTGCGGTGATGCCGTCGACGCCCGGCGTGCTGGCCTGCAGCATCAATCCGTGGTGGTCCGCGAAGATCGGGCCGTTGCAGGTGCCCGAAATCACGAAGGTGTCGCCATTGCCGGCATTATTCATTGCCGCCAGCAGGGCGCCCGCATCCGCGCCACAGTCGACGTTGACCGTTTCCCCGGTATGTTTTGCCTCCAGGGCGTCGATGCGGTCGGACAACTCGGTGAAATTGTCGTTGACCTCCGAGGCCTTGGCCGGCGTTCCGGCGGTGAAGGTCGTCAGTGCGTGTGCCGGCGCCGTCATGATTGCCAGCAGCGCCGCCGCGGTCGCCAGTTTGCCCATCGCCGAGAGCGGGGTGGCCGTCTTGTTTTCTCTCATGAAATCTACCCTTGGTCCAAGATTGCGTTGTTGGTCAAGTCTGTGCGTGTTTCGAACCGATTGTCCTTTCGGGATCAGCGCTCTGGACGGCGCTTGGATGAGACAAGGCCGGTCGGCGGCCGGCTCCCGAGCGCAAACAAGTATACAGGCTCGCGTGCAGCATGCTGACCGGCGCGTCGATTCAGGCACCGGGTTCCGGTCGTGCGGCGTGCATACGCAAAGATGCCGGGGTGGCCGAATCAGAAACGGATGCGCGGTATTTCCCGGATTGCGGGATTCAGCGGTCGCGCGCGGCCGATCGCCGCATGGGCATCGCACCAGCCTTCACAGGCATTGGGGCCGGGTTGCCCGCGCGCCAGGTTGAGCCAGCCCTTGCACCAGGCATAGAAACCGAAAAACCGTACCACTGATTGGAGTTGCCGGATGCTCGGCGCCTGCCGCGCACACACGAGCTTGTCGTCGTACAGGCCGCGGTCGGTCAGGCCGACGGCACCGTAGACGAAATAGGTTCCGCGGTGGCCGCGTGGCAGGCGTGGTCCGAGCACGACGGCGTCGAGCAGGTCGCCTTCGAGGCCGAGCAGGTGGGCGACGGAGCCATAGTTGAACGGGCAGGGAAAAGGGGAGACGAAGTCCAGATGGTCGGTCGACCCGCGTTTGAGGAACGACCCGCGCGGGATCTCGATGGTCACGTCCAGACGCGGCGGGCCGGGACAGGGTGCGATGCGTGCCTTTTCCATGGCCATCGTGCTAGTCACCAGGCACGCTTGGAGCAGCGTGAGGCCACGGATGCGGACAGCGGCCTAAATAGTTCGGCACGACTGCCGACAAGCCTGCCAGATGGGGCGAACGCGCATCCCTGCACTTCCGACATTTCATTAGGTGCGATCTGAACATGACGACTTCGCGGGTCCGGGATTGGCGTAAGTCAATCATCTTCAAGGTCAACCTCGCAATAGCCGGCGTCTTCCTGGCGGTCATCGCCGCGCTGGCGATGCAGTCCTACGTCGAGGAGCGCGGCAAGAACCTCGATCTGGCCATTTCCCAGCTGCAGGGCATGAACGCCTTCTATTTCGACTCGCTCAACACGCTGATGCTCGCCGATGCCATGGAGGAACGCGAGGAACTGCGACTGAAGATGCTGGAACTGCCGGGAATCACCGAGGTCCGGGTCAACCGGGCGCCCGCCGTGGTCAACAAGTTCGGCGAGGGCCTGCCCAGCCAGCAATCGGCCGATGATCTCGATCACCGCGCCCTCGCGGGCGAATCGGTCGTCGAGATCGGGGAGCACGACGGTCACCGCCTCGTGACCGTGGTCGAGCCGTACCGCCTGACCGAGAACACCCGCGGCACGGACTGTCTCGAGTGCCACCGTCGTATCGAGCCGGGGACGGTTGCCGGTACGATTCGTCTGAGTTACTCGCTGGAGCAGGTCGATTCGCTGATCGCCGGCAGCCTGGTGAAGAAGTTCGGCCTGTTCGCGGTGCTGGCGCTGGTTGCCATCGGGGCGCTGTCGGTGCTGATGCACCGCATGGTGCGGGTGCCGATTGCACAGGCGCTGGGTTTTGCCAATGCGGTCGCCGATGGCCAGCTGGACAACAACATCACGCCGCGTTCCGGTGACGAGATGGGACAGTTGATCGAGGCCTTGTGCGCGATGCAGTCCAACCTGAGGAAGTCGATCGAGAAGGACCGCGAGGTTGCGGCCGAGAGCCTGCGCATCAAGCTGGCGCTCGACAGTTCCAGCAATGCGACGACGGTTTCTGATGCCGACAACCGGCTGATTTATCTCAATCCGGCGGCGCGGGAGCTGTTCGAACAGATGGAGGCCGAATGGCGGTCGGTCGCGTCCGGGTTCGCCGTCGACGGCCTGATCGGCCAACGCCTGTCCGAGCTGCTGCCGCCCGGCGAGTTGCGCGAGATCTACCGCCAGCAACTGACCAGTCCGACACGACTGGACGGTGAGATTGCGGGTCGCAGCATGCGGCTGCAGACCGGACCGGTGTACGACGACCAGGGCGAATACCAGGGGCGGGCGACACAGTGGGAAGACCGCACGGAGCTGCTGGCGCAGGAGGCGCGGGAACAGCAGCGCCTGGTCGAGGAACGCCGCGTGGCCGCCGAGAACCAGCGCATCAAGGTCGCGCTGGACCAGGTCTCGGCGAATGTCATGCTGGCCGATCCCGAGCGCCGCATCATCTACGCCAACCGCGCCTCGCGCGAGATGCTGCGCGTTGTCGAGAAAGATTTCCGCAGCGAGTGGCCGTCGTTCGATGCCGAGCGTGTCGTCGGCAATGGCTTCGAAGCCGCACTGGGCGGTGCGGACGGGGTGGCGAGTCGCCATTTCCCGCAGTCGCTCGACGGTCGGCACGAGGGTGAATTCGAGCTCGGCGGTCGCACGATGCACCTGGTCGCCAACCCGGTGACCGCCGATGATGGCACCCGCCTCGGCACGGCCCTCGAATGGACCGATCGCACCCAGGAAGTCGCCGTCGAGCGCGAGATCGACCAGTTGGTCGAGTCCGCCCGTGACGGTGATCTCGACCGGCGTATTGCACTGGGTGACAAGAACGGCTTCTTCCGCCAGCTCGGCGAGGGCTTCAATCGCCTGCTCGACGAGCTGTCGAACGTGTTCGACGATATCGCCGAGGTCATGGGTCACATGGCCGACGGCGACCTCCGGCACAGTATCGACAAGGCCTACAAGGGCAGGTTCGGCCAGGTCAAAACCGACATCAACCGCACGCTGGGCAACATCGAGAGCACGGTCGCCAGGCTGCACCGCATCGCCGGCCAGGTCAACGACGCTGCCGGCGAGATCTCCCTGGGCAACGAGAACCTCAGCGCCCGCACCGAACAGCAGGCGTCGAGTATCCAGCAGACAGCGGCCAGCATGCAGGAATTCACGACGACGGTACGCAACAACGCCGACAACGCGCAGGCGGCCAATCAGGCCTCGGCCAGCGCGCGCCAGGCGGCCGAGCAGGGCGGCCAGGTGGTCACCGATGCCGTCGCCGCGATGGACCAGATCAACGGCGCCTCGGCCAAGATCGCCGAGATCATCGGCGTCATCGACGAGATCGCCTTTCAGACC
>JAGRGW010000142.1:0-8255 GCA_020445315.1 Gammaproteobacteria bacterium
ATCGGCGTGCGGATCTCGTGACTCATCGATGCGAGAAACTGCGATTTGGCCTGGTTCGCCTGTTCGGCATCCTGGCGTGCGGCCTGCAGATCCTCTTCGTGGATCCGTATGCGGTCGAGCATGACGTTGAAGGCCCGGATCACGGTGCCGATCTCGTCGCTGCCGCCGGGCTCGAAGCGGCGCTCGAAGCGGCGCTCGTTGGCAACGTCCAGCATCGCATCCGCCAGGCGCGCAATCGGTTGGGTGATCAGGCGCTGCAGGCGGTAGGCCAGCAGCGAGGCCAGCAGGACGGCGCCGATGAATACGGCCAGTGACAGCCAGGCATTGGCGGCGAGCCGGTTGAACAATTCCTCCAGGCTGAAAGTCGCTGTCACGTAGCCCAGTTCGCGGCCGCGAAAGCGGATTCGCTGGACCGACGTGATCGCCCCGGAACCCGCCAGCGCCCGTTTGCCTGCGAGCACTGCTTCACCCTGGGCGCAGCGCGCCGCCGCGTCGACCCCGCGCAGGTCGATCGTGGTCTCGTTTCGTCCCGCCGGTGGGATGAAGTCCGCCAGCGGACTGCCATCGGGCCGGCAGATATCGGCGCTGATGATGTCGGGTTCGTCCATTAGCGCGGCCAGGGTTTCCTTCGCGTTCTCGACATCGTTGAACGCGACGCCGCCCGCCGCGTTCCTGGCCACGACGCGGGTGATGCTGTCGGCACGGGACAACAGGGCGGAGTACTCCTGCGCATAGCCCTGGTACAGCATCACCATCAGCGAACCACCCAGGGCGACGCTGGCCGAGATCAGCGCAATGGTGATCAGCTTGACGCGAATCGTGGCGTTGCGGAAGAACGCTTTCATCGCGCCGTGTCCGTGTCGACGACCGTCGCCAGCCGGTAGAGCTGGGCGCTGACCGACAGGCCGCTGTCGGCGACCGCCGCGGCGTTGATACGTGGGCGCACGCGGCGATCGCTGACTTCGAGTTCGATATGGCCGCCTCGGGTGGCAAAACCGGTTGTCGAGGAGACCGTCAGGACCGGGTGCCGACCCCGCCTTTGCAGCATCGGCGCCAGTGTCGAATCCGCACCATCGGCGAGATAGACCACGTGGCAACCGGCGAGTTGGCCAGGGTCGTCAACGGCCCGCAGCGACAGGCGATGGCCGTCGACTGTCTCGCCTGCGAGGATGCCGGGCAGCACCGCGACCACGTCGTCTCGACCCATCGTGCAGTAGACGAGATCCGCATTCCGGTTGGCAAACGCGGCATCCGGCCAGCGTACGAAACTGGCGAAATTGAACAGGAACACACCTTTGACGGCAGACGCAGAGAAGGTGCCGTCGGCAGGTGCGTTCATGGTCATCGTCAACGCCAATGCCGCGCCGAGCAGCCGGGCGGGCAGACCGCGCCGCAAGCGACTAACGGCATGCCAGCGGGCTTGTCGACCGTTTGGCGGCATGGCGCTCTCAGTCGGCCCAGATCAGCTTGACGAAGAACTCACGGTCGACCTGCTCGGGCGATGATCCCAGCGGGTCCGCGCTGACCTCGATGTGGTGGGGGTCGAGCAGGTTTCGCCCGACCAGCTCGACGCTCAACTGCCGACTCAGACGGTGGGCGAAGCGCAGGTCCAGGCTGACGAACGACGGGATACCGGTGGCCGGCAGGTGATCGGCGTAGTACAGCCAGGCATCGAATTCCGATCTTTCTGTGATGTCGAATGCGCCGTGCAGGCTGAGCTGGTGCTCGGGTGTTCTGCCTTCCTCGGCCTCGGAGAACGTGTCGAGGCTACCCGGGCGCTTGTGCAGGTTCATCTTGAGGTACGAGTACGCAGCCTGAAGGCGCCACCAGTCGGCCGGTTGGATATCCGCGGCGATTTCGAGGCCATAAGTCTCGCCGAACAGGCTGTTGGCAATCGGTGAGTCGATGTGCAGCTGCGTCGGCGGGACCCCGTCCGGCACTGGCGGCCCGGGCACCGTTTCGAACGAACGCAGGTTGTCGTACACGTTGTAGAAAAGGGCGACATCGACGCTCAGCCCGGTCGCAGGCTGGGTGCGAAAGCCAAGCTCATAGGCGGTCATCTCCTCGCTCTCGAAAGCGGTGTTGCCGATCAGGCGGTTGATCACCGGCAGTGGCCCGAGGTTGCCGACCTGGGTACCGATCGTGAGGTCATGTTCGGCCCGCGACGGCGTCCGCACCGCATGCGAGATCGCACTCCAGACGGTCGTGTCGTCGGTCGGGAACCAGGCCAGGCGGATGTTGGGCTGGAATTCCAGGCCGCTGAAATCGTTGTGTTCGACCTTTGCGCCAAGGGTCAGTTCGAGTTCGTCAGGCGAAATCGCGATCTCGTCCTGCAGGAACAGGCTGAAGACGTCGAAGTCGCGCCGTGCACGGCTGATGGTCGAGAATCCCCGCTGCTCGAACTCACTGTCCATGTAGCGATACCCGAGCCCGAAGACGATCGCGTAACCATCGTGGGCCTCCAATTCGCGGGTATAGTCGAAATCTAAGGTACGCAGGTCTTCGTAACCGGGTTCGATCGCGTCGGTCTCGGTTCGGTCGACGTAGAACTGCAAGGTGTCGGTCGCGCCGTCACCCGACCGCCGCCAGCGCCCGAGCAGGTTGTAACCGGTCAGGTCCGGGTCGTCGGCGTCCTCGTCGTGGATATCGCCCTGGAATACCAGGCTGTCGTTGCCCGACAGTTGCCAGTCCGTGCGGAAGCCGGCCCGCTGCCCCGACCATTCGTCGCCGTTGGTGGTGCCGTTAGGACGTGTGAACGGGTCGTGGTCGTGGACCTTGGCGTATACGCGGTAGCTGCCCGCGCCACCCAGGTGGCCGCCGAAGCGCGCAACGCCACCTGACTGTTCGTCACCGGCCAGGGCCGTGACCAGCAGCCCCTGCGTGTCCCGTGCGGACTTGGTGATGATGTTGATAACGCCGTTGACGGCATTGGCTCCCCAGGTGGCGGCGCCGGGACCGCGCACGACCTCGATGCGTTCGATATCCTCGAGCACGACGTCCTGAGCCTCCCAAAGGGTGCCGGAGAACAGCGGCGAATACACGCTGCGGCCGTCGATCATGACCAGCAGCTTGTTGGCGAACCGGCCGGTGAAGCCACGCGCGCTGATCGACCATTCGGATACGTCCTGTCGGCCGACGTTGAGGCCGGGGACCATGCGTAGCAGTTCGGGCAGCCGCGTGGCTGTCGATCGCCGTATGTCTTCGGCGGTGATCACGAATACCGCGGCTGCGCTGTCGAGCACGCTGCCGGTGCGCTTGCCGAGGATAGACACCTCCAGTTGTGACAGGTCCTCGAGGCTCATCGATTTCAGGCGTGCGATCGGGTCGGTCTGGGCGCCGGCAAACCCCGCCGTCGACCCGACCAGCACCGACAGCAATGCGGCTGTGAAGACGCCGGCCAGATGCCTGTGGCGGTGACATTTTGTCGCGGGGCAGGGGGGTGTTTTTCCGGGCATTAACGGACTTTCGTGCTTTTTTTGGGCTATCAGGGGACGTCGGCAGTTCATGAATTTACTTGACCGGGATACTGACCGTGACGGTCCGGTAATGGCTAAAGATCCGAGGCGTTTTGCCGTTCCTGACTGTAAGACATCTCATAATCAATTTCAGATCGGCCAAGGGGGCGGCACGGTTCGCCAGGTCGAGGCGCAAATCGCACGTAATAGCTGGCTGTTGCGAAGCATCTCAACGAAGAGATGGCGGATTGTGTCGCGCGATGCGCGGATTGGCGAATTGTCAGGGGTGTCCCTTAACAAGAGTAACGCCAGACAGGACTCGCCGAACCGATGATGCCACCACCTACGCCTGCAAGTCGCCTGCAGCGGCTGCTTGCCCTGTTCGCGGGCCTGTTGTTTGTTGCGGGCGCTTCGGCCGCGACGCGGAGCGAACTGGACCGGGCGCTGGCGATGTCGTTGCAGGACCTGTTGTCTCTGGAGGCCACGTCGGCTTCGAAGAAAACCGAATCAGTGCGTGACAGTGCGGCTGCCATCTACGTGGTTACCGCTGAGGATATCCGCCGACTCGGCGCCACCAGCATCCCCGAGGCGCTGCGCCTGGTGCCCGGTGTCAATGTCGCCCGAATCAACAGCAACCAGTGGGCCGTCGGGATTCGTGGATTCATGGGGCGTTTCACCGACAAGCTGCTCGTGCTGCTGGACGGTCGAACGGTCTACCGGCCGTCGTTCTCGGGCACCTACTGGGAGGAACTCGACACCTACCTGCCCGATGTCGAGCGTATCGAGGTTATCCGCGGCCCCGGGGCTGCCTTGTGGGGTTCGAATGCGGTCAATGGTGTCATCAACATCATCACCCGACATCCTGCCGACACCCATGGCCTTTCGGTGACCGCGGGTGCGGGAACAGATACCGCGGCCCTGCTCGGCACCCGCTTCGGCATGCCGCTGGATGAATCGATCGATGCACGCCTGTTCGTCAATCACCGGCGCCAGAATGCCGTGACCTTGCTGGGTTTGGGCGACAGTGCGGAGGACGAAGCCGATATCACCAGCGCCGGCATGCGTGTCGATGGCCGGACCCGGCAGGGGACGGCGTGGACGTTGCAGGGCGACGTGCACCGCTTCGAGGCCGATTATATCGACCAGCTGAGCCTGCCACCCAGCCGCCAGACGACCGAGGCCGACGGTTGGAGCGTCCTCGGGCGGCTGGGTGGCGAAACCGGAAGTGGCGGTGAATGGCAGGTACAGGCCTACTACCAGCAAATGACTCGCGACGACCCTTTTCTTGGCCAGCACGAGGAAACGCTGGACCTGGAATTCCAACACCGATTCGACCTGACCGACACGCAGGAACTCTTTTGGGGCGGGGGTTATCGCCTGATCCGGGACGATTATGCCAACACGGCGCTGGTCAGCATGTCGCCGAAGGACAACGAGGGGGAGATACTCAACATCTTCGTCCAGGACGAGATCACGTTCGTCCCGAACGCACTCAAAGTGATCGTCGGTGCGAGGCTCGAAGAGCACTATGCCACCGGAACGACGCTGCAACCTACCGGCCGGATCTGGTGGTCACCCGCGACCGGCCATGCACTGTGGGGCAGTGTCTCGCGCGCCGTGCGGACCCCGTCGCGCTACGAACGTGGTATCAGCCTGAGCAACCTGCAATTGTTGAACACGGTGAACGGCAACCCGGACCAGGACAACGAGACACTGAAAGCCATCGAGGCCGGTTACCGGTTCAGTACGACGGATCGGTTCTCGGTTGATATCGCCGTATTCCGCAACGACTATGACGACCTGCAGAGCACGGAACTGCTCGATCCCCTGAACCCGCTGAATCCCGGCTGTCTACCGCTACCGGATACCTGTTTCCGTAACTACCGGGAAGGCGATTCGACGGGTATTGAGGTGTCGGTTGACTGGTCGCCCGCAGACGAGTGGCGATTGCGCCTGGGTTATGCCTATCTCGACATCGATGCCGCTTACGTGGCGCCGAGTTTCGTTGCCGGAGCGGGGCTCGACCAGGTGTACACGAACGGATCACCCCGGCACACGGTCTCGCTGCGTGCGGGTTACGACATCAGCACCAACTGGGATTGGGACGTCTGGGCGATATACACCGACGAGATTACGCAGCCGGGCAGCGTGCAGTCACCAATCGTGCCGGTCGTCGATGCAGGCGTGAACCTGGGGACGCGGCTGGCATGGCGACCGAAAAGGGGGCTCGAGCTGTCCGTCACGGCGTTGAATCTGCTGCAGCCGCAACAGCTCGAGTACGTGGGCGAGTTTCTCACGCCCTACTCGGAAATCCCCCGTTCAGTATTCTTCCAGGTCAGCTGGGACAGCGACTGACCCGATAAGTAGAAGTACACCGTGAATCGCACAGATACCGCCCTTGGCCGAACCCTGCATTGCCTGGCCGGCATTGCCCTGCTGCTGGGCGCCTCGCCAACATTGTTCGCGGCAGGATCCGAACTCGATCATGCGCTCGCCATGTCGCTGCAGGAACTGCTGTCGGTCGAGGTGTCATCGGCCGCGAAGAAGTCCGAGCGGATCCGCGACAGCGCGGCCGCAGTGTACGTGGTTACGGCGGACGACATTCGCCGCATCGGCGCCACCAGTATTCCCGAGGCACTGCGGCTGGTGCCGGGTGTCAACGTCGCGCGCATCAACAGCAACCAGTGGGCGGTCAGTATCCGTGGGTTCATGGGTCGCTACACCAACCAGCTGCTGGTCCTGATGGATGGCCGCTCGGTATACCGCCCGACGTTCTCCGGCACCTACTGGGAGGAGCTCGACACCTACCTGCCGGACATCGAGCGTATTGAGGTCATTCGGGGGCCAGGGGGCACCCTGTGGGGCTCCAACGCCGTCAACGGCGTCATCAACATCATCACGCGCTCCAGCGCCGACACGCACGGGACGCAGCTGAGTGCCGGAATCGGCAGCGATACGCGCGTGCTGGCCGGTCTCCGCCATGGCGGCGAACTGACCGACGACGTCGACGGCCGGTTCTATGTCAACCATCGCCAGGTCGACGACCTCGTGCTGGCGGCAGGTGGCAACGCCCACGATGGCAGCGATCTCGGCAGTGCCGGTTTCCGGATCGATGGCGAGATCGAGGACGATCGGCGGTTTACGCTGCAGGGTGACGTTTACCATTTCGACGCCACGCTGCTCGACCTTTTCAGCCCGTCGTCGCCACTGCCCGTCGTCGACATGGACGCCGACGGCTGGAACCTGCTGGGCCGCTTGAACGGGGGAACGGTAGACGGCGCTGAATGGCAGCTGCAGGCCTACGTCGCACGGGCAGACCGCCAGGATCACTACCTGCGCCAGATCGAGACCACGGTCGATCTCGAGTTTCAGTACCGCACGCGATGGTTGTCGAACCACGAGATTGTCTGGGGTTTCGGGTACCGGCATATCGACGATGAATTCCGTCCGAGCCCCTGGATCTCCATGGTGCCGGCGAAGCGCAACGGCGATATCGTAAATGCCTTCGTGCAGGATGAGATCGTGCTGGTGCCGGATACCCTGGACCTGGTGCTGGGCGCCAAGGTCGAGCATCACTACTTCACCGAGACCAACATCCAGCCGAATGCGCGCCTGATCTGGCGCGTGGTGCCGGAACACGTCCTTTGGGGCAGCGTGGCCCGTGCCGTGCGCACGCCGTCGCGTGCGGACAGGAGCGTCGTAGCCGTCAACCCTGGACCGCCGGTCGTGACGGCGCGGGGCAACCCGGACCAGGCCAACGAGGAGATGACGGCGTTCGAACTGGGGTACCGCTATGCGCCGCGTGCCGGACTTTCTGTCGACCTCGCACTGTTCTACAACGAATATGACGATCTCTGGAGCACGGAACCACAGCTGCCGAACCCGCTAAACCAGCGTTTTGCCAACCTGCGGGAGGGGACGGCGCAGGGTGCGGAGCTGTTCGTCGAGTGGCTGCCGGCAGAGGATCTGCGCCTGCGGTTTGCTTATGCCTACGTTGATCTCGACATTCGTCATACGCCGGCCAGCCTGTTGTTCAATGGCTCCAGCGACGTGGTCTCGACGGAAGGCACGCCGCGGAATACGGTGTCTGTGCAGCTTTCCTACGATGTCAGCGACAATTGGGACTGGGACCTCTGGGGGACCTACACCGACCGGATTCAGGTGCCCGGTCTGATACCGGGCGTCATGCCTATCGACAGTCACTTCGACCTCAATACGCGCATAGCCTGGCGCGCCGCGCGCGGGTTGGAGTTGTCCCTGACTGCGCTGAACCTGTTCGACGGCGGCGAGGTCGAGTACGTCGGCGAGTTCTTCACGCCGCGGACCGAGGTGCCGGCGTCGATCATGCTGCACTTGCGTTGGGACATGGACTGAACAGTGATGGATAGGGGGCGCATCACTGAGAACAAGAGTCGGCCGGACCGTCGCGCCGGGCGTGCGATCCGTTGCTGCCTGGCCGCCTGCATTGCGTTAGCCTGTCAGGGTCCGGCATTCAGCGAGGAGGGCTCGATCTCCGAGGAAACGCTCAAGGTGGCACTGGTCTACAAGCTGACCAAGTTCGTCGAATGGCCCGTTGAAATCACGGGCCAGGTGGCAACGTTCGATATTTGCGCGGGTACCGGCAGTCCGATGGCGGGACCATTGATGGCGCTCGGCGACCGGCAGACACTCGGACGCCCCATCCGTGTGCGCCTGCTCGAAACCTTCGATGACGAAGAAGATGCCCGGTGTGACGTGGTCTACCTGTCCGATGACATCGTCGAGCCGCGATTGCGGCAACATGCGGCCGATCGGCACACG
>JAGRGW010000142.1:8345-21900 GCA_020445315.1 Gammaproteobacteria bacterium
TCGGTCGAACGCAAGCAGCTGAAGATCGCCGCACCGCTGCTGCAGCTGTCGGAGATCGTTGGGAGCGAAGGCCCGTGAATACGGCAAGCGATCAAGTCGGGCGTACCCGTTTTTCGCGCCGCCTGCATGGTGCAATTCTGTTTGTCAGCCTGGTCGCGGTCGTCGTGGCCACGAGTGGTTACGTGCTGATCGAGTACCGCCTGTTTCGCGACACCCTCGTGCAGCAGATGACGGCGCTGGCCGAGATCGTGGCCGAGACCAGCCGCGCCGCAGTGGCCTTCGACGATGCCGGTACGGCTGACGTCATGCTGCAGTCACTGCGCGCCGAGGGGGCGATCAACAGTGCCCAGCTATACCGGGCCAATGGTACCCGCCTGGCGAGTTACGACGCTGGCGGGCGCGACTTCGAACGCGAAGATGCCGAGGATGGTGAATGGCTGGTGGCCGGGGTCTCCTCGCAGGTTGCGACGACGCTGCATCGATTCGACGGTGACTATCTCGACGTGCTGGCGCCGATTCGACTCGATGGCGAGACCATCGGTTACGTCCACCTCGACGGCAACTTCAGCGGCTTTTATCGGCAGGTCCAGTCGATGGCGATCGGTCTCGGCACCCTGTTCCTGTTGCTGGGGGGCGTTACCTGGTTTCTCAGCCTGCGCATGCAGCGACGCATCGCCGGCCCGCTCGACGACCTCGTCGCTGTGACCGGCCGTATCGGTAGGGAGGGAGACTACTCGGTACGACTGCAGTCGAAGACGACCGACGAGATCGGCGAACTCGTCGATAGCTTCAACGACATGCTGGCCCAGGTCGAGGACCGGGACCGTGCATTGGATGAGACCCGCCGCGAACTCGAGACGCGTGTCGAATCCCGTACCCGGGACCTGCGACTGGCCAAAGAGGCAGCCGAGGCGGCGAGCCGGGCCAAAACCGACTTCCTGGCGTCCATGAGCCACGAGATCCGCACGCCGATGAACGGTGTGCTGGGTACGACCGAGCTGCTGCTGGGCACCGATCTCGGCGAACGCCAGCGCCGGTTCGCCGAAACGGCGTACCGGTCGGCTGAGAGCCTGCTCGGTGTCATCAACAACGTCCTCGATTTCGCCAAGATCGAAGCCGGTAAGCTGGAAACCAGTCTCGAACCGGTGCAGTTGCGAAAATCGATCGAGGACATCCTGGCACTGCTGGCCGAGCAGGCGTATACCAAGGGCCTGCAACTGGTCGCGGACCTGCCGCCGGATTTGCCGCTGCGGGTCGTTGGTGACGGCGTCCGACTGCGTCAGATCCTGTTGAACCTGCTCGGCAACGCGGTCAAGTTTACCGAGTCGGGGGAAGTCCGCGTGCGCGTCGTCGTGACACCCGGCAGCGACGGCCGGCAGGATTTCCTGTTCGAGATCAGCGACACCGGGATCGGCATAGACGACGATAAGCTCAAACACATCTTCGAACCATTCACCCAGGCCGATACGTCGACCGCCCGACGCTACGGCGGCACCGGGCTCGGTCTGGCCATCACACGCCAGCTGGTGACATTGCTCGATGGCACCATCACGATAAGCAGCCGTGTCGGCGAAGGCTCCACGGTCAGCGTGTTGCTGCCGTTTGCCGTTGACGAAAACGAAGATCGCTCACTTGGACTCGACATGCTGAACGGACGCCGGGTTCTTATCGTCGACGACTACGCGGCGAACCGCGAGATTCTGCACAACCAGATCGCGGCCTGGAGTATGCGTGACGACGGTGTCGCCAGCGGCGAAGAAGGCCTGCGACAGTTGCGCGATGCGGCTGTCGCGGGCGACCCATATGATGCCGTGCTGCTGGACTGGAACCTGCCGGGCATGGACGGCCTGGCCACTGCCTACGCGATACAGCGCGAGCGGAGCATACCGACACCGGCCATGCTGCTGCTGAGTTCGGGGGGACATGATACATCGTCATCGGTGCTGAACGACGCCGGCATCGCCTGTCACCTGGGCAAGCCGCTGCGCCAGAACGAGTTGCTTGGCTGCCTGAAGGCGGCGTTGATGTCGCAGGGGAACTTGCCGGTCGATCTTGGCAAGGTCGAGTGGCCGGCCGAATCCCGCGCCAGACATTTCGATGCGCGTGTGCTGTTGGCCGAGGATAACGCGATCAACCAGGACGTCGCGCTCGCGATGCTTGAACTGCTCGGTTGTCGGGTCGACCTCGTCAACGATGGCCGCGAGGCGATCGAGGCGGTCCGGTCCGGCGACTACGACCTGGTGTTCATGGACTGCCACATGCCGATCGTCGACGGCTTCGAAGCTACGCGTCAGATCCGCACCTTCGAGGCCAACATCAATGCCGATAAGGCGATCCCGGTGATCGCGCTGACGGCCGACGTGCAGAAGGGCATCGAGGAGATGTGCGCGAGCGCCGGGATGTCGGATTACATCAGCAAACCCTTTACCGAGAAGAAGCTGGAGACCGTGCTCCTGCGGTGGTTGCCTCGGGACAGGGTGCGGGAGAAACCGGATGGCTTGGATGGCGGTGCGCTTTCGGGCTCGACCGTGCCGTCGGCAGACGGCGGCCGCAGAAGGGTGGGCGACGATCTCGCGACGATTGCCGCGTACTACCTCGACGATGCACCCCGCCTGCTGCGCGAAATCGCGCACGCGATCGATGCCCGGGACAACAGCGCGGCAGAGATCAGTGCCGCGGCACTGATGGCTGCCTCTTCCAATCTCGGCGCCGATCGCCTGGCGGATACGCTGTCCTTCCTGGAGAAAGCGGCGGCCGAGGCCAGGTGGGAGGAGGCGGCCGGCTACCTGCGACAGGTCGAGGCAGCGCTGCCCCAGGTGACGCAACGCCTGCAGGCGAACAGCCGTCACCCGGACCTCGATGAGGTTTCCAGTGACATGGCTCCGGCATCGGCGCACATCGCCATTCAGTCGACAAGGATCCTGCTGGTCGATGACGACGCCGGCTACCGCGCCACTCAGGAGGCAATGCTGGCTGCCGAGGGTTTCGCCGTGACCGCGGTGGGCAGCGGCATGGAGGCATTGCGGGTATTACGCCAGGAAACGTCGGATATCGTGATTCTCGATGCGGTCATGGACGACATGGACGGGTTCGAGGTCGCAAGACGGATACGTAGTGGTCGCGACGCACCCGACGTACCTGTCCTGATGGTGACGGGGCTCGACGACGCCGAATCGGTCAACCGTGCATTCGTTGCCGGCGCGAATGATTTCGCAACCAAGCCGGTCAACGCGGAGATCCTCACCCATCGCATCCGTTTCATGCTGCGGGCGTCGCAAGCGGAACGCGAATTGCGCGAGCGTCAGCTGCAGTTGACCGTCGCGCAGCGCATGGCACGCCTGGGATATTGGCGCTGGTACCCTGCCTCGGGCTACTTCGAGATGTCTTCTAACCTGGTCGAGATGTGCGGGCCGGGCAGCCGCGATATGAATAGCCTGGACGCCTTCCTGGGGCTCGTACACCCGGCTGACCGGAACCTGGTGCGATCGCATCTCGACAATGCGCAGCTGCATCCGGGGACGGCGCCGATCGATTACCGCTTGCGCAACGCGGATGGCGAGTACCTGCAGGTGCAGCAGGAAACAGGCCTGCGCCCCGGTGCTGCAGGCGAGCAGGTCGTTATCGGTACCGTTCAGGACGTTTCGCGGCAACGTGCGACGGAAGACCAGATCCGCAAGCTGGCCTACTTCGACGCGCTGACCGGGCTCGCCAGCCGCGCGCACCTGATGCAGTACCTGGCCGACCGGATCAGGAAGGCGAATCGCCGTGGCGAGTGTTTCTCCGTACTGTTCGTCGACCTCGATGGCTTCAAGGACGTCAACGACAGTCTCGGACACGACGTCGGCGATTACCTGCTGGTCACCGTGGCCCGACGCCTGCAGGCCGTCGTTCGGGATATCGACTTCGTCGCGCGCCTCGGCGGCGACGAGTTCTGCATTATCCTCGACCATGGTGTCGAACCGGCCGGCGTCGACGCGGCCGAGGTGGCGGCGCGTTGTCTCGAAACGATCGCGCGCAACGTGAATATCGACCTCGCGTCGATCAGGCCTCAGGCCAGTATCGGCATCGCGCGTTTCCCGGAGGACGAGCAGTCGAGTGGCGGGTTGCTGAAGGCAGCCGACAGTGCGATGTACGCGGCAAAGCGTTCGGGCAAAGGGCGTTTTGCCTTCTACCAGGCGGCGATGACGCAAGAGGCGGAACAGCGCCTGGCCCTGGAGCACGCGCTGCGGCGGGCGCTCGAAAACGACGAGTTCGAGCTGTACTACCAGCCACAGGTCGAGTTGCGAACCGGCAGGATCGTCGCCGTCGAGGCACTGATCCGGTGCCGGTCGCAGGATCTGCTTGGCATCGCGCCATCCGACCTCGTCGCGATCGCGGAGCGTATCGGTCTCATCGATGCGATCGGGCAATGGGTTTTGCAACAGGCTGTTGGGCAACTCGGCGAGTGCCGCGCGCTCGGTTTCGACGGCTTGCGCATGTCGGTCAACGTGTCGCCTCACCAGGTCAAGGAAGATGCCTTGTTCGACGCCGTGCAGGGGCTGCTCGAGGATTCCGGCATAGCACCTTCGCAGCTGGAGCTCGAGATTACCGAGAGTACCGTACAGTCCAATCGCAGAGCGCTGGCGGTGATGAACAAGCTCAAGGCGCTTGGTGTACGTATCGCCATTGACGATTTCGGCACCGGCTATTCGTCGCTGGGCTCGCTGAAACACATGCCGATAGACACGCTGAAGATCGACCGGATGTTCATCAAGGATATACTCGACAAGGTCGAGGATTCGATCCTGCTCGGCACCATCGTCGGGTTGGCACACGCGCTGGAGTACGAAGTAGTGGGTGAGGGCGTGGAACATCTGGATCAGGTCACAATACTCTCCGGTCTCGGCTGTGATCTCGTGCAGGGGTATTTCTTCTCCGAGCCGGTGACGGCTCAGCGGTTGATGGAACTGCTGCAGACGACGGCGGAAGAGCCCATGCTGCCGAAAATCCCGCGCTTCGTGGGTTGAGCGTGGACGTTCGCAAACTCCTGCACAAGATCGAGAGCGAGGCCAAGGAACGCCTGCCGGTCGTGCCGGCCTCCGTCAGCCAGTTGCTGAAGGTGCTGGGCGACGCCGATGTCGGGTTGGCCGACCTGTCGCGGGTCGTCGAGAACTACCCGACGATCGCCATGCGCCTGATCGGCCTCGCCAACTCGGCGTGGTCGGCGCCGGCGACACCGGTCACGTCGTTGACGCTGGCGTGTGGGCGGCTCGGGTTCAGGGTGGTGCGCAGCGTCAGTATCGCGCTGGCCGTGGCGGAGCCGTTCAACGCGGCCCTGTGCAAGCGCTTTGACAACCGGAAATTCTGGACCACGAGCCTGGTCCGGGCCGATGCGGCGTCGCTGCTGGCAGACCGGGAGACGCGTGAAACACGGGAGTCGGCGCGCACTGCGGCCCTGCTGAGCAACATGGGACTGTTGTGGCTGGCCGACTACATGCCACGCGAGACCGCCGATGCGCTCGCCGACGTCGACGACGGTCGGCAGGCGTCGGTCAACGCGGCCACGCTCGACCGTTGCGGATTCGGCTACGATATCGCCGGAACCGCGATCGCCACCTATTGGAAGCTGCCTTCGGTCCTGGTGAGCGCGATTCAGCATCAATACGACACCGACGGGTTGGAGCAGTTGGATGCAGTTTCACGCCAGGTGATGGGTGCGGTGCAGATGTCACATGCGCTTTCGCTGGGCATGGAGCAGTTGGACCCGGATTCCGGCGTGATGCCCTGGTTGCGGCAGCAATGGCCCAATATCGATCGTATCTATGCCGACATACGCGCCTCGGCCGACGACACGGCCGAAGTGGCCGCGGCGCTGTTCGGCGATTGACCCCGCGTTGTCTGCGCGCGGGCAAACCCTGTTCTTCACGTCGCAATGCCTCCCCCGATCGGCTTAGGATAAGGCTTCTTTTACGCGGTGCAGACGGGGGAGAAATCATGGATACACGGGGATTGCTCGATCAGATCCTGGGTGCGGGCCGGCAGATGTTGAACCAGACCGGTATGACCAACGACGACGGACAGGTCACGGATCTGGGCAAGGGGGTCGCGGCCGGCGGCCTGGCCGGCCTGCTGCTGGGCAGCTCCGGTGGTCGCAAGCTCGCCGCCTACGGTGGTCTCGCGGCGCTCGGGGTCATGGCCTACCGGGCCTATGCCAACCGCGATGTCAGCGCGTCGGAGCTGCCGGCGCAGCGGACCGGGCAGGCGGCCGTCACCGAGGGTCGCCTCGTGCTCAAGGCACTGCTGGCCGGGGCCCGCGCCGACGGGCACATCGACGCGCGCGAGCGGGCCCTGATCGACGAGGAGATCAATCGCCTCGGTGGCGATCCGGAGCTGCGGCAGTGGGTCGAACAGGAACTGGCCAGTCCGCTCGACCCGAACGTGTTTGCGGCCGAGGTCGGCGATGACCCGGTCCTGGCGAGCGAGGTCTACCTGGCGACCGCGCTGGTCGTGGCCGATGCCGGTTTCATGGAGCGGGCCTACCTCGATCAGCTGGCGCAGAGCCTGAAGCTGGATCCGGCGGTCAAGCAGCGGCTGGAACGCGAAGTGGCTGCAGCCTGAGCGGGACATGCCGGCAAGGATGGCTAACGTGGACGACCCGGTCGATAGCGCCGATGCGATCGAGCGCAGCCTGCGCGAGGTCTTCGGTTTCGACGCGTTTCGCGGGCATCAGCGGCAGATAATCGACACGCTGGTCGCGGGTGACGATGCGCTCGTGCTGATGCCTACCGGTGGCGGCAAGTCGCTTTGTTACCAGGTGCCGGCCCTGCATCGCGCCGGCGTCGCCATCGTCGTGTCGCCGCTGATCTCGCTGATCAAGGACCAGGTCGATGCGCTCAGGGCAAACGGCGTTGCCGCGGCGGGGCTCCACTCCGGTCTGGATGCCGGCACCGCGCGGGAGGTCCTGGCCGGCTTGCACGACGGCAGTCTCGATCTGCTCTACGTCAGCCCGGAGCGGCTGTTGACCGAGAGCTTCCTGCAGCGACTGGACGATGTCGAAATCGCCCTGTTCGCGATAGACGAAGCCCACTGTGTCTCGCAGTGGGGACACGATTTTCGACCAGAGTATGCCGCGCTCGGCGAGGTCCGCCGGCGTTTCCCGTCGACGCCGCTGATCGCTCTGACGGCGACGGCCGACGCGCAGACCCGCGACGACATCGCGCGTGTGCTCAGTCTCGGCGGTGCGGCGCGCTTTGTCAGCGGCTTCGATCGCCCCAACATCCGTTACGGCATTCTCGAAAAGCACCAGCCATTCGACCAGTTACTGCGTTTCATCGACGGTCGTCGCGGCCAGTCGGGCATCGTCTACGCCCTGTCGCGACGCAAGGTAGAGGAGGTCGCGAGCCGACTTTGCGCCGCCGGCATCGACGCGGCGCCGTATCATGCCGGGCTCGACAGTGGCCTGCGCATGACGACCCAGGAGCGTTTCCTGCGCGACGAACTGGCCGTCGTCGTTGCAACCGTGGCGTTCGGCATGGGCATCGACAAGCCGAACGTGCGATTCGTTGTGCACTACGACATGCCGCGCCACATTGAGGGTTACTACCAGGAAACGGGGCGGGCCGGGCGCGACGGCTTGCCGGCCGAGGCATTGCTGCTGTACGGCACGCAGGACGTCGTGACCGCGCGGCGCCTGATAGAGAACAGCGGCAATGCCGAGCAGGTCCGTGTCGAGACGCACAAGCTCAATGCCATGGTGGGCCTGGCCGAGGCACTGACCTGTCGTCGCCGCGTCCTGCTTGGCTACTTCGGTGACGCGCTCGACGAAGACTGTGGCAACTGCGATGTCTGCACCGATCCGCCGGAGCGTTTTGATGCCACGGTCGAGGCGCAGAAGGCGCTGTCGTGCGTTTACCGTGTCGAACAGCGTTTCGGTATGCGCCATGTCATCGATGTGCTGCGTGGCGCCGATACCGAGCGTATTCGCCGCTGCGGGCACACGCGCCTGTCGACTTACGGGATCGGCAGCGATGTCAGCGAACAGGAATGGCAGTCGCTGTTCCGCCAGCTGATCCACCTGGGCTACCTCGAGCAGGACATCGCCAACTACTCGGTGCTCCGCCTGACCCCGGCGGCACGGCCGCTTTTGCGCGGCGAGCGCCGGCTCGAACTGTCAAAGCCGCGTGTCAAGTCGCAGGCCAAGCGTTCGCGCGGATCGCGAGACCTCCAGCTCGCAGCGGCTGACGAGGCGTTGTTCGACGAGTTGCGGCAGTTGCGCAAGGCGCTGGCCGACGCCGAGGGCAAGCCGCCTTACATCGTGTTCGGCGACGCGACACTGGTGCAGATGGCACGGGTACGTCCTGTCGACCGGGAGGACATGCTGCAGATCAGCGGCGTCGGTCAGCACAAGCTGGACAAGTACGGCGACGAGTTCCTGGCCACGATCGCGACCTTCGCACTCGACGCCGGCTGAGCCGGCGCCGCGGCTCGACCATGGTCACCGTGCCGGCGCGAACTCAATCGAACAGTTTGGTGTAGCGCTCGTAGCCCTCCGTTGCGAGGTCCTCGCGCGGAACGAAACGCAACGAGGCGGAGTTGATGCAGTAGCGCTGGCCTGTCGGCGCCGGTCCGTCATCGAACACGTGGCCGAGATGCGAATCGCCGAAGCGGCTGCGGACCTCGGTGCGCGGCAGGATGAGCTTGTAGTCGGTGCGCTCGACGACGAGCCTGTCGTCGATCGGGCGGGTGAAGCTCGGCCAGCCGGTGCCAGACTCGAACTTGTCGGTCGACGAGAACAGCGGTTCGCCACTGACTACATCGACGTAGATGCCTTCACGCTTGTTGTTCCAATAGGCGTTGCTGAACGGTGGCTCGGTGCCGTCCTCCTGCGTGACCCGGTACTGCAGCGTTGTCAGTCGCTCGCGCAGCTCCGCGTCGGCCGGCCGACTGAAGGCCGTCGGCAGTCCAGGCGAATACTGGCTGAAATCGAGCTTGAGTTCGTCGCCCCAGGTGGCCTCCAGGTAACTGTCGCGGCCCGAATTGAGGCGGTAAAAGCCGTAACGCAGTGAATTGCGGGCGTGGTAGTCCTGGTGGTAGTCCTCGGCCGTGTGGAAAGCCTGCGCCGGCAGGATGGGTGTCACCAGTGGCTGGTCGTAGCGTCCGCTGGCCGCGAGTTGCGCCTTGGATCGTTCGGCAGCGGCACGCTGGCTGTCGTCGTGGACGAAGATCGCCGTCGAGTACTGATGACCACGATCGACGAACTGGCCACCGGGGTCCGTCGGGTTGATCATGCGCCAGAACGCCTGCAGCAGCCCTTCGTAACTGATGCGGTCGGGATCGTAGTGGACCTGGACCGCCTCGAGGTGACCCGTGCCGCCGGCCGACACCTGCTTGTAGCTCGGCTTTTCCAGCTGCCCACCGGTGTAACCCGAAACCGCGGAAATGACGCCGGGCACCTTTTCGAAGTCGGCCTCCACGCACCAGAAGCAGCCGCCGGCGAATGTCGCGAAGCCGCCCGCTGTCGCTGCTTTCGGAGGATTCGGCGAGGGCGCGGCCGTGACGTTGTCGCCGCCACCCGGGCGCAGGCCGAGCGCGAGCACGACTGCCGCGGCGAGTCCGGCGCCGATCAGGAGGGTCTTGTTCATTGCGTTCTCCGTCATCTTCATCAATGTTTGCTGTCGATTAGACCGGACAAACGCGATAATCATCCCGGTGCGTCAGCGGGGAATCTGCGTGATTGCCCGGTACTCGCGGGGACGATCTCATGACAGCCGATCACAGGCATTCAAAAATATACATTTAAAACAATAATATGTAATGGTTAATTAATGTTAATAATTCATTGTGAATAAGTGGCATCACGTTGCATTGGCAGTGCTTGCCGGTGCCTCGCTGTTGGCCCGGGCGGGTGATGACGTGCGTCAGCAACCGGACCTGCTGACGCTGGCGCTCGGCGCGGTACCCGTGTCGATCAGCGCGAACGCACGTGGATTCGGCATGGACCAGGCGCTGCTGGTGATCGACGGCAGCAGCGGTGGCTTCACCGCGGTCAACCGTGCCGGCCCGGACACCGTCGTCGAAGTGGTCTTCGAACTGCCGGCGGAAACCCGTTTCGAGCGATTCGCCATACCCAACGTGCTGGAGACCCCGAGCCCGTCGCAAACCTTCTTCCGTCGTGTCGACGTGTTCGGATCGAATGCCGCCGCCGATGCCGGCTACGTACAACTTGCCGGCGGCGAGCTGACCACGCACGCGGCCAAGGACCAGGAAACGGAGTTGGCGGTGACCGACACGTCGCCCGTGCGCTGGGTCAAGTTGAGGCTGTCGGGGGGCATAGAAATGCTTCGCCCGCAGATGTTTCTCGAGTTCAGCGAACTGATCGGAAACGGTATCCAGGCAGGTAGCGAGCCCAGCCAGGGTTTCAGCGGCACGTGGCGAGGTCGCGGCGTGCGCCTGGAACTGCAGCAGGAGGGTGTCGCCGTCACCGGTTGTTACGACCGTGACGGTGAACTGAAAGGGACCGTGACCGGGTCGGTCTTGCAGGCGACCGGCAGTTCGACCACATCCGGTGTCCAGAGCGCGTTCGTGCTCGGCCTGACCGCCGAAGGCGCGATTCGCGGGGTCCGTTCGACCAACGGCGCACCGTTCCGGCTCTACGAGGGTGAAGCGGCCAGGCCGGGGTCGCTCAAGGTCTGCCAGCGGCCGGTGCCGCCCGGCCTGGGCTGTGGTGCCGTCTTGCACGGTATCCGGTTCGATTTCGACTCGGCCGTGCTGCGACCGGAGTCTGCCACGATACTGGGCCAGTTGTACGACGGACTGAGCGCTTCGACAGCTACGCGCATCACGATCGAGGGGCACACGTCGAGCGAAGGATCGGAAGCTTACAACCAGGCGCTGTCGGAGCGGCGGGCGGCCGCGGTTCGCGAGGACCTGGTCAGGCGCGGCCTGGCGGCGGAACGGATCGACGCAATCGGCGTCGGCGAGGCACGGCCGATTGCCGGCAACGGTGATGAGAACGGCCGCTCAATGAATCGCCGGGTCGAGATCCACTGCCGCGACTGAGCCGGGTCAGTGGTCGGTCGCCGGGTCGCGTTCGTAGACCCAGACCCGGGCCGGCGGGACATTGCGCCAGACCTGGGCGACACAACGGGAACTCAGGCCGAGGTCGGCCTTGACCGAGGGCTTGATCGGCGAGGCGAGGCCGTAGCTGAACTGCACGAACGGGCCTCGGCCGCCGGTCAACGCCAGTGCCTGACGCAGGATACGCAGTTGGTCCTTCGCCCCCATTGGCACCATCGGCAGGCCCGAGACGATGGCCCGGACCGAATCCCGCTTGCCGCGGGCCTCAACCAGGGACTCCAGGTCGAAGGCATCGCCGAGCAGCACCGAGATGCCCGGAAACCGCTGCGACAACAGGCGATGAAAGTGCCGGTCGCGTTCGATGACGAGCAGGTCCGCGGGTGCCACGCCGGCCTCGAGCAGCGCCTGGGTAACCGGTCCGGTGCCGCCACCGAGTTCAATGACCAGGCCCTCGCCGTCGGGCAGCCCCGCGGCCATGGCCCTGGCGAGACGCGCACCACTGGGCGTGACCGACGCGACCCGGAATGGTGCGCGCAGCCACTTGGCGAAGAAAACCAGCTCGGCCTTGGTATTCATGTTTTTTAGATACGGAACTTCCGTGATAGGTGGCGGTACGGCGGGCGGCAGCCGAGGGAGCGACGAATCGCGCCGTCGTACGGCGATGTCGCGTGTCAATTGTCGCGATGTCAGCTGGCATTACCGGGCGCATAGAATACCACGACGGCGGCGGTCGGGGCCGCGAGCGACGTCACGGATTGGTGCGATGTGCCGCCTGCCCTGGGGTAGTGTCAAGCCGAGCCGGACAGGTGGCGGGGGCCGTTTAGCAGGCTACGCAGTTCGCCCATCGAAACCGGTGGACTGTAGAGGAAGCCCTGCGCCATCTCGCAACCCTGTTGTAGCAGCAGTTCACCCTGTTTCCGCGTCTCTACACCCTCTGCAATCACCGAAAGGTCGAGGCTGTGTGCCATCGAGATGGCCGCGAACACGAGTTCCCGATCACTGGGGTCCGTGGTCATGTCGTGGACGAACTCGCGATCGATCTTGAGCTTGTCGAACGGGTACAGGCGCAGGTAGCTCAGCGAGGAGTAGCCCTTGCCGAAGTCGTCCATGGCCAACTGGATGCCAATGTCGTGCAGTCGTGCCAGGATCCTGCCGACACCGAGGTTGGGCTCGATGAAGAGGCCCTCGGTGATCTCCAGGACGAGGCGATGGGGCGGAACCGCGTGCTCGCGCAGGCAGGACGCGACGATATCGACGATCTCGTCGTGACGGAACTGCCGCGGCGACAGGTTGACGGCCAAGGTGAAACGGGTCGATTCCCGCGTGCAGAGATCGGCAGCCTCGCCGATCGCCGCTTCCAGGACGTACTGTCCAATTGCGACGATTGCGCCGGATTGCTCTGCGATCGGGACGAACTCCGCCGGTGTCACGTCGCCCAGTGTCGGGTTGGCCCAGCGCAACAGGGCCTCGGCACCGACAATCTCACCCGTGCGGATGTCGATCTGCGGCTGGTACAGCAGGTGGAACTCGTTGCGCGCCAACGCCCCGTGCAATTCCTGCTCGATGGCGAAGCGGCGGCTGACATCGGAATTGAGTTCGTCGGTAAAGAATGCGTACGCAGCCCGCCCGCTGCGCTTTGCGTGATACATCGCAGCGTCGGCGCGGCGCAGCAGTTCTTTCGCCTGGTCCCCGTCTTCCGGATAAAGCGCGATGCCGATGGAGGCGCCCAGCAGCAACTCCCGGTGGTCGATCTCGAACGGCGCCTGGATGTGTGCGATCAGCTTGCGGGCGATTTCTGCGGCCGATTCGGCATCGGTGATGTCGCCGAGCAGCACGATGAACTCGTCGCCACCGAGGCGGCCGACCGTGTCCTGTTCGCGCACGAGCCGATGCAGGCGCTCGCCGGCCTCGATCAGCAACTTGTCACCGACGTCGTGCCCGAGCGAGTCGTTGACCTTCTTGAAGTCGTCGAGGTCTATGAAAAGTACCGCGGTCCTGGAACCCTGTCGCTTGGCCTGGAGCAGCAGTTGCTGCAAGCGGTCGAGCGAGAGCAGGCGGTTTGGCAACCGGGTGAGGGCGTCGTAGTGGGCCTGGTAGAGAATCTTCTCGGTCTGCTGTTTTCGTACAGTGATGTCTTCTTTGACCGCGAAGTAGTGCCGGACACCACCATCGTCGTCGACGACCGGCGCAATGTGGGCGTATTCCCAGAAGTGCTCGCCGTTCTTGCGCCGGTTGTGCAGCTCACCTTCCCAGGTGTGCCCGGCCTTCAGGGAGTGCCACAGGTCTTCGTGCGAGACGCGCGGTGTCTCACCGGACTTGAGCAGGCGCGGGTTGCGGCCAACGACTTCTTCCTGGCGGTATCCCGTCACCTGTTCAAACGCTTGGTTGACATACTCGATGTTGCCCTGGCTGTCGGTGATCATGACCGAAACGGGGCTCTGTTCGACGACCTGGGAGAGTTTGCGGATCTCGTCCTCCGCCTCGCGCCTGGCGGTGATGT
>JAGRGW010000142.1:22009-30312 GCA_020445315.1 Gammaproteobacteria bacterium
GCAAGGACCACCTTTCTCTATTGCCAGGCGGTCGTTGTCCCGAAAGAACTCGGCCAGGTCGTGTCCGACAAAGTCGAAATCCGTTCGCCCGACGATCTCCTTCTCGGTCGCACCGAACAACATCTCGAAACGCCGGTTGCAGCTGAGGTACACGCCGTTGGTATCTTTCATCCACACCATGTCCGGCAGGGTGTCCATCAGCAGGCGCAGGAAGCCGGTTTTTTCGCGCAGGTCGCGCGCCATCCGGGTGCGCACGACGTTCTGCCGGGCGAGGTAGATCGACAGAACGAGAAACCCCCCGAGCAGGGCGGCGACTGCGCCGATCTCGTAGCGGTAATGCTTCCAGACGGAATGCGGTTCGAACAGTACCTGCGCATCCGGTGGCAGGCTGCGGACGTCTATGTCGAATCTTCGCAGTGCCCGGTAGTCGAACATCGGCACATTGGGACTTCGTGCGAGCACCGGTATCGACGAGACATCCGCGCCACGCAGGATGCGAGCGGCGATCAGGCCGGCCTGGCGCCCCTGTTCGCGATGGTTTACCAGGATGCCGCCGACGATGCCGTCGCCGAGTCCGTGCTGCCACAGGTGGAAAACCGGGGCACGGGCGTTGTCGATCATCAGGGCGAGGGATTCGCCGAATGACTTGCTGACCCCGTCGCGGTCGCGGTAGGCGGAGAGCAGTAGCACGGCATCGCCGTCGCCCAGTGCGTTCAGGCGGCGGGAAAAATCGTGCCACGACAGTTCGGCCAGGGATATGACCTCGGTCACTGCGAACGCCGAAGGACGCGCCAGACCGAGCAACGTCTGCAGGTCGGCCTGGCCGCTCGTGGTGCCGTCCACGACGACATTCAGGTGCGTACGGGCGGGTTGCAGTTTTCTGATCAGTTGCAGCGTCTCGGCTATCGAGGACGCCTCGACGACGCCGGTGACGTTCGGATTCAGGTCCTGCGCCAGTGCCTTCGGGATGTCGTTAACACCGAGAAAGACGGTCGGCACACCGGAAAAGAGTTGCGCGCCATGCGCGAGCATGAAGTCCAGCGCGTTGTCGTCGGCGGTGACGACGACGTCGTATGGATCGCGCCGGCTCAGTTTGTAGGCAAGGGTGCGGAGAAAGTTCGCCCGACTGGTATCGTCGTATAGGCGTTTGCTGTCCATGTACTCGACGTCGATCTGCGGACCTTCCGGGCCGAACGCCTCGCGCAGGCCGGCGAGGATCCTGGGCGAGGTCGGAAATGACGGGTGGTACGCGTAGAGTACGAACACCCGCTTGTCGGCCAGGTCCGAATTCGTCCCTTGCCCCGCCAGTGACAGCGACGACAGCAGCAGGCCCAGCAAGCCCAGCATCAGGCCCACCTTGCTCATGGTTCGATGTGCGGGCGTGTTCATGATTGCGGTGTGACGCTGCCTCCAAAGTTGGAATGCGGCCAATTCGCCAGACCTGCAGGGACAACACACTCGCTCTGCTGCGGGCGGGACTTTGGTACCGGACCGGCCTCTACATGCAGCCGAGGTCGCTTATCTGCACTGTAGTCTGTACTGGAGGGGGTAGCGGCGGGCGGTATGGAAACATGAGATGACCGGGGCGGAGGGATCGGGTCCAACGCACTGACCTGAATAGGGTTTTGACCAATCATGTGTATGGTGTTGTGTAACTGTTAGAATAAGGCCATCGAGGTGCACAAGAGGACGTCGATGTGCCGACACAGAACGCGAAACGGCTGGTGCGCAAGCAGATCCTGGTTACGGAGGAACAGATCGGCAAGCTGGATCGCATTGCCGGCGAGCGCGGGGTGCCGGTCACGGAGGTCGTGCGACAGGCGATCGACGCCTACGATCCCGAAGGCGTCGGGCAAATGGACACACCGGAGTTGATGGAACTGGTGGGTCGGCGGCTGAAGGAGGCCTTGCGCGAGACGCGCCGGGCGAACAAACGCGTCAACGGCGTGCTGGCAGCGTTGGACCAGCTAGAGGGCGCCGCCTGATGGCCGGTTGGAAAGACCTGCTGCTCGATACGCTGAAGCTGACCGACGAGGTCAAGCGCCTGAACGGCGGCGTCGAGAAGCTGTCGGAACGCGTCATCGAGATCGACAAGCGGCTGGTCCGGTTGGAGACCCTGGTCGAGATAGCGGCGGCTCAGAAGCGTCTGCAGGGTGGCAGCTGACCTTTGCGGTCGTTGTCCGGTCAGCCGATCTGGATATTGGTGTAGCCGCAGCGGTCCAGCAGTTGGCGAACACGCTGGTCGTTGGCGAACAGGCAGCTCACGTAGACACACCCGTGGTGCGGTCCGGTGCGGTCGCGATAGTCGAACTCGACCCGTTGCGGTTGCCCCAGCCATTCGAGCAGTCTTTTCAACCACTTGTCCATTTCGCCCTCCCTATGTCGGCGATCGACCCGGCTCCCTGGTCTCCGTTCACGTCCCTGCCACTCTATATATCGGCAGCGCCTGGCCGGGACTTAGGGAAAAAACAGCTGATTTACTACGTGTCCCGGGCCATCTCGACCAGCACGGCGCGGGCCTCGTCGGCGGTGGCGATGGGGCGGGGCAGCGGCACGCGTTGCAGGCAGTCGCCGAATCGCAGGTCGATGCCCTCGGCATCGATCCCGACCATGACGACATCATCGCCTGTCGCCACGCCGGTCTGCTTTTCCAGGTAGTCGCGCAGGGTATCCGCATGGTCCTGGTTCATGTGGGCCTTGATCCGGGACTGTACGTCGGCACCGAACGGATTGCTGCGCAGGATGCGGTCACCGCCGAACCAACGTGCCGTGGCGAAGCCGCCGTTCCAGTGAAACCGCCTGGCTTCGAAGCGGTAAAAACGAAATCCGAGCTGTTCGAAGTAGGGCCGGGTGTGCGGGAAGCAGGCAAAGTAGCGTTCGGCCTCGCCGGGGGGATCGATCCAGCGGGTATCCCCCAGCGCGCTGAGCCTCGCCAGTTGCTGGACGTCGCCGTCACCGGTCTCGGTGACGAGGAAACCGCAACGGCTGTCGGCATCGAGATTGCGTGTGTGTTGCGACAGGTGGCTGAGCAACAGCAGTGGATGACCTGCATCGTCGAGCACGTAAGGCACGATCGACCCGAAAGGGTAGCCGTCTTCGTCGAGTGAATGTGTCGACAGCATGCCTCGAAACGCACCGGCCCACAGTTGCCGTGCCGCACCGGCCGGATCCTCTTTGGTCTGCATGCATTCCTCCCGGGGTTACCGTGTCGACGGTCGACACGACGACACCAAGCCCGCCATGTTACACCCGACATTCACGGCTTCAGGCGGGTTTTGCACAAAGCAGCGATCGCCGCATCAGGGCAGCGCGCCATCGAGTGCTTCCCGCATGGCCCGTCGCAGGCAGGCCAGGGTCTCCGCATCGCCACGCGTTTCGGCATCGCGTAGCGCGGCAAGCCACGCCGCCCGGTCGGTTGGCCGGGTGGCCAGGCCGCACGGTGCACCGGGCCCTGGCAATGCCTGTTCGGCATCGCCCCCGGCCTCCGCTGCTGCGGAGATGTCCGCTTCCGGTGCAGTCGTCAATGCCTCCCCGTCGGCGTAAGGCCTGGACCGAACGGCATCGATCTGGCGTTGCCTCGCCGGTGGCGGGGGGGCGACGGGTGCCACGGACAGGCCTGCCGGCGATCGTATGTCGGGCAGTGATGGCAACGATGGTGCCGGCGCCTCGCGCCGCTTGTTGGCCGGCATGTGGTCCGCATCGCCGGTCGCGGGCTGGACCATGGATTCCGGCCGCGGTGCTGTCGCGTCTTCGACGATCTGCGTTGTGTGCAGTTGCAGCCAGGCCAGTCCGACACCCAGCACCACCGTCGCAGCCAGCGCCAACGAGCGGTAGGGCAGACGCTGCCGACGTTCGACGGCGCGGTGCGCCTCGTCCAGGATACGCCGGTCCAGCTCGCCGGGTGGTTCGAGGCGCTGCCGACTGGCCTGGTAGATCTCGCTGACGCGATCGTCCGGATCAGGCATGTTCACAGCCCTCCAGTCCACGTCGCAGGCTGCCGATGGCATAGCGCAGGCGGCTCTTGACGGTCTCGCGGCCGACGTCGCTGAGTTCGGCGATCTGCTGCAGTGACAACCCCGCCTCCTCCTTCAGCAGGAAGGCGTTGCGTTGTGCCGCCGGCAGTTCCGAGAGCAGCTTCAACAGGCGTTCGACGCAGTCGCGGATGAACTGCCAGTGATCGATGCTGCGTCGGTTGTCGGGCAGTTCACTGACGTTGTCGACGGCATCGACAGGCGAGCGCGTGCTGGATCGCAGCACGTCGACGGCGAGGTTGTGTGCGATGCGGAAAAGCCAGGCGCGCAAGGGCTTGGCCGCCGACCAGCTGTCACGATGATGGATGACCCGAAACCAGCAGTCCTGAACGACGGCATCGATGTCGTGACCGGTCCCGAGCAGGCGCGCGATGTACCGGTACACCGGTCCGCGATAGCGCGCGTACAGGTCGTCGAAGGCCTGTACGTCGCCATCGCGGTACCGCTGCATGAGTTCCTCGTCAGTCATTGCCTGCCCGGGCGACCTGCGGTGTTTCGTCCGTGAGGCTGTCGGCCAGTGCGACGAGGCGCAGGAAATCAGACCGGTAGCCGTTCGGGTCATCGCCGCGTGCCTCGCGCGCCAGCGCGCCGATGACATCGTAACCAAAGCCTTCGAGGTGCTCCCCACCGCGCAGCCGCTGGCCGAACGCGGCCACGGCGGCGGCGAACCGCAGGTCGTCGCTGCCGCGTGCGTCGAATCTTTGGTCGGTCACAGGCTGGGTTATCAGGCGGCTCGAGCGCTCGCCATTCGGCTTGTAGCGCAGACGGACATGCGCGTACTCGTTGGCGTGGTTTTCGCTGCCCGGTGCCGATGCGGTCGTTGCGTAGCGGAGGTCGTCGATCCGGCGTCCATCACTGCCGGTCTCGGCGATTTCGTACAGGGCGACGATGCTGTGCCCGGCGCCGAGGTCGCCGGCGTCGACCTGGTCGTTGTTGAAGTCCTCGCGCGCCAGCAGTCGGTTCTCGTAACCGATCAGGCGATACTCGGCGACGCGCGCCGGGTTGAACTCGACCTGCAGCTTGACGTCGCTGGCGACCGTATAGAGCGTGCCGCCTATCTGCTCGACCAGCACCTTCTGCGCCTCCATCAGCGAATCGATGTAGCCATAGTTGCCGTTGCCGTGATCGGCGAGCTGTTCCATGAGGTGGTCGTTGATATTGCCACGCCCGAAGCCGAGTGTCGTCAGGGCGATGCCCGATCGACGCTCGTGCTCGACGAGGTCCAGCAATGCCTGGTGATCGACGGTGCCGACGTTGAAGTCGCCATCGGTGGCGATGATGACCCGATTGATGCCGCCCTCGATAAAGGCCTCGCGTGCCTTGGCGTATGCCAGCTTGATGCCGGCGCTGCCGTGGGTGGAGCCACCGGCGCTGAGTTCGTTCAGGGCCTGGGCAATCCTGGCGCGCTCGTTTCCCGGTGTCGGTTCCAGCACGACGCCGGCGGCGCCCGCGTAGACCACGATCGAGACCCGGTCGTCGGCGCCGAGGCGCCGGCTGAGCAGCAACAGTGACTGCTTCAGCAGCGGCAGCTTGTCGGCGCTGTTCATCGAGCCGGAAACATCGACCAGGAAGACCAGGTTGCTGGGGGGGAGGTCCTGCTCGGCCACGTCCCACGCCTGCATAGCGACGCGCAGCAGGCGCGTCTTGCCGTTCCAGGGGGTCGGCGCGACCTCGGCATGCAGCAGGAACGGCAGATCCCTGTCGGTCGGACGCGCATCGGCGTAGTCGAAGTAGTTGATCATTTCCTCGATACGGACGGCGTTCGCCGGCGGCAGGCGACCCTCGTTCAGCATGCGACGGATGTTGGCATACGAGGCCGTATCGACGTCGATGCTGAGCGTACTGACCGGTTGGTCGGCCACCAGTTGGATACCGTTGGCTTGGATTTCGCCATATTGCTCGCGATCGACGGGCAGGACATCGGCCGCTGCCGGCAGTGCCATCACGGCTCCGGCCGCCTGGCGCATCCGCGCGGAGGATTGGACGGCATCGGCCTCGTCAAAGTGGGACGACGGGACAGCAAGCGGCTCCTGTTTTTCGGCGCGCATCGGCGGCCGGGATACGCTTTCGGTCATCGGCACCTCGGCCTGGCCGACGGCCCGGGTCGCGTCGTGCGTGGTCGAGGGGCCGGCAACCGGCGTACAGGCGGTGGTGCTGATCAGCGCGGTCAGGACAGCGGCGTAGAGTACGGTGTATACGGGGCGCATCAAGTGATCTCCTTTTTCGGTTTGGATTCACCCGTTGATACGTTCGACGTCGGCCAATGGGGTTAAACAGTCCCGAACTATTTCACCCCGGTTCCCTGCTGCTGCCGGCCCACTGCCTGTATCGCTGTGCGGCGTGGCAAGACGGCCGGGGCGCCGTCAGCGCAGTGGTGATGCAGGAATCTATAGCTCGAAACAAATTTATAAAAGTTAAATAACAAACTGAAGTTAAATCTAAATCATCCTTGTTTTACACCAGCTGAGGTGCTGCCGGGCGTGCCGGCGCATGTCGATGCTATAGTCATCCTCGCCGCGCCTTCACGGGCGCGGTTGCCGGGAAAAAACAATCAGAGGAGCGCCAGATGGCCAATATTGATGCGATGAAGATTCTGGGTAGCCTGTTGAGCAGCGGTGCGTTGTCTCGCGGCTCGGGTTCGGACGTGTTGGGTTCGTTGATCGGGGCGGTCATGGGCGGCGGCGCGGCGGCTCGACCAGCATCGGGTGCGACAGCGGGCGGCCAGGGCACTGGTGGCATGGGCGGCCTCGGTGACCTGATCGGCGGCATGCTGAGCGGATCGCAGCAACGGGGTGCCGCAGGCGGTGGCGGCCTGGGTGACCTCCTCGGCGGGCTGTTCGGCGGTAGTCAGCAGGGCGGGGCTGCCGGTTCGGCCGCACCGGCCGGCGGTGGTGGACTCGGCGCCCTGATCGGCATGGCTATGCAGCAGTTCGGTGCGGCCCAGCAGGGCAATGCGCCCCAGGCCCGTCAGCAGTTGGCGGCGCAGTTGCCTTCGGGGTTCGATTTCGACCAGGTCGAGCAGCAGGCCGAAATCCTGGTCAAGGCCATGATCAATTCCGCGAAGGCCGATGGTCACGTCGATCAATCCGAGCAGGAGCGAATCGTTGGCCAGCTCGGTGACGTGACCCAGGACGAAGTGGCGTTCGTCCGCCGCGAACTCGCGGCGCCGCTGGACGCGCAGGCTTTTATCCGCAGCGTGCCGCGGGGTATGGAACAGCAGGTCTACACCATGTCGCTGATGGGAATCGATCTCGATACCAACCAGGAGGCGCAGTACCTGCACCAGCTGGCGCAGGGTCTGGGGATCGAAGCCGACGTTTGCAACCAGATCCACGACAAACTCGGGGCACCGAAACTCTATCGTTGAACCGTGGACAGGCGGTCCGCCGGACAATGCGCTAAGCTCTCCCCATAACAACGACAAAAAAAGCGTGCCGCTGATGTTGTTGGAGAATGCGATGCAAAGTGTTGTCCGGTGGGCCAGCCTGGGGTTGCTGCTGATGCTGGTGGTCGCGTCAGCCAGCCAGGCCAATCCGCGCGGCTTCGACGCCGATACCCGCGCCTATAACCTGGCGCATGGGCGGGTGGTGTTTCAGCAAAATTGCCTGCGCTGCCACGAAAAGGGGAAACGCGGCGCCCCCGTCATCGCGGACGCGCAAGACTGGCAGGACCGTTTACAGCAGCCGCTCTCGACCCTGATCAAACACGCCATCGACGGCCATGGCGACATGCCGCCACGCGGCGACCAGGCCCTCAGCGACCAGGACGTCGCTGCCGCGGTGGCTTACGTCGTCGACCGGACGCGGTTGCTGTTCGACGATGACATCGCGCTGATCAACAGCCTGCCACCGACCGCGGCGGGGCTGTCGGACGAAGAACTCGAGTTGCGTGCAGGGTCGTCGGACGACGCCGTCATGCACATGTTCCTGATGCTGTTCGGCAAGGAGCGCTGGAAGTAGGCCTCAATCGGCCAAGGCCCCCGCTATCGCCGTCGATTTCGCCGTTGCGAAGTCGGTCTTGCCGCTGCCGAGCTTGGGCACGGCATCGACCTTGTGAACGCATGTCGGAATCGTCAGCGGATTGCAGTTCGCGCCCAGTAACTGTTCACGCAAGCGGTCGATACCGATATCCGCGGTCGTCAGCAACACGATCTGTTCGCCTTTTTTCTCGTCAGGCACATTGACGGCGACCATCTCCGCTTCGTCGTCGACGAACTGCCTTACCTGCTGCTCGACGACCGACAGGCTGACCATCTCGCCGCCGATCTTGGCG
>JAGRGW010000143.1 GCA_020445315.1 Gammaproteobacteria bacterium
CGTACACACACTTTCCAGGCGTGCTCTTTCAACCGCTCAGACACCTCTCCGGGATTCTGCTTCTGCCGTTGCTGAAGCCAGCGACCGCAACGCAAGGCGCGAGAGGTTAAACCAGACCGGCTATCCGCGCAACCGAGCGAGGCACTACAGGTGATGGCTGACGTGTGCCCGCGGGGCATTGGCCATCAGCGACCGAAACACGTCGCCGTCGAGATGGACGAGGTGCTCGTGGTCACCCGACTCGAAGTAGACGTCGGGCTGGTGAATCAGCGCCGGGTCGACCACGACATCGACACCGTAGGGTTCACCGATCGCCGGGATCGCACCGCGCTCACAATCCGAGAACGTGGCCTCGATCTCGGCTTCGGGCAGCACTTCGAGGCTGCGCGCCAGCATCTGGTTGAGTCGGTCCAGTTCCAGTCGGTGGGTGGCTGGAATCACGGCGAGCAGGTAACTGTCGTCGTCACCCAGCAGCACGGGCTTGGCGACCTGGTCGCCCGGCACGTGTGCTGCCTCGGCCGCCCGCATCGCCGAGTTCGTGTGCGGATGGGCGACGATGTCATACCCGATTTGACGGCTCTCCAGGTACTCCCGGAGTGTCGTGGCGATAGCCATGAATGCAGCCCTCCAATCTCCTGTCTCTGCACGACTGACGCAAGCCGACCGGGCGCCGGCCCGGCGCGTCGTATCACGTGGCCGGTGCCAGTTCACGCATGCCGGCGAATTGCGGCCAAGTTCAAGTATAGTCACGCTTTTCGACAAGAAAGGAACGACCCTCCTGATGAAGAACAAGCAGAAGAAACGTCGGCTTTCGAAGGCCCCACGTGCCAAATCGGCCGATCGCCATGCGCTGTACGAGATGTCGGTCCAGTGCACCGAGGGCGAAGTGGATTTCGTCGACGCGACCTTCCGTCACCTGCGCAAGCGCAAGGCCCAGGTGCTGCGCGAGGACTTCTGCGGTACCGCCAATGTCTGCTGCGAATGGGTGCGAAGAGGCCGGAAACGTCGCGCCATTGGCGTCGATCTCGATGCCGATGTGCTGCAGTGGGGGCGCGACAACCAGTTGTCGAAACTGCGCGGGCATGAACGCGACCGTGTCTCGCTCCATCATGAGAACGTGCTCATCGTGAAGACGGAGCCGCCCGATATCGTCTCGGCCATGAACTTCAGCTACTGGTTGCTGCAGGACCGCGCGACCCTGAAAAACTACTTCGAAAGCGTACGCAAGGCGCTGAAAGACGATGGTATTTTCTTTCTCGATGCCTACGGCGGCTATGACAGCCATCGCGAAATCGTCGAGGAACGCGAGATCGACGACGGCGGCGAGGGTTTCACCTACATCTGGGAACAGGCCGCGTTCAATCCGATCACCCACACGATGGCCTGCCGCATCCATTTCGCCTTCAACGATGGCTCGCGCATGGACGACGCGTTCAGCTACGAATGGCGCCTGTGGTCGTTACCGGAGATTCGCGACCTGCTGCACGAAGCCGGGTTCGTCCGTACCACGGTCTACTGGCAGGGCTGGGACAGGGATGGCGAACCGGACGGTGATTTCAAGCCGGCAACGACGGCCGATGCCGATGCCGGCTGGATCTGTTACATCAGCGCAGAGAAATAGCCCGGCGCGCCCGGTTGCAGGCGCACCGGGTCGACCCATTACTTGAACAGTCCTTTGAGCACGCCGTCGAGCTTGCCCCCGGCCTTTTCCTCGACCTTTTCGAGCACTTCCTGCTTCTTGCTCTCGAGCTTCTGCTTGGCCTTGGCGCTCAGCGCCTTCTCGAGGTCCGGGCGGAAGCTGGGACCCGTCAGTGGCCCGCTGATGCGGACCGGGATCGGAACGCCCGCGAGTTCGTCGCTACCCTTGCCGCCCTGCCCGGCCAGTGACCCGACCAACTCGGTCGTGACCAGGTAATCGATCGTGTCCTTCGGCAGGTCGACCTCGCCCTTGCCGGAAACGCGCAGCAGCGGTGACTTGGCCTGCAGATCACTGTTCTTGACAACGCCGTTGGTGATCGTGACCGAACCCGACATCTCCGAGAAGTCGGTCTGGCCCGGCGTGCCGGTATCGAGCTTGTCGCTGCCGAGGCCGAGTGCCGAACTGGCATCGCGGATCAGCTGCGCAATGTTGACACCTTTGACCGCACCGTCGCGAAACGCAAAATTCGATGTGCCGTTCAGCGTCCGCCGGATCTCCGACTCCGTCAGTCCGATCATGCTCAGGTCGAGCGCGACCTCACCGACACCCAGCAGCCGATCCTGTCCGGCGAGGTCGACGAGCAGCGGCCCCACCTGGATACCCTGCAGTTGCTGCTTCGCCTTCAGCTTCGGCGTCTTGCCGCTGGCATTCAACTCGACCGTTCCGCCGAATTTGCCGTCGTAGAGTTTGGCCGCCATCGGGTCCAGCTTTAGCACACCTTTTTTCGACACGACCTTGGTCGAAACATCGTTCATGCGCAGGTTGTTGACCTTGAGCTTGCCAATGCGGAACTCACCTTCCAGGTCCAGCGGCCGCAGCGCCTCGAACGGATCGGCCGTCGAGGTGCCGCCACCGGTCTTGGCCGGTTTCTCTTCCGGTTTGGCCGACGCGGGCGGCATGTAGCGGTCGAGATCGATCTGGTCGAGCTGCATGACCGTTCTGACCTTGGGGCCAACGGTATCCAGCAGGTGGACATGGCCTGTCAGGCTGGATTCATCGAGCTTGATGCTGAGCGGGTCGAGCCGGATCGCACCGTCGGCGTACGCCACCGCCACGTCACCACTGACGCGGGTCAAGGCATTGGGATCGGTTGTTTCAATCGTGCTGGCGAACATCGACGCCAGGGTCTTGGGATTGGTCTCGGCGATAGCGAGCTTCGCCTTGACCGCCGGATTCTTCTGTAGCGCGCTGACGTTGACGTTACCCGTGGCGGTCATCGCCGGTCCCTCGATGCGCAACGCCGAGATGGTCAGGGTATCCGCATCGAGGTTGGCCGAGGCGTCAGCCGACAGCTTGAGTTCGGCGCCCCCTGCCGGCAGTCCCTCGCCCTTAGCATCGAGACGCAGTTTCAACCCGGCAATGTCGAACACCTTCAGCCGTGCATCGCTGGTCACGTTGGCCGAGAGCCCGGCATCCAGCGTCATCGCCGGTTTGCTGCTGGTGAAGCGCACGCCGGCTTCGACCGGCACGGTTGCACCCGGCGCAACCGATCCCGTGACGAGGCGCACGCCGTCGAGCACGTACTTCTGGCCTGCCTGGCGATCGTCCCACGCGATCCGTGCATCCGATATCTCGATACCGTTGACGCTGAGCGCCAGATCGGACCCGCCACCGGACGGCTCCTGCGGGCTGGCTTCCTGCTCGGCGGCACTGCCCTGCCCCTTGGCAAGGTCGTCCCAGTTGGTCTTGCCGGCGGCGTCCTTCTCCAGGCTCACACGCAAACCCTTGACGACCAGCGTGTCGATCTCGACGCGCTTGCTCAGCAGCGGCATCAACTTGACCTTGACACCGAGTTGTTCCACCTCGGCAAACGGCTGGTCGGAAAAACCGGCGGCATTACCGACGCGCACGCCGCCGGTCTCGATGCCGAGCCACGGAAAGACCGACAGTCGAAGATCCTGTTCGATGGCGAAATCGCGTCCCAGCTGCTTCTTGGCTGCACTGACGATCTGCGGCTTGTAATCGTTCGGATCGACGACCATCGGCAGCACGACGACGGCCGCGGCGATGAGGACGACCGTGGACAGGACCAGCCCTACCAGCCATTTCAGCAATTTTCCCATGAGAGACTCCTCGAGATCAGCGGCACCGGCAACGTCGTACGCAACAGCGTTCGCGTAGACTCGGCGTCCTGGTAATCGGCAATGACACGCCCCCGCGGACACTGCACCGCGGGGCCCGGGACCACAGGTCAGGCAGCCTTGTGCTCGTAAATGTGCACATCACGCTGCGGGTACGGGATGCCGATGCCCGCCTTGTCCAACCTGAGCTTGATCGTCTCGGTCGCGTCGAAATAGACGCCCCAGTAGTCGCCGGTCTTGGCCCACATCCGCATGACGAGATTGACGCTGTTGTCGCCCAGCTCCGATACCGCGACCAGCGGGGCCGGCTCGCTCAGCACCCTTTTGTCCGACACGGCGATGTCGGTCAGGATCTTCTTCACCTCGGCCAGGTCTGCGTCGTACGACACGCCGACGACAAGATCGACACGCCGGGTCGGCTTGGCCGAATAGTTCGTGATGTTGTCACCGTACATCTTCGAATTGGGCACGATGATCGTCTTGTTGTCACCCGTCGTCAGTGTTGTCGTGAAGATCTGGATGGATTCGACGACACCCGCGACACCACCGCCCTCGATGAAGTCACCAACCTTGAACGGGCGGAAGATGATCAGCAGAAAACCCGAGGCGAAGTTCGCCAGCGATCCCTGCAGTGCCAGGCCGATGGCGAGACCGGCAGCACCCAGAATGGCGATAAAGCTCGTGGTCTGGATACCTACCTGCCCGAGCGCGGCAAGGACCACAAAGACCATCATGCCGATGTAGACGATGCTACCGACAAAACCGACGATGATCGGGTCGGAGTTGCCCTTCGTCAGCAGGCGCTGAACCAGCTTGCGCGCCCAACCGGCGACAATACGACCAACGATCAGGATCGCGATCGCGGCGATCACCCTGAGGCCGTAGACCGCGACCAGTTCCTGCGCCTGGGCCATCAGCTGGCTCGCGTTTTCGAGATTCTCCGACAGTAACTTCTCGGCTTCGTCCATTGTTGTTGCTTCCTCGTCAAGTCAATGTATTTACGTACCAGGTGATCGTTTTTTGGGCCCAAAGGCCCCGGGTCAACTCCCGAACACGCTTTTCAACAGGTCGGTCGACCGCGCCAGCGGATTCTCGCGGATCTTCTTTTCCTCGGCCGCGAGTTTCAGGAACAACCCGTCCATGGCCTTATCGGTGACATAGCTGTCGAGATCGAGCGAGCCAGTATTGAGCAGGCCGCCCAGCGACCCCAGTCCGCCGACAGCGCCGCCCGCCTGATCCACCAGGGCCTTGTAGGCCGCCGTGGCGCCGGCCTGGTCGGTTGCCTGCGACACGATCGGCAGAATGGCCGACCGCATCGAGCCGCCGGCACGCTCCTGCAGGAACCGCGTTGCGGCATCGTCACCGCCGGCCAGGATGCCGCGCACATCGTCCAGCGTCATGTTCGAGACCGTATCCTGGACAATCTCCAGCGTCGCCGGCACGGCCTGTTCCGCAGCCCGATTGACCGTACGCTCGAAATCGTCGACGTACTTGCCCTGACCCGCCATGCGCAGCCCGCTGGCCACCGTGTCGAGGCTACCCGGCAACGGTATCTTGACGCTGGCGTCGTTGAGGAAGCCACCGTCCTTGCCGAGCACCCCCACGGCACGCTCAGCACCGATGCTCAATGCCTCCTTCAGCCCCGCATTGATCTGCGAGTCACTGAGTGTCGAACTGGCTGTCGCCTTGCCGGCCGCCTGCGTGGTCGACCCGCCAAGCAGACCCTCCGCCGATTTCAGCATGTCGCCAAATCCCGCCTGCGCGGCATGCCCGATGAACAGGGCCGGCAACAGCAGGCCCAGGATTGCACGATGGTTCATGGATGGTATTTCCTTGTTATCCCGACACGGCGCGATTGTTAGCACGAAATGATGACAGGGCCAATCGGCCTGCCCGCCGGAACGGCGAAAGCCGCATGCGCGCTTACCCTGCGAGTTGCCGGGTTTTGCCGCTTGGCAGGTGAGACGAGGCATACCCCTTCCCACCCTTCACCGTCAGCCGTGCGACCGGCAGGGAGGACCTTGGGCGGGCCATCAGGGAAAGTGTGGGCGAAAGCGCCGAACGACACAATGCCGGCACCCGCTTCGTGAACGTCGCGTTCACTGGCAGACCGCGCCGACGACGCGGAAGATGGAGGTTATCGGCTCAGGCGGTATCGCGCTGACCATGCAGGCGCACGATCAGTTCGGCCTCGCTTTCGCTGAGATCGAGTTCCTGCACGAGGCGCAGGCTGCTGGCGCCCTGCTGCACCAGTCGAATCGCGTGGCCGTACGGCTGCTCGTCGGCCTGTTGCAGTTCATAGGTTTCCTGGCGTTCGCTCAGTGAACGGGCGCTGGATTCGAGTCGCGCCATGCGACGATCCATGCCCACTGCACCCGCCGTGAGTCCGCTGATGCTCTGTCGGACCAACTTGAGCTGCTGCCGGAGTTCGTCGGCGCGCTGACGTTCGGCAGCGAGTTGCTGCGCCAACTGCCGCAGCGCCCATGCCAGGCCGCCGACGGCGAGGAACGACAGCACGGCAACAATCATTGCGGGATCAGACATACTCGTCCACCCGGTCACCACGTTGACCCTTTCGGTCGTGCGGCTTGTCGTGAGCCTCGCGGCGGCCGGGCGACTGCGGCGCCTTCTTGCGCCGGCCGGCATCGCGAGCGCCGGTCAGGGGGTTGACCCGACCGACATTACCAGGCTGTTTGACCAGGTCGCTCATGATCAGCGCGTCAGAACATCGCCATTTCCGACCATTCTTCGTCGGACAGCAGCTTGTTCAGGTCGACGACGATCAGCAGATCCGCGTCGCGGCTCGCGACACCTTGAATGTACCGTGAGCTCTCTTCGTTGCCGATATTCGGCGCGGAATCGATCTCCGACTGTCGCAGCTCGACAACTTCGGCAACACTGTCGACGAGGATGCCAACGACCTGCTGCTCGGACTCGATAATAACGATGCGACTCGAGTCGTCACGCTCCGTCGTCGGCAGGCCGAAACGCGTGCGGGTATCGATGACCGTCACGACATTGCCACGCAGGTTGATGATGCCAAGCACGTAGCCGGGCGCACCGGGTACCGGCGCAATCTCCGTTACCCGCAACACCTCCTGTACCTGCATGACATTGATGCCATAGGTCTCGTCTTTCAGACGGAACGTCACCAGTTGGATTACCGGGTCACCCGCCGCGCTTTCAACCGCCGAATTGCTCATCGTCTGTTCTCCGTTCGTCGGTTCGGCAACACCTGTCAGGAATTCGACGTTACCGGCCCTTCATTAAAATTGCTTGCACTAACCGTGCCTGATCTTTTCCTCAACAACCAGCGGATCGATCAGCACGCACATCTGGCAGGTCAGCAGGCCCGCCAGCCACGGCTGTACCCTCGCTCCCCTCGGCCACCGCACCTGGTCCGTCTCGATCAGTACGGCGTCTTCAAACTGATCACAGGCCACTGCCGTCCGCCCCTCGCCAACCAGCAGCAGGTAACGCGGCGCTTCACAGGCTGTCGCAATGCCCAGCAGTCCACCGAGGTCGGCGATCACCACCGACAGGTCCCGCAGACGCGCGATACCGAGTTCCCAGTCCGGTCCCGACGGCAGCTCATGCAGTCTCGGCGGCATCAGCGCGACGCTCGACAACAGCACCAACGGCATCGCGAAACGCTGCCCGCCGACGCGGAACAGCAACACGCGGAACGGTTGCAGTGCCCACGGCGGACACAGCGTTGGCACAACATCGTTATGCGTATCGCCGGCCGCTGGTCGGGTTATCGGCGCCTCGACGTCGGAGTTGAGTGGAGGCGTCTCCGCCACCCGATCGACGATCGGCGCGGTGGCCTCGGCCAGCAGGTCGTCGAGCAGGAGATCGAGCGCGCCGTCGTGCTCGACCAGCCTCGTCGGCGGGACCTTGGCGTTGTCCATCAGACGGCCTCGCGCCCGGTCTGCCGCTCTGCCTGCTGCAGGAGCTTCTCCAACAGGCGCTCGTAGGCCCGCACGCCGCGCGCACGTGGGTCGAAGATCGCCGGCGGCACGCCGGCGCGGCTGGCCTCGCGGAAACCGGTGTCGATCGGTATCAGGTCGTCCCAGACAATCTCCGCAAAGTCACGCTGCAGCACTGCCAGGCTGTCCTTCGAAGCGCGGGTGCGTTGATCGTAGAAAGTCGGCACGACGATGACATCGAGCGGTTCCTTGCGCGCCTTGTTGATCATGCCCAGCGTGTGTTGCAGACGCTCCAGCCCCTTTATCGCCAGGAACTCGGTCTGCACCGGCGCAATCAGGCGGTCACAGGCCGCCAGCGCGTTGATCAACAGCACACCGAGTACCGGCGGACAGTCGATGAGCACGAAATCGAACTTGCCCTCGAGCCTGGCGATCGCCTGCTTGATGACCAGGCCCATGCCCTCGAGTCGCCCCGACTGGCGGTCGAGCGTCGCCAACGCGATGGCGGCCGGTAACAGGCTCAGACCCTCGGTACCCGTATCGACCAGCAGCGTCGATGGATCGAGCTCGCGCCGTTCCGCGACCGCCTCGAACAGGCTGTAGCTGCTGCGGTCGAGCGAATCCGGGTCGAGACCAAAGTAACTGGTCAGCGAACCGTGTGGATCGACATCGATCATCAATGTGCGGAATCCCCACGCCGCCAGCAGGCCACCCAGCGAGACCGTCGTCGTGGTCTTGCCGACGCCACC
>JAGRGW010000144.1:0-9196 GCA_020445315.1 Gammaproteobacteria bacterium
TTTAAGAATTTTAAGGAGCCAGTTCATGCAATCGTTCACAGATTTCAGAGTTCAGGAACGCGGCCGCTAACCCGTCCCGAGGGGGCCGCTATACTAGCCCGAAAGCACCGCGAATTGGCGTTTGCAAAGGTTAACTGCGGCCAGCAACACATGCGTCCGAAGGCATGGGCGATGTCGAACAGAAGTCCCGATAGCCAGGGTCGTGAGACGCGCGAAATGATGGTTTGTTCCTCGAAATAGTTTAATTCCTTCAAAAAAAATGGCAGAAGGTTTTATACTTAACGCGATTTATTAAAGAGAATCCTTCAGCTTGCCGCTGATTCTCGATAACTGGTGACCTGGCGTTCGAAACGCAACCAAGGGAAGTTGGAAAAACACGTATGGGCCTCTTTACCCCAAAGAAGGTACCGCTGATCGGGCTGGATATCAGTTCGACCGCGGTCAAGCTGCTCGAATTGAGTCAGCAGAGCGGACGTGGTGGCGTACGCTATCGGGTCGAAAGCTACGCCGTGGAACCCCTGCCTTCGACCGCCGTGGTCGAAAAGAACATCGCGGACGTCGACGCGGTCGGCAGGGCGGTCAAGAACGTCATTCGCAAGGCCGGCACGCGTAACAAGAAGGCCGCGGTCGCGGTTTCGGGTTCGGCGGTGATCACCAAGGTCATCTCGATGCCGGCGTCATTGTCCGACAAGGAGATGGAGAGCCAGATCCAGCTCGAGGCAGACCAGTACATCCCGTACCCGCTGGAGGAGGTCAACATCGACTTCCAGATCATCGGCGCGTCGGAAAAGAGCCCGGAACTCGTTGATGTGCTGCTGGCTGCCTCGCGCAGCGAGAACGTCGAGGATCGCGTCGCGGCGCTGGAGATCGCCGGCCTGAGCTGCGAGATCGTCGACGTCGAGGCCTACGCGATGGAGAACGCCTGCACCCAGCTGGTCGACCAGTGGCCGAACGGCGGCAAGGGGCAGATTGTCGCGGTCGCCGATATCGGTGCGACGACGACGACGCTGAACGTGCTGCACGACAATCACACCATTTATACGCGCGAACAGAACTTCGGCGGCAAGCAGCTGACCGAGGAAATCCAGCGGCGCTATGGCCTGTCAGTCGAAGAGGCGGGCATGGCGAAGCGCCAGGGCGGCCTGCCGGACAACTATATCCCCGAGGTGCTGGACCCCTTCAAGGAGGCCATGGCACAGCAGGTCAACCGCTCGATCCAGTTCTTCTACTCGGCGACGGCGTTCAACAACGTCGATCTCGTGGTCCTCGCCGGCGGCAGTTCGTCGGTGCCGGGGATCGACGACCTGATCCAGGAGCGTCTCGGTGTCGAGACCCTGATCGCCAACCCGTTCGCCAACATGGCGGTGGCGTCCCGGGTCAAGCCCCAGGTCCTGAGCAACGACGCGCCGGCACTGATGATCTCGTGCGGGCTCGCCCTGAGGAGCTTCGACTGACATGGCGCATATCAACCTACTTCCGTGGCGCGAGAAGCTGCGCAAGCAGCGCCAGCGTGACTTTGGCCTGCTGATTCTGTTCGCGTTGATGCTGACCGTTGCCGGCATGGGTTACTGGCACTGGTTCAACCAGTCGCTGATCGACCACCAGCACGAGCGCAACCGCTTCCTCGAGAACGAGATCGCGAACGTGGACAAGGAGATCCGCGAAATCCGCAACCTGGAACGTACGCGCCAGCAGCTGATCTCGCGCATGAAGGTCATCGAGGACCTGCAGATCAGTCGCCCGCAGATCGTTCACCTGTTCGACGAGATGGTCACCGTCGTGCCCGATGGCGCCGTCCTGACCGAACTGGTGCAGAGCGGTGGCGCCCTGGCGCTGACCGGCCGGGCGCAGTCGAACGCGCGCGTTTCGACCTACATGCGCAACATCGAGTCGAGCCCCTGGCTAAGCGATCCGAGGCTGCAGATCATCGAGGACAAGACCCCCGACGACATCGATGACAGCACCTTCAAGCTCAACCTGAAACAGGTCGTGCCCAAGGCAGAGGAAGCGCAATGAATCTCGAGGAACTCAACGAACTCGATTTCAGCAACATTGGCGACTGGCCTGCCATCGTCAAGGCCGTCCTGATCCTCATCCTGTGTGCGTTGGTCGGCGTCGCCTGGTACTACCTCGATATCGAGGAGCAATACACCGACCTGGCCCGGGTCAAGCAGACCGAGCAGGACCTGCGCCAGGATTTCGAGATCAAGCAGGCCAAGGCCGCGAACCTGGATGCCTACCGCGCCCAGCTGGCCGAGATGGAGGAATCCTTCGGCGCCATGCTGCGCCAGCTGCCCAACCGCACCGAGGTCGCCGACCTGCTGGTCGACGTCTCGCAGACCGGGCTCGCCGCCGGACTCGAGTTCGAGTTGTTCCAGCCCCAGGGCGAGGTGCCGAAAGACTTCTACGCCGAGTTGCCGATCAAGATTCGCGTCGTCGGCGATTACCACGAATTCGGTGAGTTCGTCAGCGGCCTGGCCTCGCTGCCCAGGATCGTCACGATTCACGACGTAAAAATCGAGCCGCGAAGGACCGGGAATGACCTGACTATGGAAGCCACCGCCAGAACCTATCGCTACCTTGACGAGGGAGGCAGCTGATGTTCAGAAAGAGCCTGCCCGTGCTCGTCGCACTGACAATTGCCGGCTGTGCCAACACCGACATGAGCGACCTGAAGCAGTACGCGGAGGAGGTCAAGAGTCGCCCGCCGTCGGGTATCGAGCCGATCCCGGAAATCAAGCAGGCGGTCGGTTTCATCTACCAGCCGCGCAACCGGCGTGACCCGTTTACCGCGCAGGTCGACGAGGGCCAGCCCGACGAGACGATCCTCGATGCCGGTATCCGTCCCGACCCCAACCGACGCAAGGAAGAGCTCGAGGCATTCTCGCTCGACTCGCTGCGCATGGTCGGCACGCTGGAACAGGACGCGTCGACCTGGGGGCTGGTGCAGACCGCGGACGGCACCATCCATCGCGTCGTGGCCGGCAATTACATGGGCCAGAATGACGGCAAGATCACGCGCATCAGTGAAGAAAAGATTGAGCTGATTGAGCTCGTCCCGACCGGTAACGGCTTCCTCGAGAAGGAAGTTGCGCTGGCGCTGGGCGAGGAATAGGAGAAAGCATGATGTTTACCAAGGTACGGGCGCGCAACATTGCACTGATGGGAGCGATGCTGCTTTGGGCCCTGGTGTCCGATGCGCTGGCCAACCAGCTGCAGGACATCAGTTTCTCGGCGATGCCGGGCAACCGGGTGGAGATCGTGTTTACCACCAGCGAGCCGCTGTCGCCGCCCAGTTCGTTCACGACCGACAATCCGGCGCGTATCGCAATCGACCTCGCCGGCACGACCAGCGGCCTCGCGCAGAAGGTCACGCCGGTCGCGATCGGCATGGCGCGCAGTATCACCGCGATCGAGGCCGGTGACCGGACCCGCATCGTCATCAACCTGCTCGAGCAGGTGCCACACGAAATCCGAACCGAAGGTAACCGCATGTTCGTCAGTATCGGCGCCGGCAGTGGTGCCGGCACGATGTCGGCGACGACCGAGCCGAAGGCGGCGATGGCGACCGAACGCACCGTCAGCAGCGCGATGCCCGGCAAGGGGCTGGCCAACATCGACTTCCGTCGCGGGCCCGATGGCGAGGGGCGCGTGGAGATCGCCCTTGGCGACCCGTCGATTGTCGTCGACATGCGCCAGCAGGGTGACCGTGTCGTCGTCGATTTCGTGGATGCCGAACTGCCGGCACAATTGGCGCGCACGCTCGACGTGATCGATTTCGCCACCCCGGTGACCCAGATCGAGACCCGTCCCGACGGCCGCAACGTGCGCATGACCATCTCCACTTCGGGCGAGTTCGAGCACCTGGCCTACCAGGCCAACGACACCTATACGGTCGAGTTCCGCGCGCTGACCAAGCGCGAGAAGGAGCTGCGACGCAAGGAGCTGGAAGTCTACGAGGGTGACCGCCTGTCACTGAACTTCCAGGACATCGAGGTCCGGGCCGTATTGCAGCTGCTGGCCGACTTCACCGGCCTGAACATGGTCGTCAGCGACACCGTTGATGGCCGCATCACGCTGCGCCTCAAGAACGTGCCGTGGGATCAGGCCATGGACATCATCCTGAAGACCAAGGGTCTCTCGATGCGCCGCAACGACAACGTGATCCTGGTCGCGCCGACCGAGGAGATCGCTGCGCGTGAAAAGCTGGAGCTGGAGTCGCAGCAGCAGATCGAGGAACTGGCGCCGTTGCGTTCCGAACTCATCGAGATCAACTACGCCAAGGCCTCCAGCCTGGCAGAACTGCTGAAGTCCGAGGAGAACAACCTGATCTCGGAGCGCGGCAGCGTGTCGATCGACGAACGCACCAACACGCTGCTGGTGCAGGACACGGCGGCCAAGCTGAACGAGATCCGCGCGCTCGTGAGCGAACTCGACGTGCCGATTCGGCAGGTCCTGATCGAGTCGCGTATCGTCATCGCGAACAACGATTTCGCCCGCGACATCGGCGTCAAGCTCGGTATCTCCGGGGCGGGTACGAAGAACACCCGGACCGGTGTGGTCGGTGGCGGTATTGCCGGTGACCTCGATGCCAGCGCGATTGCCGGTCCTTTCATCACCACGGGTGGTGGTGACAACGAAAACCTGCTGGTCAACCTGCCGCAGACGCTGGCCACCGGCAGCGGCGGCGCGTTGAACATGGTGCTTGGCAAGATGGGCTCTTACCTGCTGCGGCTGGAGCTTTCGGCGATGCAGCAGGAAGGCAAGGGCGAGATCGTTTCCAGTCCGCGACTGATCACGTCCGATCAGAACACGGCGGTGATCAAGCAGGGTGTCGAGATCCCCTACCAGGAGGCCTCGTCCAGTGGCGCCACGTCGACGTCGTTCAAAGAGGCCGTGCTGTCACTCGAAGTCACCCCGCACATTACCCCGGATGACCGAGTGATCATGGACCTGAAGGTCAACAAGGACAGTCCGGACTTCTCCCGGGCGGGACCGTTCAACATTCCGCCGGTCGACACCCGGTCGCTGGAGACCTCGGTACTGGTCGAGAACGGCGAAACGGTGGTGCTCGGAGGCATCTACGAACAAACCCGGACCGACACCAAGAACAGCGTGCCATTCTTCGGTGACCTGCCGGGTATTGGCTGGGCGTTCAAGCAGAAGCAGACCCAGGACCAGAGCCGCGAGCTGCTGATCTTCGTCACGCCGAAGATCCTGAAGGACACGCTGACGCTGCGGTAGCCCCGCCGGTTTGTCAGACCTGCCGTGGCGGCACCGGTCAACGGTGCCGCAATTTCCCGTTTATGAGCCGGCCGCGGTCACACCGGTACCGCTAACCCTGTAACATTGCCCGCATGGCAAAACCGAACCGCATTTTCCTGATCGGCCCGATGGGGGCCGGCAAGACCACGATTGGCAAACAGCTGGCGCAGGCGCTGGGTATGGAGTTCCGCGATTCCGACCTGGAGATCCAGCGCCGCACCGGTGTCGATATCCCGACCATTTTCGAGTACGAGGGCGAGGACGGATTCCGCCAGCGCGAGGAGCAGGCCATCGACGACCTCACCCAACTCGACAACCAGGTCATGGCGACCGGTGGCGGCGCGGTCGTCCGGCCGGCGAACCGGCAGCACCTGTCCGCGCGTGGCATCGTCTTTTACCTGGCCTGCTCGGCCGAGCAGCAGTACGAGCGCACCTATCGCGACCGCAACCGGCCCTTGCTGCAGACCGAGAACCCGCTCGAACGCCTGCGTGCGCTGATGGAAGAGCGCGAGCCGCTTTACCGCAGCACGGCCGACTACGAGGTCAGCACCGAGGGGCGCAATGCCGGTACCGTGGTCAACGATATCCTCGACCGCCTTCGCGCCTGAGAAAATCGTTCGCGGGCGTGTAAACTTACGACCTTTAAAGGCTGAGTAAACACGCATGCGCACACTCACGGTCGATCTCGGTGACCGTTCCTACCCGATCTTCATCGGCCCCGACCTGGTCGACCGGGCCGACCTGTACAGGCCCTACGTGCATGGCCGACAGGTCATGGTCGTGACCAACGAGACGGTCGGGCCGCTGTACCTCGAGCGCGTCATCGGTGCGTTGGCGGACTTCCGCGTCGAGACCGTCGTCCTACCGGACGGCGAGCAGTACAAGAACCTCGACGTACTCGACCGCATTTACACAGCCCTGCTCGAGGCCCGCTTCGATCGCCGCTGCACCCTGGTTGCGCTCGGCGGCGGCGTCGTCGGCGACATGACCGGCTATGCCGCAGCCAGTTACCAGCGCGGCGTCAACTTCATCCAGGTGCCGACGACGCTGCTGTCGCAGGTCGATTCCTCGGTCGGCGGAAAGACCGGCGTCAACCACGCGCTGGGCAAGAACATGATCGGCGCCTTCCATCAGCCGCAGTGCGTCATCGCCGATACGGCGACACTGAACACCCTGCCCGACCGCGAGTTGTCGGCCGGGCTGGCCGAGGTCATCAAGTACGGCCTGATCAACGATCCCGAGTTTTTCACCTGGCTCGAAACCGCGATGCCGAAGCTGCGCCAGCGTGACCCCGATGCGCTGTCCCACGCCATCGAGCGTTCCTGTGCCGACAAGGCCGCGATCGTCGCCGCCGACGAACTCGAGGCTGGCCAGCGTGCACTGCTGAATCTCGGCCACACCTTCGGCCACGCGATCGAGACTGGCATGGGATACGGCACCTGGCTGCACGGCGAGGCGGTCGCCGCCGGGATGTGCATGGCGGCGGCGATGTCGGCGAGACTGGGCTGGTTGACGCCGTCCGATGTCGAACAGGTTCGCCGCGTCGTTGCTTCAGCGGGCCTGCCGGTGGACCCACCGCCGGAAGTCTCGGCACAGCGTTTCAGCGAGCTGATGGCCGTCGACAAGAAGGTCATGGACGGCAAGATGCGGCTGGTGCTGATGCAGGGCCTCGGCCAGTCGGTCATCAGTGGCGATTTCGACCGTGCGGCGCTCGACCAGACCCTCCATGAGCGCTGACGCCCGGACCGGCGATTATTTCGATACCCCCGAGCGGCTCGAGCGCCAGCAGCTGCTGCTGCACCTCGTGCGCAATGCCGGCGAGGTCATCTACCTGCGTGGCCCGGACGGTGCCGGCAAGACGCTGTTCGCGCGACGCATGTTCGAGCAACTCGGCGAAGGTCTCTACGGCGCGTGGATCGTTGCCGGCAAGGAGCCCGATTTCGTCGCTGCCGTCAACCGGCAACTCAGCATTGCCACCGACAGGGCGAGCCCATGGCCGGACAGCCTGATGTTCGCACTCGGCGAACGCGAGATGCTGCTGGTTGTAGACGATGCCGACGCGATCGATGCCCAGACCCTGTCGCATATCGCGGCTCTGCGGCAGCGTGGCGGCCACATCCTGTTGATCGGCCGTGGCGGGCTACCGCCGGGGGCGGCGGTGTCGCCGCAGTTCATGGACCTGCCCGGTTTCGATGCGCAGCAGAGTGCAGCTTTTCTTCGTTCCCGTCCGAAAGCGGCGACTGCCGCGATAACTGACGATGTCGCCACGGCGTTGCACCGTGCGGCCCAGGGCATGCCGGGGCCGCTGCTCGATGCGCTGCAGGTGCTGGCGACCGATCGTCCCGTCACCGAGCGCAAGGCCGCAAAGCCAGATGCCCGGCGCGGGCCTGTGCCGACCTGGTACCTGCTGGCCGGTGCCGGCGTACTGCTGCTGGGCACGGTGCTGTGGTTCCAGGACAGCATCAACGAGGCGGTTGCCCCGGGTGTACCGGCGGGTACCGTTGAACCGATCGCGACAGTCGACGTCAACAAGCCGGCGACCGATCGGTTCGAGCGGGATCGCTTGCCGGTGCCGCCTGCGTCCGGTTCCGGGCCGGTGAGCCCTTTCGCCCCGCCGGTCGCGGTGCCCCCGGTCGAGTCGCCGAAGGCCGTCGCGGTACCGGCGTCCACGCAGCCGGTGGCGCCAGTCGGGGAAGGGACGAGCGCCGACATCGATCCACTCGAGGCCGTCATGCTCGACGCGCTGGCGGCGGCCAAAGAGGCCGAGTCCGTGCCGCGGGCGACGGCGTCGGCAGACCCCTCGGCATCGGCCGTTACCGAGCCGCCGGCAGTGCCGGTGTCGTCGGCGCCGCCTCCGAAGCCGGCCGTGCCGTCGACGGCGGCCATCGAGCTGCCGGCGCGGCGACCCGTGGAAGGCACCCCGCAGCCGTCGGCAGTCACCCAGACCGCTGCCGCGACATCGACCGTCGCGACCGACGATCCCGCGCCGGTACCGACCGTCGTTGCCGGCGAAGATGCCGCTCGATCATCCCCGGCGCCGGTCGAGGATCGCAGCGTACCGGCCGCGGCGGCGGAAGCCAGGGCGATCCCGCCGGCCGCGCAGTCGGCACCGCAACCGGCCCCAGTCGTTGACCGCAACCCGCCAAAGCCACAGCCACAGCCGCAAGCGCAACCGCAGGCCGCCCGCGTCGCGGAAAAGGGTTGGCTCGAGACGCGCACCCCTTCGCACTTCACGCTGCAGTTGGTCGGCGCACGCGACCGCGCCTCCATCGACAGGTTCGTCCGGCGGCACGGTATCCAGCAGCCCTACGCGGTATTCCAGCGCGAGTTGAAGGGCGCGCCCTGGTATTCGCTCGTGGCCGGAGACTACCCCGACCGCGCAGCGGCCATCGCGGCGCGTGCCAGGCTGCCTGCCGGACTGGAACGGTCCGGGGTCTGGCCGAGAACTTTCGAGTCTATTTATAAGCTCACTCAATAGTAAGCATGGTCCCGTTTGGGGCGCTTGCACCAGCTTGGTTCGATTTTTGTCGTTTGGCCCGGTTTACGTGGCCATGCCACCTTGGCCGGACGCCGTTCTGGGCAAAAGAGTGGTCCTAATATTCTGATTCCATTATCCTACTCGGCCCGGTTCTTGCCACGCGTCCACCCAGGTGGGCTGTCTGATGGCAGGATCACCGACGGAGTCCGTGGCGATGCGAACCCGCTGCGGTGCTAAGCAGTCCGAGTAAACTGCCAACACCTGCCGGAAGCGCACGACCCGCGGGCCGGCCCGATTTGCGTTGAGGGCGGTCTTTATCGACCCCCCAGGAAGAGTAAAGAAGAGGTATGCAATGAGTTACAGTGCCTTGCCGTCCAGACAGGGGCTCTATGACCCGGCGAATGAACACGACGCCTGCGGTGTCGGCTTTGTCGCGCATATCAAGGGAGAAAA
>JAGRGW010000144.1:9257-9858 GCA_020445315.1 Gammaproteobacteria bacterium
GCCGACCCGCGTGCCGGAGACGGCGCCGGCATGTTGCTGCAGTTGCCCGATGCGTTCTTCCGCGCCGTGGTCAATTTCGAACTGCCGGCCGAAGGCGAATACGCGGTCGGCATGTTGTTCCTGCCACGCGACGAGGACGAGCGGCACGAGGCCGAGAAGATCGTCGAGGGCTTCGTTGCGTTCGAAGGCCAGCGGCTGCTCGGCTGGCGCGACGTGCCGGTCGACAACAGCGGTCTCGGCTACAGTGTGCTGCCGACCGAGCCCGTGATTCGACAGGTGTTCGTCGCACGCGGCGACAAGTGTCGCGACCAGGATGCGTTCGAGCGCAAGCTGTTCGTCATCCGCAAGCAGATCGACAACCGCATCCGCGAGATGGCGCACGACAGCAAGCGCGCGTTCTACTTCACGTCTTTCTCGTCGCGCACCATCGTCTACAAGGGCATGCTGCTGGCCGGCCAGGTCGGCGAGTACTACAAGGACCTCAGCGACGAACGCATGGTGTCGGCGCTGGCCTTGGTGCACCAGCGTTTCTCGACCAATACCTTCCCGACCTGGGACCTCGCCCATCCGTTCCGCATGATTGCGCACAACGGCGAGATCA
>JAGRGW010000145.1 GCA_020445315.1 Gammaproteobacteria bacterium
GACCTGGTCGTCGTCAGCGTGCTGATGTCGATGGGCATGATGATGTTGTCGCCGCTGATCACCTCGCTGACGTTCAATATCATGCTGTTCGTGCTGGTTGACGGTTGGGCGATGGTGCTTGGCACCCTGGCAACGAGTTTCTACGTGTGAGGTGTCGCGATGGATCCGGATACAGTGGTGAATATCGGCAGGCAGGCGATGGAGGTCACGATGCTGTTGGCAGCCCCCATCCTGTTGTCGTCGTTGGCCGTTGGCCTGGTGATCGCGATGATCCAGGCGGCAACCTCGATCAACGAGATGACGTTGAGCTTCGTGCCGAAACTGATCGTGGTCGCCGTGGTGATGATGGCGGCCGGGCCGTGGATGCTGAGACAGATCATCGGATTCACGCAGCGCCTGGTCGAGAACATCCCGTACCTGATCGGCTGACGCACCGTCATGAGCTTCACCGAGGCGCAGCTTGCACAATGGCTGGCCGATTTTCTCTGGCCACTGGTGCGGATCGCCGCGATGCTGATGGCATCGCCGATCTTCAACATCCGGCAAATCTCGGCGCGTGTTCGCATGGCGCTCGCGGTACTGATCACGCTACTGGTGCAGCCGTTGCTGCCGGCGGCGCCGGTGGTGCCGGTATTCAGCAGCGAGGCCTTGCTGATTACGTTGCAGCAGGTCGGTATCGGTGTTGCGCTGGGATTCCTGATGCAGATGGCGTTCAACGCACTGATACTCGGCGGCCAGGTCATGGCGTTCAGCATGGGGCTTGGATTTGCCAACATGATGGACCCGGCCAATGGCGTGCAGGTGCCGGTGGTGTCGCAGTTCTGGTTGATCCTGGCGATGCTGGCCTTCCTGCTGATGAACGGTCACCTGGTAATGATCGCCGCGATCGTCGACACCTTCACGGTCCTGCCGGTAGCGGTCGACGGTTTCGGTCGTGCCGGGATCTGGGAGATCCTCTCGTGGGCCTCGCGGATGTTCGCCGCCGGCGTGCTGATGGCGCTGCCGGTGATCGTGTCGCTGCTGCTGGTCAATATCGGTATGGGCGTGGTCTCGCGTGCCGCACCGCAGCTGAACATCTTCGCGATCGGTTTTCCGATCACGCTGATGATGGGATTCCTGCTGATGTGGATCACGCTGCCGCAGGTCATGACCAATTTTGGACGCCTGGTGCTGGAGACCTTCGAGCGCTCGGCCGTCGTGTTGTCCGCGGGGTGATCGGCCATGGCTGAGAATCAAGACGGCCAGGAAAAATCCCAGGAACCCACAGCGAAGAAGATCTCCGACGCGCGCAAGAAGGGCCAGGTACCCCGCTCGCGCGAGCTGAACACGATGGCGCTGACATTCCTCGGTTCCGCCACCCTGCTGCTGATGGCGCCCTATTTCGCCAGCCGGATGAACGCCATCCTGACCACCCAGTTCACGTTGAAGCGGGTCGATATATTCGACCCGAATGCCATGTTGGCCCACCTCACGCGCGCCATCGGCGATGCGCTGTTCATGTTGCTGCCGTTCTTCGCCGTCATGGTCGCGGTCGCCCTGCTCGCGACGCTCGCCGTCGGTGGATTCAACGTCAGCGCCGAGGCCATGCAGCCCAAGTTCTCGAAGTTCAACCCGATCAAGGGTATGAAGCGCATCTTCTCCGCCAAGGGCCTGATGGAACTGCTGAAGTCGTTGTTCAAGTTCCTGCTGGTCGGCACCGCCACGGCCACGATGCTGTGGTTCTGGTCGGACGAACTGATCGCGCTCGGCAACCTCAACGTCGAACTGGCCCTGAGCGAGGGTCTGCGCCTGATTGGATGGTCGTCACTGTTGCTGTCGTCGACGCTGATCCTGCTGGCGCTGGTCGATGTGCCGTTTCAACTGTGGCAGTACCACAAAGACCTCAAGATGACGCAGCAGGAGGTGCGTGACGAGTACAAGGAGACCGAGGGCAAACCCGAGGTCAAGAACCGCCTGCGCCAGATGCAGCGTGAGATCGCGGTGCGACGCATGATGCAGGAAGTGCCAAAGGCCGATGTCGTGGTGACGAACCCCACCCACTACGCGGTGGCGCTGCGCTACGATCCGGACAGGATGCAGGCGCCGCAGGTCGTTGCCAAGGGCAAGGACCTCGTGGCCGCGAACATCCGCGAAGTCGCCGAGGCCAACAATGTGCCGCAGGTCGAGGCGCCGTTGCTGGCACGAGCCATCTACTTCAACACCGAGCTGGACCAGCAGATTCCTGCCGGTCTGTTCCTCGCCGTGGCACAGCTGCTCGCCTACGTGTTCCAGCTGCGCGCCTACCGCGAGCAGGGCGGCGACATACCAACCGCCCCGGACACTTACCCGGTGCCCGAGGAATTGCGCCATGACTGACGCCGGGCCCCGCACCGATCGCTCCATGGAGGCCGTATGGAACAGGTGCTGACCGCATTCCGCGAGGTCGGTGCACGCGGCCTGGGCGCCCCGCTCGTCATCCTGATGCTGCTGGCGATGGTCGTGCTGCCGTTACCCCCGTTCCTGCTCGACCTGTTTTTCACCTTCAACATCGCGCTGTCGCTGGTGGTGTTGCTGGTAACCGTCTACGCGCTGCGTCCGCTGGACTTCGCCATGTTTCCCTCGATGTTGCTCGTCGCCACGCTGTTGCGACTTGCCCTGAACGTGGCCTCGACCCGTATCGTGCTGCTCGAGGGTCACAACGGCGGCGATGCGGCGGGCAAGGTGATCGAGGCCTTCGGCGCGTTCGTCATCGGTGGTAACTACGCGGTCGGCCTGGTCGTGTTCGCGATCCTGGTCATCATCAACTTCGTCGTCGTGACCAAGGGTGCGGGGCGCGTGTCCGAGGTGTCGGCGCGTTTCACCCTCGACGCCATGCCCGGCAAGCAGATGGCGATCGATGCCGACCTCAATTCCGGCCTGATCGACCAGGACGAAGCCCGGCAGCGCCGCGAGGACATCGCGCGCGAGGCCGATTTCTACGGCTCGATGGACGGCGCATCCAAGTTCGTACGCGGCGATGCGATTGCCGGCATCCTGATTCTGGTCATCAACATCGTCGGTGGCCTGGCGATCGGCATGGGCCAGCACGACCTCGATTTCTCGACCGCGGTGCGCAATTACACCCTGTTGACGATTGGTGACGGCCTGGTTGCCCAGTTGCCGTC
>JAGRGW010000146.1 GCA_020445315.1 Gammaproteobacteria bacterium
TGCAGTGCAACAACTACGAGGTCATCGACCTCGGCGTCATGGTGCCGGCCGAGACCATCCTGCAGAAGGCGCGCGAGGAGAAGGTCGACATCATCGGCCTGTCCGGCCTGATCACGCCGTCGCTCGACGAGATGGTCCACGTGGCGAAGGAGATGACGCGCCAGGGCTTCACGATCCCGCTGCTGATCGGCGGCGCGACGACGTCGAAGGCGCATACCGCGGTCAAGATCGAACCGCAGTACGCGCACGGCGCGGTCTACGTCGCCGATGCCTCGCGCGCGGTCGGTGTCGCCTCGACGCTGCTGTCGAAGGCGCAGAAACCGGCCTTCCTCGCCGACCTGTGCGACGAGTACGAGCAGGTCCGCCAGCAGCGTGCGGCGAAGAACGAGGCCAAGAACAACATCGCGCTGGCCGAGGCGCAGGCCAACCGCACGCCGATCGACTGGTCGGCCGCGCCGATCACCGCGCCGCTGCAACCCGGCATCACGGTACTCGACGACATCGACCTGGCCGATGTCGTGCCGTACATCGACTGGACCTTCTTCTTCCATGCCTGGCAGCTCAAGGGCCGCTTCCCGAAGATCCTCGACGATGCCGACAAGGGCGAGGAGGCGCGCAAGCTCTACGCGGACGCACAGGCGATGCTGCGGCAGATCCTCGACCAGGGCTGGCTACAGGCGAAAGCCGTTGTCGGCCTGTTCCCGGCCAATGCCGTTGGCGACGACATCGAGGTGTACACCGACGAGACCCGCAACGCACTGCGCCTGACGCTGCACAACCTGCGCAAGCAGGGCAAGCAGCCGGCCGGCAAGTACAACGAGTCGCTCGGTGACTACATCGCACCGAAGGACAGCGGCGTTGCCGACTACATCGGCGGCTTTGCCTGCACGGCGGGTATCGGCATCGACGACAGGCTCAAAGTGTTTGAGGCCGACCACGACGACTACCACGGCATCATGCTGAAGGCCCTGGCCGACCGCCTCGCCGAGGCGCTGACCGAGTGGCTGCACCAGAAGGTGCGCAAGGAACTGTGGGGCTATGCCGCCGCCGAATCGCTCGACAACGACGCGCTGATCGCCGAGCAGTACCGGGGCATACGTCCGGCCATGGGTTACCCGGCATCGCCCGATCACACCGAGAAGGACCTGCTGTGGGATCTGCTCGACGTCGAGGCCAACACCGGCATCTGGCTGACCGAGTCCAAGGCCATGGTCCCGACCGCGGCCGTCAGCGGGTTGTACTTCGCCCACCCGGATGCGCGCTACTTTGCCGTCGGCAAGATCAACCGCGACCAGGTCGAGGACTACGCGAGGCGCAAGGGTGTCGAGATCGCTGTCATGGAGAAGTGGCTGGGACCCAACCTGGCCTACGAGACCGAGGCCTGATCCGCCGGCGTCCGGCGAGGCGTGAGTGGCGTGGCGCCCGGGGCATCAGCCGGTCCGCTGCAACGGCGCCAGGGCGTCGAGCGCTGCCGAGAAATCGTAGCGCTCGAGCGCGCTGCTCGCCTGCGCCAGCGCATCGGCGTTGGCGTCTTCCCGATCCCCCATCAGCTGCCGCAGCGTATCGCTGGCTGCGGCATCGTAGTCGCCGAGTTGGCGGTAAAGTTTCTCCATCAGCTGCGCGCGTTCCCGGTCCGACAGTTGCTCGCCGGGTGAGTCCGGCTGCACCGGGAGCCGGGTGATGCTGTCGATGACGTCGCCGAGTACCCGTTCGATCTCGCCGAGGTTCTCCAGCGTGGCCGCACCGTCCTGGATAGCGACCTCCGCCGCCTCTGCGAGGTTGGCCAACTCGTTGGCACCGATGGTGCCGGCCGAACCTTTCAGTGTATGCAGGTAGCGCTCGGCCGCCTTGCGGTCACCGGCCGTCAGTGCCTGCGATGCCCGTTGTGGCACATCGGCCTGGTTGTGCGAGAACGTGTGCAGCATTCGCAGGTAGGTCGGGACATCCCCGCCGATACGCCGAACGCCGGTCTCCGTGTCGAGCCCCGGCAGATCCGGGACTGGCATCGCCGGCTGGCTGTCTCCTGGCGCGTCCCCGGCCGAAGGCTGCGGGTCGGCCGACGGTATGATCCAGCGCGCCATGATGACGAACATGTCGTGCACGTCGATCGGCTTGCCGATCACGTCGTTCATGCCCGCCGACAACGCCCGGTCGACGTCTTCGCGCAGCACGTTGGCGGTCATCGCGATGATCGGCAGGTCGCGGTGGGCCGGGTCCTCGCGGATCAAACGGGTGGCGGCATACCCGTCCATGACCGGCATCTGGCAGTCCATCAGCACGCCATCGAACGCCTCCCGTGCGAGCCTGTCGATCGCCTGCCTGCCGTCGCCGGCGATTTCGACCTGCACGCCCTTGTTCTGCAGCAGGGCGAGCGCGACCTCCTGGTTGAACAGGTTGTCCTCGACCAGCAGCATGCGGGTGCCACGCAGGCGGGCGACCGCGTTGTCGAAATCTTCCTGCCGGGGGCTGGTTTCACCCGTCGCGGTTTCGCCGATGCCGAGTCGAAGCTGGACATGGAAGGTGCTGCCCTGCCCGGGTTCGCTTTCCATCCAGATCCGGCCTTGCATCATTTCGGCCAGTCGGCGGCTGATCGACAGGCCGAGGCCGGTGCCGCCGTATCGGCGTGACGTCGAGGTATCGGCCTGGGTAAACATTCGGAAGATGTTCTCGCGCTGGTCGGCGGGAATGCCGATGCCCGTGTCGCTGACCGAAAGCCGCAGGAGGATATTTTCATCGGCGCGTTGAACCACCTCGGCGCTGATCGCGACTTCGCCTTGCGGCGTGAACTTGACCGCGTTGTTGGCCA
>JAGRGW010000147.1 GCA_020445315.1 Gammaproteobacteria bacterium
GGCATGGGTTTTCCTTTACCAGGGGAGGCCGCTGCTCTACCTCGGATCGAGCGGCAGGCACTTGACGACATTTCCCGCGCCCTTGTCCGACCAAAACATCCGCCTGGCAGCATTCGCCGCGTTGAGTGATGTGCCTCGCCGAATGCGGCGGCGCACATTCGTCATCGAAAAGATCGATGGCATACCGGCCTCGGAATCACCGATCCTTGTCGAACTGCTGCAATGCGGCTTCGTCACTGACTACCGCGGCATCGCGGCGGAGTCCTTTGCCTGATGCCCGAAGGCGATACCATCTACCAGCTCGCGACCTACCTTGGCGAGGTGCTTGGTGGGCGATCGGTATTGCGGGGGTTCGCGCGTCTCGACCGGGGCCAGGTTCCGATGGACCTCGCCGGGCGACGCGTTGCCGGCGTTAACGCTCACGGCAAACACCTCTTCCTGTTGTTCGAGGACGGTTCCCGCTTGCGCAGCCATCTCGGTATGCGCGGCAGCTGGCATGCCTACGGTCCGGCGCAACGCTGGCAACGATCACCCAGGCAGGCATCCATCATGCTGGATACGGGCACGCAGGTTCTCGTCTGTTTCAATGCACTGCAGGTGGAGTGGCTGCGCGAGGGCAGTGTGCGGCAACGCTCCCTGGCTGTATCACTCGGCCCGGACCTGCTTGCCTCGAGGCCCGATTGGCAGCGGATTGTTGCACGTGCACGGCAGCTGACCGGTGGTGACGTCCCGATTGCCGAAGTCCTGCTGGACCAGCGAATCGCCTGTGGAATCGGCAACGTCTACAAGTCTGAAGTCCTGTTTCTTCAAGCCTGTCACCCGGCGACGGCGGTGGCCGACTGCGCTGATGACGCGGTGATTGAAATGTTCATGTCGGCACACCGCCTGCTGATGCGCAATCGTACCGGGGGGGCGCGCCTGACGCGCTGGCCGGACGACGGGCGCGGGCGGCACTGGGTCTATGGCAGGAACGGCAGACCCTGCCTTCGGTGTGGGACCACCATTGCCATGGCCAGGCTGGGGAGCAAGCCGCGCTCGTCTTACTGGTGTCCCGGCTGCCAGCCGGACCACCGCACCGGACCTGACCTGGATCTGGACCCGGACCGGGAGCCGGGTTGATGCCTCGTGTCCTGAAGCGACGCGCCGCGTGCAGTCACGTATCGCTGTCGAGCGGGTCCCTGTCTGTCCACTCCTGCTTGATCGCCAGTATCTCGTCCTTTATCCCGATGAACAGTTCGACGAGTTCGGGGTCGAAATGAGAACCGGACCCGTCGCGCAGGGAATCGAATGCGTCCTCGCAGGACCACGGCTCCTTGTAGGGTCGCTGCATCGTCAGCGCGTCGAATACGTCGGCAATGGCCACGATCCGTGCACTCTGGGGAATCTGTTCGCCGGCCAGGCCTTCCGGGTATCCGGTGCCGTCCCAGCGTTCGTGATGGGACAACGCAATGGCTGCGGCCATCTGGAACAGCGGTGTCTTGCTCTTCTTGAGGATGCTGTGGCCGATCCGTGAATGCGACTGCATGACTGTCCATTCGTCGGCGTCGAGCTTGCGCGGTGCCTTGAGGATGCTGTCGGGAATACCGATCTTGCCGGTGTCGTGCATCGGTGCCGCCAGCTGCAGGAGCGCGGCGCGCTCTACCGGCCACTGCGCGGCGCGCGCCAGGGCTGCGGCGTAGGCGGCCATGCGCCAGATGTGCGAACCCGTATCGGTGTCGTTGAAGTGTCCTGCTTCGCCCAGCATCAACACCGCGGCACGCTGCGACTCTTCGAGCTCGTGGGTACGCATGATGACCTGTTGCTGGCAGGCATGCTGCTGGTCGGCGAGGGCGAGATGGGTCTTGACCCGCGCGTTGACCAGGGCCGGGTTGACCGGCTTGGTGATGTAATCCACCGCGCCCGCATCGAAGCCGGTCTGCTCGTCCTCGGTTTCGGTCTTGGCGGTGACGAAGACCACCGGGATATCGGCAGTCCGCATATCGGCTTTCAGTCGGCGGCAGACCTCGTAGCCATCCATCCCCGGCATCATGACGTCCAGCAGAATCAGGTTGGGGCGCTGCTTTTGCGCGATCTTGATCGCCAGTTCGCCATTCGTGGCTGCGCGAATGCTGTAGGCGTCGGCGAGAATGCCTTTCAGCACATCGATGTTTTCGGGCGTGTCATCGACGATCAGTATGCTGCGACGGGCTGCCTGCTCCTGTTCCGGTACTGTGCCACTCATGCTTCCTGCTCCAATCGTTTCAGGTGGTCTAGGGCGCTATCGAAATCGTAACTCTCGACTGCCTGGGCTATTGAACCGAGCAGTCGCCTCTGCGGTCCGGCAGGTGTGGATTCGCACAGCCGGCGCAGGGTCTGTTCGGCCGCCGTGTCGTATTCTTCCAGTTGCCTTTGCAGGTCGAGGATGATTGCCGACCGTTCCGCGTTGGCAACGGTTCTAACCGCGCCGGTGTCGATGTTGTCCAGTCGCTGGGCCTCGAGCAGGCCGATGACCCGGCCGAGCTCGCGCGATAGTGCCTCTCCGTCTGGTTGCGTGTCCGGGTGATTCCCGAGCTCGAACTGCCTCTCGGCCTCGGCTGCCATCTTCTGAAGCCTGCCGGCACCGATGCTCCCGGCAGTACTCTTGAGGGTGTGCATGAGTCGGACGGCAGTTTCACGGTCGCCGTCGCGATTTGCCGTGCAGGCCAACTCCCAGGCTTGGGCCTGGTTCTCGGAGAACTTGCGCAGCAGCTTGGCGTAAAGCCGCCTGTTGCCGCCAAGACGCCGGAGCCCTTTCACCGTATCGACCCCTTCCAGTTCGGGTATCCGGATACCTTCGCTTCCCTCGGTTTCGGAGATCGGATTCCGGGAGGGGCTCGCAGCATCACCCGGGCTGCCAGGCTTGATCCAGCGCGACATGATCGAGAACATGTCACGGATGTTGATCGGCTTGGCGATGTGGTCGTTCATGCCGGCGGCGAGGGCTTCGACGATGTCGTCGTGCATGACGTTGGCCGTCATGGCGATAACCGGCAGAGATTGCCTTTCGGGCAGTTCACGAATGCGACGGGTCGCCTCGTATCCGTCCATGACCGGCATCTGGCAGTCCATCAGGACGCCGTCGTAATCGTTTTTCTTCACGAGTTCGAGCGCTGCGGCGCCGTCCCCGGCGACGTCGACTCGCAGCCCATGGCCCCGCAGCAGGTCGACAGCCAGTTCCTGGTTGAGTTCGTTGTCTTCCGCCAGCAGGACGTAAGCGTTGCGCAGCGCGGCGGCATCCTGTTTTGCATCGTCGAGGGCCTTCTCGCCTTTCGTGTCGGCATCCGGGTCGAGATCGCCCAGGGCATTGGCAATCGCCGAGCGCAGATCGTCGGGAGAAACCGGCTTGGTCAGAATCGACCGTGCCGACATGCCGGCAGCGAGCAGGGATTCCTCGAGTTCCTCGCGTCCGTAGGCCGTGGTCATGATGACGGGAGGGAGCCTGTCGCCGAGCAGGTCGCAAAGTTCGGCCTGTAGCGCAATACCGTCCTTGCCGGGCATGCGCCAGTCGATCAGCATCAGGTCGTACGCCTTGTCATGCTGCACGCCTTCGCGGGCCAGGCTATCGAGCACAGTCCTGGCGTCACGAAAGCTGTCGGTCTGGATGCCGAGGGCGTTCAGCATCGACGAGAAAATCGTCCGCGCACTGGAACTGTCGTCGACGAGGAGACAGCGCAGTCCTTCCGTGGCGAGTACTTGCGGGCCGTCGCTGGACCTGTCACCCGTCGAACGGATATCGGTGAGTGGCAGGCGGACGTGGAACGTGCTGCCGATGCCCGGTTCGCTTTCCACCCGGATACTGCCATCCATCATCTCTACCAGTCGTTTGCTGATGGCCAGCCCAAGTCCCGTACCGCCGTACTTGCGCGTCGTCGTCGGATCCGCCTGGGTGAAAGAGGCAAACAGTTTTTCCTGTTGCTGGGGCGATATCCCGATACCGGTGTCACTGACGGCGAAATCGAGGGTGACCTGGTCATCCTGTCGCGACCGAAGCCGCACCCGCAGAATGACTTCGCCGGATTCGGTGAACTTGAGCGCATTGTTGCAGAGGTTGAGCAGGATCTGGTTGATCCGCATCGGATCGCCCATCAGGTACATGGGCACGTCGTCGGCGACGTCGAACAGCAACTCGAGGCCCTTCTCCTCGGCCTTGAACCCGAGGACACTGGCGAGGTCATCGAGCAGGTTCTGCAGCCGAAAATCGACGAACTCGATATCGAGCTTACCGGCCTCGATCTTGGAGAAATCGAGGATGTCGTTGAGGATGCCCA
>JAGRGW010000148.1 GCA_020445315.1 Gammaproteobacteria bacterium
CTGCACACCAGCTCGGCGGCCAAGACCATCGACCGTATCGTCGACGTGTTCCCGTCCGGCGAGAAGCCGATGGTGCGTTCGATGCTGTCCGAGTCGCTGCGCGCGGTCATCTCGCAGACGCTGTTGAAAAAGACCGGTGGCGGCCGGGTCGCCTGCCACGAGATCATGGTCGGCACGCCGGCCATCCGTAACCTGATCCGCGAGGACAAGGTCGCGCAGATGTACTCCGCGATCCAGACCGGCCAGGCACACGGGATGCAGACGCTGGACCAGGGCATGCAGGAAATGCTCCGCAAGGGATTGATCTCCAAGCAGGATGCGGTGGCGCGCGCGGTCAACAAGGACCTGTTTACCTGATCCCGGCGTCGTTCGCAGGCATGGCCATGCCTGCGCGGCGCAGCCGCCGCCATACTGCTAGACTCAGCGCAAGAGCCGCCATCCCGTCTCGGGAGGCTGTTGGCCGGCGGATATTGCCCCGCACCCGCAGTGCACAAGGAGAAACGGACTTGGAGTTCAACGATATCCTCGAAATGATGGTGAAGAAGAAGGCCTCCGACCTCTTCATCACCGCCGATATACCGCCGAGCATCAAGGTCCACGGTCGCATCATGCCGGTGTCGAAGACGCGCCTCGATGCCGCGCAGTCACGCGAGTTGACACTGTCGCTGATGACGCCGGAGCAGCGCGACGAGTTCATGCACACCAAGGAGTGCAACTTCGCGATCGCGACGAAGAAGGCCGGCCGTTTCCGGGTCAGCGCGTTCGTCCAGCGCGATGCCGTCGGCATGGTGCTGCGCCGCATCGAGACCCGCATTCCGACGTTCGACGAACTGGGGCTGCCGCCGATCCTGCAGGACCTGGCCATGGTCAAGCGCGGGATCGTGTTCTTCGTCGGCGCGACCGGTACCGGCAAGTCGACCTCGCTGGCGGCGATCGTCGGCTACCGCAACCAGAACTCGACCGGCCATATCATCAGCATCGAGGACCCGATCGAGTTCGTCCACAGCCATGCCGGCTGCATCATCACCCAGCGCGAGGTCGGTATCGATACCGAGTCCTACGAGGTGGCGTTGCGCAACACGTTGCGGCAGGCGCCGGACGTTATCCTGATCGGCGAGATCCGAACCCGCGAGGCGATGGAGTACGCGGTGGCGTTCGCCGAAACGGGGCACCTGGTGCTGACGACGCTGCACGCCAACAATGCCAACCAGGCGCTCGACCGCATGCTGCATTTCTTCCCGGAGGAGCAGCACGACCAGGTGCTGATGGACCTGTCGTTGAACCTGCGCGGCATCGTCGCCCAGCAGTTGGTCCCGCGCCCCGACGGCAGCGGCCGCCGCGCGATCATGGAGGTGCTGCTCAATACCCCGCTGGTTTCGGACCTGGTCCTCAAGGGCGAGGTGCACAAGATCAAGGACCTGATGAAGCGGTCCACCGAGCAGGGCATGATCACGTTCGACCAGGCGCTGTACGATGCCTTCAAGCGTGGCGAGATCACGCAGGAGGACGCGCTGCGCCACGCCGATTCGTCCAACGAGGTCCGCCTGATGATCAAGCTCGGCGACACCAGCCCGAACGCGCTCAACCGCACAGCCGGCAACATGAGCTTCAGCGAGTAGCCTGCCGGACGGTCGCCATGTACCGCGGCGCGCATGCCACGTCCGGAGCGGCTGCAGGGGGCCGGCCATGAGCGCGGCGACGCGCAAGCCGCGCTTTCTCAGTCTCAAGTGGAAGGCGTTGCTGGGTGTCAGCGTCGTGCTGGCGATATTCAACGCCAGTCTCGCCTTCCTCGTTTATCACAAGACCACCGGGCAGTTCGAGGCCGAGCAGGCCGAGCGTCGCCTGGCCCAGGGCCGCACCCTCGATGCGATGATGTCGAACGGTTTCGAGGCGATGTCCAACTTCGCCTCGTTCATCCCGCTGTTGTCGGCGCCCGGCTACCCGGTGGGTTCGGCGCTGACGGCGGAGCGCATCGAGGCGGTACTGGCCGAGCATGGCGCGCTGCTCGCCGTCGAGTGGGGGGTCGAGGCCGTACACTTCTTCGATATCGACGATCTCACCCGCCCGGCGGTGACCTGGCCCGCAGGTCAGGCGGTTGGTGCCATCGGGCCGTTCCTCGAGGCGGCGAAGCGTGAGGACAGCCTCAGGGGGCGTATCGCCTGTGTCGACAGCTGTACCCAGGTGATCGCCCTGCCGCTGTTGAACGCCGGTGACACCGCCGGCCTGCTGGTCGTCAGGCGATCCGTGGCCGACAGCCTGCGCGAGTTCCACCTGTTGACCGGCGCCGACCTGGCGATGATCGGCCAAGCTGGACCCGCCGACGCCGCTGCCCGACAGCTGGCGCCCTGGCAGCGGCGTGTTGAGGCGATCACGCACCAGCAGAGCATGTTGCCGATCCTGCGGGATCTCGCCGGGCAGTATGCGTTGGCCGACGTCGAACTGGCCCCGCGGCGCGTGCGCCATGCCGCCGAGTGGTACGAGGTGTTCGTGATGCCGGCGTCGCCGGTCTACGCGGAACTCGACGTACTGGTCGTCAACCGGGTCACGGCCCAGGTGCACGCGATCCGCGAGGCGACGACCGACAGCCTGCTGCTCGGGCTGGCGGGCCTGCTGTTTTCCGAGCTGATGCTGCTCGGGCTGATGTGGGCACCGATGCAGCGCATCCAGGATGTCGTGTTCGCGCTGCCGCTGCTGGTCGATCGCGCCTACGCCCGCCTGCGCAAGGAGTTGCCGCCGCTACCCGGCAGCCGGCGGCCGCGCGACGAGATCGACGTGATGATCAATACCATCGGCGATGTCTCGGCGGAGATCGAGCAGATCGACGATGCGCGATCGCAGGCCGAGGCCGCGTTGCGCGACAACCAGCGCAGCCTCGAACTGGCGCAGTCGATGGCCAGTGTCGCGGCGTGGGAGGGCGAGCCGGCGAGTGGTGCATTTCGCGTGACGCAGGGCGCGGAGCGTATCCATCCCGCGTTGCGCGATGTCAGTCGCTGGGACGAGTTGATGGCCCTGGCGGCGGTCGAGGACCGCGCCCGGCTGGAGCAGGGCTGGCTGCGTACGCGCGCGGGTGGGCGACTCGATGTCGAGTTTCGGCTCGCGATTGGCGATGACGAGGTGTACGTGCACGCGGTCGCGATGTTCGAGGCCACGCCACCGGGTCGCGTGCTGCGGGCCTCGGGCATGCTGCAGGACGTGACCCAGTTGCGTTTCGCTGAGCGCGCACTCAAGGAACATCGCAACCGCCTCGAAGAGGAGGTGCTTGAGCGCACGGCGGAACTGGTCACGGCGCGCAACGAGGCCGAGCGCCTCGCCCAGTCGAAGAGTAACTTTCTCGCCAACATGAGCCACGAAATCCGCACGCCGATGAACGCCGTGCTCGGCCTGGCACAGATCGGCATGGAACAGAGCGACGATCGCGGCGTGTCCAAGGTGTTCGGCCAGATTCTCGATGCCGGCGAGCACCTGCTGAACGTCGTCAACGACGTGCTCGATTTCTCCAAGATCGAGGCCGGCAAGCTCGGCATCGACGCGCAACCGTTCGAGATTCGCAAGGCGCTGCAGCAGTGCACCGAGATGTTCAACCAGCGCGTCGAGACCAAGGCCCTGCAGATGCCGATCACGATCGCCGACGACGTGGTCGGTCACGTCGTCGGGGACAGCTTCCGCCTGCAGCAGATCCTGATCAACCTGCTCAGCAACGCGATCAAGTTCACCGAGCATGGCTCGGTGGCGATCGAGGTCTCGCGCGACGGTGACGAACACGCGTTCCGCGTCACCGATACCGGCATTGGCATGACGCGTGAGCAGATCGCACAGCTGTTCGTACCGTTCCAGCAGGTCGCCGAAGCGGCCGAACAGCGCGTCCAGGGTACCGGCCTCGGCCTGACGATCAGCAACACGCTGGCAATGCTGATGGGCGGGTCGATCGAGGTTCACAGCGAACCCGGCGTCGGCAGCCAGTTCGTATTGCGATTGCCGCTGCCGGTCGCCGAACAGGCGCCGCCCGGCCAGTCGCCCGCCGGCGACGTGACGGTCGACGGCAAGCGCCAGGCGCGGCTCGACGGCCTCTGTATCCTGGTCGCGGACGACGTGCTGATCAACCGCACGATCCTGAAGACGCTGCTGACCACCGAGGGTGCAACGGTGGCCGGCGTCGAGACCGGCGACGAGGCGGTACAGGTCATGACGAGCGACGCGGTGTCGTTCGACCTGGTGCTGATGGACGTCGAGATGCCCGGCATGGATGGTCGTGAGGCGACCCGGCGGGTGCGTGCTGCCGGCGTTGTGACACCGATCCTCGGTGTCACGGCACATGTCTCGCGCGAGGAATACGACGCCTCGATCGATGCCGGCATGAACGACCAGATCACGAAGCCAGTGATGCGCGACCGCATCGTCAGCGCGGTGTTGCAGGTGCTCGAGCAGGCAGGCGCCGCGCCCGTGGCGGAACCGTCCCGGGCGGGTGGTCAGAACACGCTGTAGCCGTCGAACACCGGCCCGTCGACGCAGACGCGCTTCATTGCCGGCCCACTGTCGGTGGCCACTTCGACGACGCAGCCGGCGCAGCCGCCGACGGCGCAGGCCATGAATTCCTCGAGCGAGACCTGGACCGGCAGGCCGTAGTCGCGCGCCACGCCGACGACGGCCTCGAGCATCGGGTGCGGGCCGCAGGCATAGATGCCGACCTCGCGACGGGCGTCGTCGTCGAGGGCGTCGAGCCAGGTCCGTGCCAGGTCGGTGACATAGCCCTGGTGACAGCCGGCATAACCCTGCAGGCTGGTCAGGCGGCTGGGGATGCCCCAGTCCTCGAGCAGCGGCATCGCCGCGATCACGCCGTCCGGGATGCCGTCGACGACGAACTGCGACGGCCGCGGCGTGAACGGGAAGGGCACCTCGGAGCCGAGAATCACGAACGGCTGCCCGTCGCCGCCCTTCAGCAATTCGGCGATGCAGATCATCGGCGGCATGCCGACGCCACCGCCGATCAGCAGCGGGCGCCGGTGGCGGACGTCGAACGGCACGCCGATCGGGCCCATCGTGCTCAGCGTCTCGCCCGGCTGGCGTTGTGCCAGCAGTTCGGTGCCTTCGCCGACGACCTTGTAGAGGAAATCGACCCAGCCGGCGTCGGCCGAGACGCGCATGATCGATATCGGCCGGCGCATCGGCCGCTGCGGATCGACGGTGATGTGGGCGAACTGGCCGGGCAGGGCGCGCGCGGCGCAACCTGGCGCCGCCACCCGCAGGACGTACTGGTCGCCATCGAAGGCCTCGTGGCTGAGGATTTCGGCCTCTTCGACCAGGATCGTGCCGCGATGTGATTTGTCGTTCATGCGATTTCCGTTGCGCGGTGGACCACGCGGCCGTTGAAAACGGTATAGCGGACCTGGCCGGGGAAGTCCCAGCGGTCGAACGGCGTGTTGCGACCCTCGCTGGCCATCTGCGCGCGATGCAGGGTCCAGCGCTGCTCGGGATCGAACACGCACACGTCGGCCGCGCTGCCGATGCCGAGACGACCCAGCGGCAGGCCGACGATGTCGGCGGGGCCGCTGGTCACGCGCGCCAGCGCCGTCGGCAGGTCGAGCAGCCCCTCGTCGACCAGCCTCAGGGTCAGGCCGAGCAGGGTCTCGAGACCGGAGATGCCGGGCTCGGTCTCGGGAAACGGGCGCTGCTTGGCATCGGGTTCGTGCGGCTGGTGGTCGGAGCAGATCGCGCCGATCGTGCCGTCGGCGACCGCGCGGCGCAGCGAGTCGCGATCGGTTGTCGTCCGCAATGGCGGCGAGACGTGGCATTCGCTGTCGAAACCGTCGATATCCATCTCGGTCAGGTGCAGTTGGTGCGCGGCGACATCGGCGGTCACGGCCAGGCCGGCGGCCTGCGCCTCGCCGAGCATGCGCACCGCGGTGTGCGTCGACAGGGCGCGGAAGTGGATCTTGGCCTGGGTGTGTTCGGCCAGCGCCAGGTCGCGCGCCACGGCGACGCTCTCGGCGGCCGACGGGATCGCCGGCAGGCCGAGCCGCGCGGCGACCGCCCCTTCGTGTGCGCAGCCGCCGGCCCGCAGGTGGCGGTCCTCCGGGCGCAGGAATACCGTCAGCCCGAACGTGGCGGCGTATTCGAGCGCGCGGCGTTCGACCAGTGTCGATGCCAGCGGCGCGCGCGCATTGCCGACGGCGACACAGCCCACGGCCTGCAGTGCCGCCATCTCCGACAGCTGCTCGCCGGCCAGGCCGCGCGTCAGTGCGCCGGTCGTCAGGACCCGGGCGAGGCCGAGCTTGCGCGCGACCCGGTGGATCAGTTCGACCACGGCGGTGTTGTCGATGACCGGGCTGGTGTCCGGCGTGCAGATCAGCGTGGTGATGCCGGAACGCGCCGCCGCCAGCGCCTCGCTGGCCAGCGTGGCCTTGTGCTCGAAACCCGGCTCGCGCAGGCTCGCGGCGAGGTCGACCAGGCCGGGGCAGACCACGCAGTCGCGCGCGTCGATGACTTCGTCGGCGACGAACTCGGCCGGTGCGTGACCGATGCCGACGACCTCTTCGCCGTCGATATGGACGTCGAGCATGTCATCGATGCCGTGTGCCGGGTCGATCAGTCGCCCGTTGATGATGCTGAGACTCACGCCTCCACCTCCAGGTCTGCCTGTGACTGCATCGCCATCGACAGCACCGCCATGCGCACGGCGATGCCGTAGCTGACCTGCTGCAGGATGACCGAGCGCGGTCCGTCGGCCACCGCCGAGTCGAGCTCGATGCCCCGGTTCATCGGCCCCGGGTGCATGACGATCGCGTCGGGCTTGGCGTTCTCCAGGCGTTCGTCGGTCAGGCCGTAGAGCCGGAAGTACTCGTGCTCGCTCGGCAGCAGCGCGCCGTCCATGCGCTCGTTCTGCAGGCGCAGCATGATGACGACGTCGACGTCACGGATGCCCTCGGCGAGATCGTGGAAGACGTGCACGCCCATCGAGCGTGCGTCGCTCGGCAACAGCGTGCGCGGCCCGACGACGCGCACCTCGCTGACGCCGAGCGTGTTCAGGGCCAGGATCTGCGAGCGCGCGACCCGCGAGTGCAGTACGTCACCGACGATAGCGACGCGCAGCGGCGTGAAATCGCCCTTGTGCTTGCGGATCGTGAACATGTCGAGCATGGCCTGGGTCGGGTGCGCGTGACGGCCATCGCCGGCATTGATGACGCTGACCCGCGGCGACGCGTGCTCGGCGATGAAATGCGCCGCGCCTGACTGCGCATGACGTACGACGAACATGTCCGAGTGCATCGCCTCGATGTTGCGCAGCGTGTCGAGCAGGGTCTCGCCCTTGGACGTGGCCGAGGTGCCGATATTGAAATTGATGACGTCGGCCGACAGCAGCTTGGCCGCCAGCTCGAACGTCGTCCGCGTCCGCGTGCTGTTCTCGAAGAACAGGTTGGTGATGATCCGGCCGCGCAGCAGCGGCACTTTCTTGACCGGTCGGCCGGGCAGTGCCGCAAACGACTCCGCGGTGTCGAGGATGCGAATCAGCAGATCGCGGCTCAGGCCCTCGATGGTCAGGAAGTGCCGCAGCCGGCCGTTCTCGTTCAGCTGCAGGTCGCGCGGGCGGGACGATGCCATGTCAGTGGGTCCGCTGGGTACTCAGGAGTTCGGTTGGGGTGGATGGACGATCTCGAGGCTCAACGGTTCCGGGCCGTTCAGCTTGATGTGGTCGCTCAGCCCCAGTGGCGGGCTCAGCCCGATGACGTCGGGCTGGATCGGCAGTTCGCGTCCGCTGCGTTCGATCAGCGAGACCAGCGTGATGGTCGCCGGTCTGCCGTAGTCGAACAGCTCGTTCATCGCCGCGCGTATCGTCCGGCCGGTATGCAGGACATCGTCCACCAGGATCACGTTGCGGCCATCGAGATCGAACGGGATCTGCGACGGGCGCACCTGCGGGTTGACCCCGATCTGGGTGAAGTCGTCGCGGTAGAAACTGATGTCGAGCAGGCCGGCGGGTTCTGCCAGCTCGAGCAGCCGGTTGAGGCGCTGCGCGATCCAGGCCCCGCCGGTGTGGATGCCGACGACGACCGGGTCGGCCAGGTCGCGGTCGGCGATGTGCTTGCGCAACATCTCGGCCATGCCATCGATGAGGTCGACGATGGCCTCGTGTTCCATGAACAGGGTGCTGTCAGTCATTCAACCAGGTTTCCAGGATCAGTTTGGCCGCGTAGGCATCGACCAGGGTCGGGTCCTTCGCGGCGTCGGTGCCGAGTGCCTCCCACGCGCTGCGGCTGGTCAGCCGCTCGTCGGCAAGGTGTACCGGCAGTCGGTAGCGTCCGTGCAGCTGGCGCGCGAAACGCTTGGCGGCCGCGGCATTGTTGGCCTCGCGGTCCGTCATCTCGAACGGATGACCGACGACGATGGCCTCGGGTTTCCATTCGTCCAGCAGCGCCTCGATTCTACGCCAGTCCGGTTTCTGTTTGACCATGCCCAGCGTGGTCAAGGGGTTGGCGGTGCCGGTCAGGGTCTGGCCGACGGCAACGCCGATCTTGTGCGTGCCGTAGTCGAAGCCGAGCAGCACCGGCATCAGGCGTGGCCGGCCTCGCTGCTGAGCAGGTTGACGTCGACACCGAGCAGGCGCGCGGCCGCCTCCCAGCGCTGGTCGGCCGGCAGGTCGAACAGGATCGATTTGTCGGTCGGACCGCTGAGCCAGGCATTCTGCTGCAGTTCCTGTTCCAGCTGGCCTGCCCCCCAGCCGGCATAGCCGAGGGCGACCAGGGTCCGCTTCGGCCCCTCGCCCCGGGCCATCGCCTCGAGGATGTCCCGCGATGTGGTGATGCTGATGTCGTCCTCGACCGGCAGGGTCGAGTCCCAGGCCGCGCCGTCGGTGTGCAGCACGAAACCGCGCTCCTCTTCGACCGGGCCGCCGAGGTAGACGATCTGTTCGCCGGCCGTGCCGAGATCCTCGGCGATGTCCATGTGTCGGAGCACGTCCGCCAGGCGCAAATCGGTCGGCCGGTTCAACACGATGCCCATGGCGCCGTGTTCCCCGTGTTCGCAGATGTAGGTCACGGTCCGCGAGAAGTTGGGGTCCTGCAGGTTGGGCATGGCGATCAGCAGCTGGTTCTTCAGCGATGCGGTGGCATTCATGGCAGACAGTATCGTGCGCGATGCGGCGCGCGACAAGTCGGGAATGGCAAAAGTCGACCGGGCCGGGGGCGGCGTTCAGCGGGTCGAGAACAGCGTGCCGCCGTCGAGGAACTGCCAGGTGCGGGTGATGTCGAGGACGTCGACCTCGTCCCTGATCTCCGGCGGAAACGGCGCGAATGGCGCGGACAGGCGCACGATGCGGATGGCGGCGTCGTCGAGCAGCTTGTACCCGGATGGCTTGCGTACGCGGATGCGCTCGATCGAGCCGTCGGCGCGCACGGCGACGTGCAGGATCAGGTTGCCGTGCAACTTGCGCCGGCGCGCCTCGTCGGGGTAGTTCAGGTTGCCGATTTTTTCGACCTTGCGGCGCCAGGTCTCCATGTACGAGGCGTACTTGTACTCCTGGGTGCTGGCGTTGATCGCCTTGCGCCGCTCACGCTTCGACTCGGACAGCGTGCGCCGGTCGAGTTCGGCGGTCAGGCGGTCGATCTCCTGCTGCGTGCTGGCCAGCAACTGGCTGAGACGGGCCCGGGGCTTGGCCTCGACATCCGGTTTCGGCGGCGGCGTGACGACGGCGCGCTCGGCCTTGGCGGTGGTGATGACCTCCGGTTTCGGCTCGGGTTCGGGCTCCGGCGTACCCGAACGCTGCAGTTCGAGTGCCGGTTTCGGTGTCGGCAGGGCCTCCAGGTTGCCGAGCGGGCTGGTCAGGCGTTCCTTGATCACCTTTTCGCCACTGCCTTCCTGGGTCTGCTGGGCCAGGAAGTCGGGCTTATCGACCTCCTCGGGGGGCTTGGGCTTCGGTTGTACCAGGGTGATGTCGAGCGTGCGCTCGGGTGCCGGTGGCTGGTCGCGCGCGATGTCGAAACTGACCGCGAGGATCAGGAACAGGTGCGCCGCCACGGCCGCCAGCAGTGCCGCGCCGAGCGGGTCGTTCGACTGTTGCAGCGGCGGGTAGGCGTCGAAGTCGGTCGTTTTCGCGGTCTTGATCGGCAAGGTCTGCTCGAAGGCCTGTCGGGCAATCAGTCGGCGGGCGCAACCGGCCCGGGTCGGTTGCGCGTGATGCCGGTCCGGTGCTCAGCTGAGCGGTTCGCTGACGATGATCTCGCGCTGGCTGCCATGGAGTTTAACACGTGCCTGCATGGCCGGATTCATGTGCAGGCGGCCCTGGCGGTCGGACAGCATGACGTAGCGTATGCCCATCTGCCGGGCGACGCGGTGCCAGTCGCGCGGGCCGGCGACGAACAGCGCCGTGGCCGCGGCATCGGCCGTGGTCGCGTCGGCGTGCAGGACCGTTACCGACGCCGTCTCTTCGGCCGGGTAGCCGCTGCGCGGGTCGATGATGTCGTGGTAGATCTTGCCGTCCCAGGTGAAGTTGCGCCGGTAGTTGCCCGCGGTGAACGCGGCCTCGTTGCCGATCAGTTTCAGCGTGGCGAGGATGCCGCCGCCGTCGGGGCCGCGGACCGGGACGCTCCAGGGGTGGCCGTCGCGCGAGCCGATCGCGCGCAGGTTGCCCTCGATGGCCACGCTGGCGTTGTCCACGCCCAGCTCCTGCAGGCGGGCGATGGTCTTGTCGATGGCGAGGCCTTTCTGGATGTCACGGAAATCCAGCTTGACGAGGTGGTTCGCCGACGCGATGCGAATACCGTCGATCCGGATGTCCTGCATCGACGGTGCCCCGCTGACGGCGGTTGCGATGAGGTCGGACGGCGGCGGGCGCAGGCAGTCGGCCGGTCGCCCCTGGAATCCCCAGGCCCTGACCAGGTGACCAATCGCGGGATTGAACAGGCCGTCGCTGGCTGCCGACAGCCGTTGTGACAGGCGCAGCAGGGGCAACACCGACGGCGGTGCCGCGAACGGTTCGTCGCTCTCGTTGAACATCCGGTTGATACGCGGGACCGGTCCGTCGCCGGTGGCCGACCAGGCGGTTTCCATTGCCTGCATGTCTTTGGCCAGGATGCGGGTGATCTCGTCGGCCCGGCCGCGGTCGACACCGATCAACGTCAGGTCGACGGTCGAGCCGAAGGCATTGATACGTCCCTGCGAAACGGGGTCCTGCCGGCCACAGGCCGACAGGGCCAGGACGGCAACGACCATCAGTAGCAGGCCGCCGGCGAGCGGTGGTTTGATCAGCAATCTCATACTGCGAGTTTCTGCTCGATACAATCCATCAGGGTGGCGCTGATATTCAGGCCGTAGAGTTTGTCCAGTTCGCGGATGCACGTTGGGCTGGTGACATTGACTTCGGTTAAGAAGTCGCCGATGACATCGATGCCCGCAAACAGAATGCCGTGCTCGCGCAACCGCGGGGCGACAGTCTCCACGATCTCGCGGTCTTTGTCACTGAGTGCGACGCCGACACCCCGGCCACCGGCAGCGAGGTTGCCGCGTGTCTCGCCGGCGGTCGGAATCCGGGCCAGCGCGTAGGGTACGGGTTCGCCGTCGATGACGAGTATGCGCTTGTCACCGGCACTGATCTCGGGGATGAATCGCTGCGCCATCGCGTAGCGGGTCTGGTGCGCGGTCAGCGTCTCGATGATGACATTGCGGTTCGGGTCGTCGGCGCGTACCCGGAAGATCGACGCGCCGCCCATGCCGTCGAGCGGTTTCAGGATGGCGTCGCCGTGTTCGTCGACGAAACGGGAGAATTCCGCGTGCCGCCGACTGACGAGGGTCGGTGCGCAGACCGTCGGGAACCAGGCCGTGAACAGCTTTTCGTTGGCATCCCGCAGCGCCGCCGGCCGATTGACCACGAGCGTGCCGCGCGCCTCGGCCTGCTCCAGCAGGTAAGTCGTATGCACGTACTCCATGTCGAACGGTGGATCCTTGCGCATCAGCACGACGTCGAGGTCGTCGAGTGCCGCGGATTCGGGGTCGCCCAGTTCGAACCAGCCGCCCGGGTCGTCGCGCACCTGCAGCGGACGTATGCGCGCATGGCACCTGCCGTCGTGCAGGCAGAGGTCTTCCTGTTGCATGTACCAGAGCGTCCAACCGCGCCGCTGGCTTTCGAGCAGCATCGCGAAAGTGCTGTCCTTGTGGATCTTTATGGAACCGATCGGATCCATGACGACGCCGAGCGAGAGCGGCATGTTGCTGGGCCTCCGTGGGGCCGGTGCGCTGCCTGCAGATCGCGCCGGCTGCCTGGGAACAGTGGGAATCTGCGCCTATTGTTGCAGACCCCCGGTCGTGCTTGTTAATTTTCCGCCGGTATGAAGAAAAATCCTTAACATCAGTGCCGGGCCTGCCAGGTCGCCGTGCCAGCGTGGCCCCGGTCCGCACAACGACGGGCGGATGCAGCGTGTGATTCTGTTCACAGTACAGGGCGGTGTCTGCCGGTCCGGCTTAAAGTCTTGCCCCCTGCTTGTCGATAGTCTTCAGGCGTCCGGTCGGAGAACGGAGGAGCGATGTGCAAATCCGCAGGTGACATGAACCGCCCGGCGCGAATGACGGGCAGGCTGCAGGTGGCATACCTGGTGATGCTGCTGATTGGCACCGGTGTCGTCGTCGCGTCCGACGACGACTACCTGAAACTGCTGGACGAAGAGGTGACCAAGGTCGATGGTGCTGGCGCGGACGGCGGTGGAAACCCTTCCCCAGGTACCGACGGCACGGCGTCCGACCGCCCGCCGGGAAACCGCCAGCAGTTCGAAGACCGGCTGCGTGATCAGCATGTCGGTACCTATAGCTTCTACCGTCGCCTGCCGGAACGCAGCAGACAGGAGATTTTTCTCGATTACCAGGCGGGAGTGCCGATGGACCAGTTGCGCGACAAGGTCGTTGAGCGCTTCCTGCATCCCTGACACATCGAAGCAGCGGGCGATCGAGCACCGAGGAGAAATGCACCGTGAATTTTCGTAGAACCTGTCGTCTGCTGTTGCTGTCGGCCCTGCTGCCGGTCTGTGTCCTTCCGGCGCTGGCCGAGAGCGAGGTCCGCGTCGGCAAGACATCGGAATTCATTCCGCTGGCCGACGGCAAGCCGTTTTTGCATGTCATCCACGAGGGCCGCTCGATCAAGGTCCAGCGGGTGCAGGACCCCGACTACGAGCTCAAGGGTTACTTCGCCAAGACGGTGCGCAAGTGTCCGCCGTTCTGCATCCAGCCGATCACGCCCGACCCGTCGGTGGCCTCGATCGGCGAAGTGGAGCTGTTCGATTTCATGGAGACCGGACTGCGCGACGGCACCGGGGTGCTGATCGACGCGCGCACCGAATCCTGGTTTCGCAAGGGCACGATCCCGGGTTCGGTGAACTATCCTTTCACGTTGTTCACCAAGGCCAAAGATGATCCGGAACTGGCCGCTATCCTGAAAGGGTTCGGTGCCATCGAGCGGGCGCCGGTCGGTGCGCTCGAGCAGCAGCTCGAGCAATGGGGCTGGGTTGATGCCCGGTACAAGACCGACGAATGGGATTTCAGCGCGGCCAAGGACCTGGTGATCTGGTGCAACGGGCCTGCCTGCGGACAGTCGCCGCGGGCGATCCGGGGTCTGCTCGACGCAGGGTACCCGGGTGACAAGATCAGGTACTACCGTGGCGGTATGCAGATGTGGCAACTCTGGGGCCTGACCACGGTCGTGCCGCGACAGTGACAGTGGCGCAGCGGCGCCTTGCAGGAGAAATACATTGAACACTGACGACAGCGTGGATATCAGTGGCCTGAAGGTCATGGTCATCGACGACAGCAAGACCATTCGGCGGACGGCCGAGACCCTGCTGAAAAAAGCCGGTTGCGAAGTGCTGACCGCGGTCGACGGTTTCGCGGCGCTGTCGGCCATCGCCGACCACCACCCGGACCTGATCTTCGTCGACATCATGATGCCGC
>JAGRGW010000149.1 GCA_020445315.1 Gammaproteobacteria bacterium
TTCGGCAAGGACCACAACACGCCGGTGGACCAGATCGCCAACGGTCCCTACGACCGCACGCCCACCGGTCGGGGCTTCGACTACTTCTACGGTTTCATCGCCGGCGAGACGTCCCAGTGGGAACCGACTTTGTGGGAGAACACCACGCCGATCTCCCTCCCGCATGTCGAGGACTACGAGGATTACCACCTCACCGAGGACTTGGCGGACAAGGCCATTACCTGGATGCGCCGACACCGCGCCATGAACCCGGACCGCCCCTTCCTCATGTGGTGGACGCCGGGCGCCGTGCACGGCCCCCACCATGTCGCGCAGGCGTGGGCGGACAAGTACAAGGGCAAGTTCGACGACGGCTGGGATGCCTTCCAGGCGCGGGTCTTCGAGCGGCAGAAGGCCATGGGCTGGATTCCCGACAACACGATCCGGGCACCGCGGCCGCAAGGCATGCCCGCATGGGCTGACATCCCGGACGACGAAAAGGCCTTCCAGGCACGCCTGATGGAGGTTTACGCCGGCTTTCTCGAGCACACGGACGTGCAGGTCGGCAAGCTGCTCGACGAGTTGGACGCCCTCGGTGTTCGCGACAACACGCTGGTCATGTACATCCTTTCGGACAACGGCGCCTCCGCCGAGGGCATGGAAGGCAGCGTGGCGGAGCTGAACGCCCAGAACGGTATCCCGTCCAGGGTGGAGGAACACATCACCGTGGCCGAGCAACTCGGCGGTCTCGATGCGATCGGCGGGCCGAAGATGGACAATATGTACCACTCGGCCTGGGCCTGGGCCGGGGGCAGCCCGCTCCGTTACACCAAGCTGGTGGCAGCCGACTGGGGCGGCACACGCACCCCGATGGTGATCTCCTGGCCGAATCGGATAAAACCGGACGACACGCCGAGATCCCAGTTCACCCACGTCAACGACGTGGTGCCGACGATCTACGAGATCCTGGGCATTACGCCGCCTAAGGTGGTGGACGGCCACGAGCAGGATCCCATCGACGGGGTGAGCTTCGCCTACACCTTCGATGCCCCGCAAGCACCGGAGCGCAAGAAGGCCCAGTACTTCGAGATCATGGCCAGTCGCGGCATTTATTACGAGGGCTGGATGGCCAGCACCTTCGGGCCGCGCACCCCCTGGGTGGCGGACATATCAGGGCTCCTGGGCTGGAATCCGACGCAGGACCGGTGGCAGTTGTTCGATACCCGGAACGACTACTCGCTCATGAACGACCTTGCCGCAGAGGATCCTGAAAAACTCGAGGTGCTGAAGGCCCTGTTCATGCAGGTAGCCAGGGACAACAAGGTGCTGCCCGTTGGCGGGGGGCTCTACGTGGGACTGAACCCTCAGGAGATGAAGCGCAGCGGCAACAACGAATGGACGCTGTTCGAGGGCATGACTCGCATTCCGGAGTCCGAGGCCCCGAACATGCGTAACGGCAACCTGCGAGCCGAGATCGAAGCGATGGTGCCCGAAGGCGTCAACGGCGTCATCTTCGCCCTGGGCGGTTATGCTGGCGGCGTCAGCCTCTTCGCCGTGGACGGCACCCTCCACTACGAGTACAGCGCCCTGTTACTCAAGCGCGATACCATCGAGGTGGGTCCGCTGCCGGCCGGCAAGGTTTCGATTGCCATGGAGATGCGCACGCCCATGGAGCGGGCGGCACCGGCGGAGCTGAAATTCTGGATCAACGGCGCACCGGCCAACGGTGGTACCGTGCGGCGTACGGTGCCGGCCGTCTTCACGGCTTCGGAAACCTTCGACGTCGGAATGGACCTGAGCTCGCCGGTGGCAGACGCCTACTTTGACCAGGCACCTTTCGCCTTCGAGGGCAGGCTCGAGCGCCTGCACTTCGAAAACCTGTCGCCGCAGGCTGCTGTTCGTGTAATCCCGGATGACTGATGCCACAACGGCGACCCTGCCCTATCGATGACGAACGAGCAGATTGGCCTTTACGGCAAGGAATACGCCCCATGAAACGTTTCAACGCACTGAGTATCCTGGTCTGTCTGGCAGCGGCCTTTGCCGTCAGCGGATACCCGAACTCAACCGAAGCGGAAGCCTCCGCTCTCACGCCGGAGGATGCCCGCTCCATCGCGAAAGACGCTTATGTCTACGCCAATGCGGTGGTGGACAACTACCGCGTCTTCTACGGGGCCTTCGTCGACGAGACGGATCCGGAATACAAGACGCCGATCAACCGGCTCTTGAACCTGGCGCGGGTCTACACGCACGAGGACCGGGCCGTGCAGACGCCCAACTCGGACACTCCCTACAGCTGGCTGGCCCTGGATCTGCGCGCCGAGCCGTACGTGCTGACGGTGCCGGAGATCGGGGAGGAGCGCTATTTCAGCATCCAGCTCATCGATCTCTACACCCACAATTTTGCCTACATCGGCAGCCGGGCCACCGGCAACGGTGGCGGCCATTTCCTGATCGCAGGACCGGGTTGGCACGGTGACGTGCCCGGAGGCATCACCAAAGCGATCCAGGCCGAAACGGAACTGGTAACTGCCGTCTATCGGACACAACTGTTCAATCCGGCGGACATCGAGAACGTGAAGGCCGTCCAGGCCGGCTACAAGGCGCAGCCCCTCTCCGCGTTTCTCGGCCAGCCGGCGCCCCAGGCCACCGCTGCCATCGACTTCATCGCGCCGTTGACGCGCGAGGAGATCACGCGATCGCCAAGGGTCTTCCAGCAGTTGAATTTCGTCCTGCAGTTCTGCCCCACGCACCCGTCCGAGCAAGCCCTCATGGCGCGTTTTGCCCGAGTCGGCATCGGCGCCGGAAAGACCTTCGACTGGGACGCTTTCCCACCCGATGTCCAGGAGGCCATCGGTCAGGGCATCGCCGACGCCTGGGCCGACTTTGCAACACTAAAGGAACGAGCCGACGCCGGCGAGGTCGGTTCCGGTGACGTATTCGGCACGAGGGAGCATCTGGAGAACAACTACCTTCATCGCATGGCCGGTGCCGTTCTTGGCATCTGGGGCAACAGCGAGGCCGAGGCGATCTACCCGTCCTACTACGTGGATGCCGACGGGGAGAAGCTCGACGGCGCCTATCGATATACCCTGCGGTTCGCGCCGGGTCGGTTGCCGCCCGTCAACGCGTTCTGGTCACTGACGATGTACGAATTGCCGGAGAGCCTGTTGGTGGAGAACCCCATCAACCGTTACCTGCTCAACTCACCCATGCTCGATGATTTCGTACGCGACGATGACGGCGGGATCACGCTCCACCTGCAACACGTTTCCCCGGGCAAGGACAAGGAAGCCAACTGGTTGCCGGCGCCCAAGGGCCCATTCAGCGCGGTGCTGCGTCTCTACTGGCCGAAGCCCGAAGCAGTCGACGGCACCTGGCAGGTGCCACCGCTGGAGCGAGCCAAGCCGTGAAAACCGAGCGATGCTTTCTGGCTGGAAATGGAAACTATCCGCGCGTTCAGATCACGCAATTGACCGTTACGTCATGCGGATCGATACCATGACGCCGCCTCCGTCACGGTTGGCGACCCGGATCTGCCACCCGTACAGGTCGCACAACCGCTTGACGATATTGAGGCCGATCCCCTCACCTGCCTTCTGCACGCCACGGCCGCGCACATGGCGATCGAAGATGTGCGGGATGAGCGCCTCGTCGATCCCACAGCCGCTGTCCTCCACGCGAATACCGTCGCGATCGACGCGGACGTGGATCACACCCTCGTCGGAGTAATTGATAGCGTTACGACAGAGGTTGCTGAGTATGATTTCGATGACCTTGCGATGGACCGGAACGCACAACGGTGCGACGGCTTCGAGCGTCATTTCCAGCGGCTTGCCGTCCAGCAGCGCGGCGAGCTTGCCGAGTTCGGCTTCCGCCACCCCGGCCACGTCAACCGCCTCGGCATCCTCCAGGCGCTTCGGCTCGCGACCGAGGATGAGAAAGGCGTCGATCAGTTCGGAGACATCCTTGCAGGCGCGGCGGATCATGCGGGCGCGACCGCTCCCCTTTTCGCCCAGTGCAGGTTCCGCCTCGAGGAACTGGGCGGCACCGTCGATGATCGTGATCGGCGTGCGCAATTCGTGACTGACGTCTGAACTGAAGCGGCGCTCACGTTCGACGAGGTCTTCCAGCCGACGCTTGTACTCGTCCATGGCCAGGACCAGCTCGCGCGTTTCGCCCTTCAGTCCCTGCGTCGACAGCTCCGGTATGGGCTGGGCCGGTGAACTGTCGCGCAATCGGCGCGCGATACGCAGAACCGGAGACACGGCGCGCAGGCTCAGCCTGTACGCAACCCAACTGGTCCCGTAAACGATGATCAACAACAGGGTGACGGGCACCAGGCCGAACAAACCCACCAGGCGATCGACGTTGTAGCCGGAGAACACGAGGTAGAGGCGCCCGCCGTCGAAGTCCTCCACGTAAACGGGCAAAGGGCGTTCGTGGCCGGGAAGCGCCACGCCGCCGTGGAGACCCGGCGGCAGGGTCCGGAGGATTTCCGGTGTACTGCCGCGCCCGTCACGATCGACCAGGTACCCCACGAGATTGCGCGTGCGCGGCAGCGGGTAGCCGGGATCCTGTTCGTAGGACTCGATGAACGTCTGCGCCTCGAGGGCCAGCGCCTGTCGAACCAGCACCTTCTGCAGCACCCAGGCCACGGCGGATACGCTCAACAACACGGCCAGGAAGATGAAGGCGCCCTGCAGCAACACGCGTTGCCAACGTTCGCCTTCGTTCATGCCGGCGTGTCGCCCTTGTCGTGCAGCCGGTAACCCACCCCGTGCATGGTATGCAACAGTTTATGCGAGAACGGTTTGTCGACAGCGTTGCGAATCGCCGAGATGTGCGTACGCAGCGCGTCACTGTCGGTCGGCGCGTCACCCCAGACATGGGTCTCGATCTCGCGTCGCGACACCACCCGGTGCTGGTTCTCCATCAACAACTGCAGGATCTTGAACGGAACCGGGTTCAGCGCCACCGGCTGGTCACCGCGTGCCACCTCGCGTGTCTCCGGATCCAGCGTCAGGTCGGCCACCTGCAACAAGGTGCGACCACCGAGCCCGAAACGCCGCCAGAGCGCCTGGACCCGGGCATAGACCTCGAGCATCTCGAACGGTTTGACCAGGTAGTCGTCGGCGCCGGCGGCAAACCCGGCGAGCTTGTCGTCGAGGGTGTCACGCGCCGTCAGCATCAGGATCGGTATGTTCGAGCGTTTGACCGTGCGCAGTTGCTTGCACAGCTCCACCCCGTCGAGGCCCGGCAACGCCAGGTCGAGGACGATCACGTCGTGGTCCCCGCTGGCCGCCAGGTGCAGCCCGGTCAACCCGTCGTGCGCATAGTCGACGACATGACCGCGATCGCCGAAGAAGTCCACCAGCAAGGTCGCGATGTCGGTGTTGTCTTCGATAATCAAGACCCGACCATGAAAATCGCTCAACGTTCCTGCCCGCCTTTCAGAAAGCCACGTCGATCGGCCGTGCATCCGGCTTGCTCAACAGCATCTGCACCGTACCGAGGTGGCGTTCGGCAAGACCGCCTTCGCTGTAGCACAGGTAGAACTCCCACATGCGGATGAACTCGTCCGGATAGCCAAGGGCTTTCACCTCCTGGAGTCGTGCCATGAATCGCGCCCGCCAGTCCCGCAGCGTTCGGGCGTAGTGCAGCCCGATATCCTCGAGATGGGCAATACGCATGTCGCTGGCGCGTGTCAGCGCATTTGACATCGCTGTCACCGACGGCAGGAACCCACCCGGGAAAACGAATCGCTTGATGAAGTCTACCTCTTGCAATGCCTGTTTGTAGTACCGATCGTCAACGGTGATCGCCTGGATCAACATCTGACCTTCCGGCTTGAGCAGCCGGCTGCACTGCGCGAAATAGGTCTCCATGAACTGGTGACCGACCGCCTCGATCATCTCGATCGACACGATGCGATCGTAGCTGCCCCCGAGTTCCCGGTAGTCGTCGAAGCGGACATCGATAAGATCGGTCAAACCGGCTGCCGCGACCCGCTCCGTTGCCAGATCAAACTGCTCACGCGAGATCGTGGTCGTTGTGACGCGGCAGCCGTAATGCTTCGCCGCATGGATCGCGAGCCCGCCCCAACCAGTGCCGATTTCGAGCAAGTGATGCCCCGCCTGCAGGTCCAGCTTGCGGCATACGCGGTCGAGCTTGGCCACGGCGGCCGTGTCGAGATCGGTTTCCGGTGTCGTGTAATAGGCGCTGGAATACATCAGCTGCGGATCGAGAAACAGCCGGAACAGATCGTTGCCGATATCGTAATGCGCCTGGATGTTGCGGCGACTGCCCTCCCGGGTGTTGCGCTGCAGCCAATGCGCGAGCCGATGCAGCGGCCTTACCAGCAGGCTGACGCCACCGTCGACGGCATCCAGTACGGCGCGGTTGCGGAGAAACAGGCGGACCAGGTCGGTCAACTGCTCGCAGTGCCACAGACCCTTGATAAAGGCCTCGCCAGCGCCCGCGGAACCGCCGAACGCCAGGTCCGACCAGGCGGCCGGATGATCGATCCGCACGACCACGGACCGCGGCAGCACGTCACAAGGCGTACCGAACTGCCACACCCGGTCACCTTCCTCGATCTTCAGCAGACCGACCGAGAGACGGTTCAGCTGGCGCAGCATCAACGACCGCGCCAGGCGGTCGAGCAATGAGTCTTCCCCACGTTCAGCGGAACCGGGGGCAGCGGGAACAATAGTGTCAGTCATGCTTGTTTATTCGCCACGACCGGCGTCTCCTTCGGCTTGGTATGAATATGCACGGGGGTCTTCTTCAGCCACAGGCACAATGCCTCGAAATAGATGGCGGCGATGACCTTCAGCGTTACGAACGGAAAAGCAAACAGGTTCCGCGCCAGGTTAGGGCCGCTGAACGGCTCCCGTTGCAGCACCAGCGAGGCATCGAACAGGCGCTCACCGTTCTGCAGGTTCTCGATGTGCACGCTCAGGCGCTCGCCCGGGTCGCTGATCGCCCAGCGATAGGACATGTCGAGGTCCATGAAGGGCGAAACGTGGAACGTTTTTTGGCTCTCCGGTCGCTCGACGTCCATTGGCACCAGGTAACAGTGCTGTTCTCCCCAAGGGGTATTGTTGACCTCGGCGAGCACGCACTGCGGGCGATCTTCGCGGTCATAGCAGAAGTAAAAGCTCACCGGATTGAAGCCGAAACCGAAGTAACGCAGGTGGGTGAGCAAACAGATCCGGCCCGACGGCATCTCGCCACCCAGCTCGACGACCTTTTGCCGGACCGCCTCCTGCAAAGACAGGTCCTGGGGCCCTAGGTGGTCACTGCGGCGGAAGCGCACCGGTGCCGGACGCCGGCTGGAGCAGAACCAAAGCCGGTCCAACGTCTGCGGCAGCTCGTCCAGGTCGAGGTAGACCTGAAACAGGCGGTAGCGGAACGCGTGCCGGCGCGGCTTGTACCGGGTGTGCCTAACTTGCCCGCGATAGAGCGCGCTGCGCACCATTCACCTCCGAAAATTCATCCAATGCCTGCAGCGCACTGACCACGCCGTCTTCGTGGAAACCGTTGCGCCAGTAGGCGCCGCAGTAGAACGTACGGTCGATACCGCTGATCTCACTGCGCCGCGCCTGGGCGACAACCGATTCTTCCGTATAAACCGGGTGCTCGTAGACCATCCGTTTCAACACCCTCCCCGGGTCGACGGCCCCGGTGTCGTTGAGGGTCACGAGAAAACGTGTCGGTGCATCGAGGTTCTGCAGGCGGTTCATGTCGTAGGTCAGCGTCACCTTGTCGGTCTGTCCGGCCATGCGGTAGTTCCAGGACGCCCAGGCGAGGCACCGCGTCGGCATGACCGAAGTGTCGGTATGCAGCACTGCCTCGTTGCGCTGATAGCGCAGCTGCCCGAGCACCTCGCTCTCGGCGCGCGTTGGATCGGACAGCATGGCCAGCGCCTGGTCGCTATGCGTCGCGATGAAGACGGCGTCGAACACCTCCGCGCCGTATGGGCGACTGACCACGCGCACACCGTGCGGCAGGCGGGTGACGGACTCTACCGGGGTGTCGAGTCGGATACCGGCGGCATACCCAGCCGACATCGGGGCCAGGTACTCGCGTGATCCACCGCGAATCACGTACCACTGCGGCCGGTCGTTCAGCGAGAGCAGGCCGTGGTTGACGAAGAAGCGGATGAAGAAGCGCGCTGGAAACTGTTGCATCTGCAACGGATCGGTCGACCATATCGCGGCTCCCATGGGTACGATGTAGCGGTTGACGAAGTCATCGGAATAACCCTGCCGCCGCAGGTATTCGCCCAGTGGCTGGTCAGCGCTGCCGTCCTCGAGCGATCGCGGCGCCTCGCGGTTGAAGCGCAGGATCTCTTTCAGCATACGCAGGAAGTCGGGCCGCACCAGGTTGCGTCGCTGCGCGAACAGGGTGTTGAGCGAATGGCCGTTGTATTCCAGGTCTGCGCCGTCGTCACGGACGCTGAAACTCATCTCGGTCGGTTCGTAGGCCACACCCAACGCGTTCAGCAATCGCTGGAAATTCGGATAGGTGCGGTCGTTGAACACGATGAAGCCGGTATCCACGGCATAGTGCCGGCCGGCCCATTCGATGTCGTGGGTATGCGTGTGACCGCCGAGGTGACTGGCGGCCTCGAACAGCGTCACGTCGTGCTCCCTGCACAGGTGGTAGGCGGCGGTGTTGCCGGCAATGCCACCCCCGATTACGGCAATCCTCATGAGTTCTCCTCCCAGCGTTGTGGTACCCGCTGCAGCTTGCTGATGTCGTAGCCGAGCGCGCGCACGTGCTCGACGAGAGACCGGTACGCGTCGTCGCTTATCCGCGGTGAGCGCGCCATGATCCAGACGTAGTCGCGCTTGACGCGACCGATGATGGTGGTGCGGTAGTCCGGGTCGAGGTAAACGACGCGGTAATCGGCCCTGATCGGCCAGATGAACTGCATCCCCCAGATCGCGTTGCTGCCGTCGTCCCCGACGAACCCGACCGGCTCCATTTGCGCCCTTTCACCGTCGAACGATCCCTTGCGGTACGTAAAGGTCGTCTGGATCCTGTTGGGCCCTATCCGGTCGTACCTTTCGACGGCGTTGTAGATGTCCCGCTCGACAACAGTGGGTATGCTGGCGATCACGTACCAGTCGCCCATGAAGCGGTCGAGGTCGACGTGGGCCACGCCGGGCATGGGTGCGTGGCTGGCGCAGCCCGCGAGCGTGACCAGCAGCACCAGCGCGAGCTTGAATCTGACAAAAGCACGCACCGCGTCACCCCTCGCGCCGCACATAGCGCAAAACCCGGCCATTCTCGACTTGGGTCTGCAATGCCTGCCAGCTACAGCCTGCGTCGTACCATAGATCGATCCTGACGCCCTGGCCCACGTCGAGGCGGTATTGCCGATCGCCGTATGCCCGCCCCTGGAACTGCAGCGGCTGCTCCGCCACCTCGACCAGCCTGGCCGGTTCGTAGTCACCGGTCTGGGTGTTCAGAAGGAAGTCGTGCTCGAGTAGCCGGGGATTCCAGTACGCAAAGGTGCGGACACATCCACCGATTCGCACCTGCCGGTCCGCAACGGTCACGAGCAGGTCATCGGCGACGCGGCTGGCATCGACCCGGTACCGCTCCCCGTCGTCGTCGGTCCTCGTTTTCAGGTTGGCGATACAGTCGCCATGCCAGACCTCGTCGGCCTGGTGCCGGTAGCTGAACGCGTTGAAGAACAGGATATCGATCGACATCTCCGCCTCTACGCTCACACGACGTTGGTCGGCGTCCTGCTGAATCTGCACGCGGTGAACACCCACGGGCCTGTCGTCGAGATAGATGTCGAACGCAAGCTCCGATTGTGCGGCACCGGCCCCGAATGCCGAGGCGAGGAGCAGTGTGGCGAACTGTGCTCTCACGACTGCTGCCCCTTCAAGCCGGTCGGGTCGGCGGAGTTGCCCGGCCGCCACGGGATAAAGGCCGGCGTCGTCTGCTTGTAACGACGGTACGCAGGGCGCCGTTCGTGGATATCGCTCTCGAGCAGCGTGACGCCGGACACCCTGAGCAGCAGGAAGGTCATCAATACCGGTGCAAACACGGTCCAGGCCGCCCCGCTGGCCAGCGCGAAAAGGTAGAAACTCCACCAGACGACGGCCTCGCCAAAGTAATTGGGATGACGGCTGAAGCGCCAAAGGCCCTGGTCCAGTACAGCGCCCTTGTTTTGCGGATTGGCCTTGAAGCGCATCAACTGCCAGTCGGCCACGGCCTCGAACGCGAAGCCGACCAGGAACAACACCACGGCGACCAGGTGCAGGGGCTGCAGTGCCGCGGGCATCGCGAACGCAGCGGCGAGTGGCAACGATATCAACCAGGCCAACACCGCCTGCAAACCGAATACGGTGACCAGGCTCCGTCGATTGAAACCGGGACTTGCGTCGCGCATGGCCGCGTAGCGCCTGTCCTCCGGCTTGCCCGCATTGCGCCACGCCAGGTGCAGCGACAGCCTCAGCGACCACGCGGCAACCAGCACGAACAGCAACAGGCTGCTGGGCATTACTGCGCCGCCGGCGGCCAGGTAAACGACGGCGGAGACCAGAAAAAACAGCGACCAGAGGCTGTCGACAATGTTGACGTTCTCACGCCGCGCCGCATATGCCCAGCCCAGTGACGCCATCACCAGGAGCAGCGGCAGGGTAACCATCCAGGTGCCGATCATCGCGAGACCTCCAGGGACGTGTTCAACCTGCGTTCGAACCCGTCGTAACGTTGCGACAGGCGCATCAGCAGCGGGAACAGCGTGGCCCAGCCGACAGCGAGAACGATCATGGTCAGGCCGGTATCGGGAAACACCACGGCGCCGAGCCGTTCACCGGCAAGAAACGCCAGCGGACCACCGATCGCGCCGAACAGCGCCGCAAGCAGGTACCGTCCCTTGAGCCAGCGCAACGACACGTTCAGCGTGATCGCCAGCAGCGGCCACATCGCCAGTATCCACGCCGGCGCCAGCTGTCCGAACGGCTGGCCGCTCGGGTAGATCACCAGCCCGCTGACACTGACGAGGTTTTCCCAGACCAGTCCAAACGCCAGCGCGTAGGCCATCAGTTTCTGCTCTGCGGCCCGGTCGGCACTGGTCGACAGGTGAACCAGCAGGATCAGCAGCACGACGCCTGGCGCCAGCCAGTGCCAATCGCCCGCGCCCATCAGAACACTGGCAAACCAGCCCAGCTGGAACATCAGGAAATTCAGCAGCCCGCTCATACCGGTTCCTTGGCGAAGCGGTAGTGCGCGACGAACCACTCCTGACCATCGCGGTAGGCGAACAGCACGGCGCAGGCCATGAAGAACATGCGCCAGCGCTGCCACCACAGGCCGGCGAAATCACGACCGTAGGTCTGTTCGAACAACGGCCGCAGCTCGGATCGGCGCGCGTCCATGCGTTCCAGCCAGGCATTGCACGTCCGCGCATAGTGCTCGCCCGACCAGAACCAGCGCCGCTCCAGCGTGAACGGCGAATGCACCCGCAGCGGCAGGTCGGCGCTGGGCATCATGCCGCCGGCGAAGAAATGGCGACTCATCCAGTCCGCCGGCCCCTTGTCCTCGAACAGGTAGGGTACGCGACGATGCACGAAGATGTGCACGAACAGGCGGCCCGACGCGTTCAGCCATTCGGCCGCACGACCCAGCAGAGCCTCCCAGTTGCGCATGTGTTCGAACATCTCGACCGACACGATGCGATCGAAGCGGCCTTCCGGCTGGAAATCGTTCATGTCCGCGGTCACGACGCGAACATTGCTCAGCCCTTGCGCCGCGGCCCGATCGCGGATGAAACGACCCTGGGACCGGGAGTTGGAGACAGCGACGATCTCGCTACCGGGAAAGCGATCGGCCATGTACAGGGTGAGTGACCCCCAACCACACCCCAGTTCGAGGATGCGGTGGCCGTCCTGTATCGCGGCGTGGTCGACCGTGGCGGCAAGCGCGGCGGCCTCGGCGTCGTCGAGGCTCGTCACGCCTGCCGGCCAATAGCCGCAACTGTACTTGCGATGACCACCAAGGACCTGGTCGAAGAACTCGGCCGGCACCTCGTAATGCTGTTCGTTGGCGAGTTCGGGCACCTCGGCGACAGGTCCGGAGCGCATGGCGTCGAGAAAATCCTGTTCGGCCACGGCGGCGCGCTCGATGTCGTCGGCCGAGATCTCGGCGAGACGCTCGCGCAACAGGTGCCGGATCCCGGCACGAATGATCGCGTCGGGAAGCATCCCCTTCTCAGAAAGTTCCTGCGCCGTGTGCTGATTCATGATTGGCCTCCATCTAGAGCTTTTCACGAAGGCTACGCGCAGGTTTGTCAAACGGTCGTCAAGGAGATCTCAAAATTTCGTCAAAACCGCGAACAAAACCCTTGCCTGTCCGTTGATTTGAAGACATCGATGAAGCGGCAAGCCAGGTACACGGATCAAGTCCGCGAAGCATCGTTCGATCGCTACTGAGGTACGATGGCGTCGGACACCGACATCGATGGTTTCCCCAAGACCTGCCCCACTCCACCTGACGACGGAAGCAACGTGATGCACCTGCGAGACATGCTATTGAGCCTGTGGACCATCGTTATGCTGGCCAGCCCGGCTTTTGCAACAGGCGAGGTCTATCACCTCCGCCTGGCGCAGAGCTGGCCGACGAACGCGCCCTTGATGGGCGACGCGCCGAGGCAGATGGCAGCATTGGCGGATAGCCTGTCCGGCGGCCGCCTGAAGATCACCGTCGACTCGGCCAACAAGCACAAGGCGCCGCTGGCCGTGTTCGACATGGTCAAGGCCGGCCACTACGACATGGGACACTCGGCCTCCTACTACTGGAAGGGCAAACTCCCCAACGCGCAATACTTCACGACCATGCCGTTCGGCATGACGACACCGGAACAGTTCGCCTGGTTCTATCACGGCGGTGGTCTGCAACTGATGGAGAAGGTCTACGCACCGCACGGCGTGCTGTCGTTTCCCGGTGGTAACTCCGGCGGGCAGATGGCCGGCTGGTTCCGCAAGGAGATCAACGCTGTCGACGACCTCAAGGGCCTGAAGATCCGCATCCCCGGTTTCGCCGCGGAAATCATGGCCGAACTCGGCGCCGTACCGACCAACATCGCCCAGGGCGACCTCTACACCGCGCTGGACCGCAAGACCATCGACGCCGTCGAGTGGGTCGGGCCGTCGCTGGACCTGCGCATGGGTTTCCAGAAGATCGCGCCGTACTACTACACCGGCTGGCACGAACCCGGCGCAGACCTCCAGTTTCTCGTCCACGAAAAGACCTACCGCGCGCTGCCGCCCGACCTGCAGGCCGTGCTCGAGGCCGCGATGCGGCTGGCCGCGTTCGACACCTACGTGAGCTTCTACCACGAAAGCGCCGTCGAGCTGGCCCGCTTGCGCACGGAGTTCCCGAACGTGCAGATCAGGCCGTTTCCGGCCGATGTCGTGCAGGCCCTGCGCGAGGCCTACCGGCGACTGCTGGCACAACAGGCGGCACGTGACCCGCTCGCACGGGAGATCATCGAATCGCTCGGGTCCTACCGCCGGATCGCCAGGGACTGGACGCGGGTATCCGACGGCACCTTTCTCGACCTCGTCGCCGGTGACGACTGATTCCGGCTAGTGTGGGCCATGCGGATGATTCTGAGCGTTACAGAATTATCCGCATGGCCCACTAACGCCGTCGCTTGCGCGCGGGTTTCTTTTTGCCGCCCACCGATTCGGCGGCACGCTGCAACCACAGCACGGTGTCCATGTGCGCGACGAACCGCCTGGCGAATGCCGGCGAGATCTCGTGCATCATCGCCAGGTGGCGCGCAACCAGCGCCTGGGCATTCAACGGCCCGCGATCCTCTTCGCCGACCTGCAGCTCCCGCGTGACCCGCTGCTGCGCCTGGTGCGCCTGCAGCGACTGGCGCAGGCGGCGCATCGCGCCGAGTTCGACGGTGTCTTCCGCAGACGCGGCGGCCGGCCGGTATCCGCGCCGTGCGGGCTGCAGCAGTTCCCGGTCCTGTTGCCGCAGGGCCGCTGCCAGGGAGCCGTCCTGCGCGGGTTCGTCGTCCGGGTCGCTGCGCGGCACCGCGTCGCGCAGCGCCGACAGTTGGCCGGTGCGGTAGCCGTGCACCGGGCGACTCCCGGCATGGCGCAGGACCCGTTTGAACTCGCCCCGCGCGAACGCCTGCTCCAGCTCGACCTCGCGGCCGGGGTCTTCTGCCGCGATGCGTTCGAGTACGCCGCCCGCCTGCTCCCGCGCCGCCACGAAATCGTCGTGGTAGCCCTTCATCGCCCGCAGTGCCTTCCGTGCCAGCATGTCGGCCACCGCCGGTCGCTGCTTGCCGGCACGCTCGGCGAGCGCCTGGATGAAACAGGCCCGCACGGGATCGTACTGGCCGATACCGCTGTCGACGAACGCCCGCAGCGCGGCCGGCAGGCGCTCGGGGGCGTCGACGTCGATGTCGGCCAGCGCATCAATACCGGGTACGGAGTCGTTATCCAGCTTGCTGCGCACAGCGGGCGCTTTCCGGCCTTTCGTCATCCGATCCGCGCCCCTGCTCAACCGCCCTGCGCGCTGCGGGGAACCGGCGCCATTTCGACCCGTCGATTCTGCGACCGGCTCTGGTCATCGTCGTTCGGCACGATCGGCTGCTGTGCACCGAACGCGGCAGCGAACACCCGCTGCGGCGACATGCCCTGTTCGATCAGTGCGCGGGTGACCGTCAACGCGCGCTGCGCCGACAGCTCCCAGTTGTCGAGGTAGCGGCTGTTGCCCTTCTGGATCGGCAGGTCATCGGTGAACCCGCTGACCATCAACAGTTCGTCGCGCTCCTCCAGGTAGACCTGCAGCGGGCCGACCAGCGTCTGCAGCAGGCGCGCGCCCTCCGGCTCCAGCCGGTCGGAGTTCAACGAGAACAGGAACCGGCCGCTGATGCCGATGCGACCGTCGCGCAACGTCACGCGCCCGGTCGCCAGCGGGTCGGCCAACGCAGCCTCCAGCGCGAGGCGACGACGTTCCGCTTCTTCGCGCAAGCGCTCGGCGGCCAGGCGGCGCTCCTGCTCGGCGATGCGTCGCTGCTCCTCGACCTGGCGCCTGGCCACTTCCTCGCGCAGGCTCTCGTCGAGCTGCAGCTGGTAGCCGATGAACCAGACGACCAGCAGCACGAAGACGCCGGCCAGGCCGGCCATCAGGTCACCGAATACCGCCCAGATTGGCGGTGCCGGCGCATGATGCTCGTCCCACTCGTCCATCAGGCCTCCGCGGCAGCGCCCGCCTGCGCTGCATTACCCGCATCCAGTCGTCGCAGTCCGTCGAAGATCTCCTGCTGCGCCTGGACGCTGTAGTCGATGACCTCGCGCGCCTGGGCAACGTAGAAACCGAGTTGCTCGTCGCTGCGGTTCGATGCCTGCTCCAACGCGGTCTCGATCCGCTGCAGACCTTCCAGCAGGCGCTCGTTGGCGCCGTTGTACAACTCGACGGCGACCTTGAAGGCCTCGCCCAGGCTCGACACCTCGGCCATGCTGGCGGCGACCAGGTCCGTGACATCACCGGCCTTGGCGGTCTCGTCAGCGACCTGCCGGGCAAACTGCTGCCCGACTTCCTGCAACATCGTCGCGGACGACGTCACCAGTTTCTCGATCGCAGCGACCTGGCTGCTCGTCGAACCGGCCAGCGAACCCGACACTGTGTCGAGTTCGGCCATGATCCGGCGCCGCTCCTCGAGCAGTTCGTTCTCACGCGCCGCGTTGTGCGTAATCTCTTCACGCAGCTTGCCGATGACCTCGGCCGCGGCCCGCGGTGTCTCCGACGCCAGCTCGATCAGCTGCGCCATTGGCGCCTCCAGCGACTGTCCCAACGTGGCAAGATGCTCGGCCACGGTTCCCTCCAGCGCGGCCAGGCGATCGACGGCGGCCTGCCCGCGCGCGGCCTCGTCGTCGTGCAGTACCGACACCGCCGCCCGGGTGCTGTCGACCAGCGCTTCCATGCGTTGCTCGTGCGACGCCAGCCAGGCCTTCTCCGATTCGATCCGTGCCGTGACCAGGGATTCCGAGGCCGACAGCAGTTCTGCCTGCGTCGAGGCCAGCGACTGCAGCTCGGCAGCCAGCGTCGTCGACGTCTGCGCCAGCCGCTCGGCCTGCTCCTGCTGACCGTGGCGCAGTGCCTCGGCCCAACGGCCGAGCTGGTCCTCGTGTGCCGCGGCCTGCCGCTCCTGCCCTTCGTCCACGGCCCGTCGAAGCCCGGCCAGCACCTCGGTGGCCGCGTCCGAAAACCGGGTATTGAATGCATCGAGCGCGTCGCGGACGCCGTCGACGAGTGCCACGCTGGACTGCGTGTGCGCCGCGACACCGTCCTGCCAGGCGCCTGCCACCTGGGCAGACGTCTTGCCGAACTCGGCCTGTAACTCGTTCAACTGCTCGCGCATGGCCCCGGTCACCCCTTCGTGCGTGCGCCGCACACCCGCGTTGACCTCGGCCGTGATCGCACCCATCGCCTCCTCGACGATCGGCAGCATGGACGTGCCGACGCTGCGGCCGGCTTCCTCCAGCGCCGCTCGCGAGTGGTCGACGCCGGCCTGCACGGCCTCGTTGACCGTCACCGCCAGCTGTTCATAGCTGGCCTTTGCCGATGCGTGGAAATCGTCCTGGCCGGCGGTCAGACGCTGCGCGAGCGTGTCGGTCATCTGCGCCACCTTGTCGACCATCTGTGCAAGGCTGTCGGCGATCGCCGGCAGGCTCTGCGACTGCTGCCGCAGGGCGTCGAACGCCTCGTCCTGCCGGTGCCGGGACGAGAATCGACGCAGGTCGGTGGCAATCCGGCCATCGAGTTCGCGGGTCGCCAACGTGCGCTCGTAACGACTCAGCGTCGACATCAGTCCCAACATCGCCGACGCCGCGACACCGGCCACCGACGTACCGAACGCCAGCCCCAGGCCGTCCATCGGCGCGGTCAGGGCGAGACGGATCGATGCCAGGTCGGACGAACCTTCGAGTGCCGTGACGACGCCTTTCAATGTCTCGACCAATCCGATGAAGGTGCCGAGCAGGCCCAGCATCACCAGCAGGCTGACCAGGTACGGTGTCAGCACCGGTCCCGGCAGGGCGATACGCTCGCCCTCGATACGCTGGCGCACGGGATGCCGCAACGAGGGATGCAGCTTCTGCAACCAGGTATCCAACGCCGCCACCGCGTTCGAGGATTCGGCGGCCGCCGCGCCAAGGGCTGCGCCCAGCGTGCCTTCCAGGGTGGCCGTGACTCCGCGATACCGCACCAGCTCGACGACGCCGATGGCGAAGACGCCCCCGATTACGGCCGTGACGACGAACGCCAGCGTATTGGAACCGATGAAATTGGCGCCCATCATCACGACGGCTGCCGCACCCAGTACGGCGGCCAGGCCAAAGACCAACCTAGTCATTGTTCTCTCGTCACCTCTTCTTCAACGGCTTCGACCAGGCCGAGTACCGGCATCAGTCGAAGATCCAGTTCAGCCAACAGCAGGTCCTGCATGTCCCGGTAAAACCCCTGCAACCAGCCTTCAGCACCGAAGGCGGTGGCACCCGGTGCATTCCCGGGCGTGTCCACCTCGTCGTCACCGTCCTGCCGGTCCCGCCCCTGCGCCGCCTTCAGCAATGCATCGAAGCGCCTCCCGAGCAGGTTCGGGATGGCGGCCAGCGATTTCCGCGTCTGCGCCGAGACCAGCTCGCGCAGGTTCTCGTCGAGCGCGACCAGCCGAGCCAGCGATGCCGACCGTCCCGACAGCGCCTCCCTGACCCGCAGCTGCAGCCGGTGAATTCGGGCATCGAACTCGCGCTGGTGGGCGGCGTAGAAGCGGTGATAGGGCTCGAACGTCAGCAATGCCTCGTCCGGCACGTCCGCCCCCGGCCGTGGCAGCTGCCGACGCGACGGTGCAGCAGCGGGCTCGAAACTCTGCAGCACGCCGCGGATCAGCGCCTGGCGCACCTCGAGTACTTCGTGCATCAGCGTCTCGTACGACACCGGTTCAGGACTGGCCACGTACTCCGTCGCGGCCAGTTCGTCGTGCAGCATCGCGAGCTTCATCGACTGGGCAAAACCGATCAGCGCCTCCATGGACTCGGTAAAACCGGCCGGCGTGGGTTCGTTTTTCAGCGCGGCCAGGCCCGACAACAGCCGCACGAATCGCGGTCCGTCGCCGGCGGCGGGAAGCGCGGCGCGCGTCATGCCGGGCACCTGCCGCGTAACGCAAAAGACCGTCCAGTCCCTGCCGTCGCCGAGCACGGGCCGGCAGGTAAGGCGTTGCCAATTCGATGCATGCAGAAATCCGACGACTGAAGAACTACGGGGGCGCAGGGACCGGCGGGATGGGATGCTGCGGCACACCCTCTCGCGGATCGAAGCGAGGGCGAAGTATAAACCGGCTTGGGATTCGTCGCCCGCGTGCACCTGCGGCAGCGGGCAGGCGGCCCCGGATCGATAAACGGGCGGCAGGAGCCACCCGGGCGTTTACAGCATGTTCTGCGTCGCCTGGCGCTCCAGGTAGAAGATATGCTGCCCTATCTGGTCGCCTTTTAGCAGCACCTTGCTCCAGTAAGGGGAAACATAGTCGGCGTGGTACCACATGGCGCCGCCGGTGATGTCAGGCAGTTCACCGGCGTAGATGGCCTCGGCCAGGCGCAGCGACTCCTCCCAGGCATCCTGGTCCGATGGGTGATCGGAGCGACCGTCGCACCACCAGGAGAACTGGCAACGGTGGCGCCGTTTTTCGCCGCCCTGCCGGACGACACCGCAGACCGACGACGGGAAACGCGGATGTGCTGCGCGGTTCATGACCACGTGCGCGACGGCTCGCTGTCCCGTATCCGACTCTCCCCGGGCTTCGAAGTAGATGTTGAGCGCCAGGCAGTGGATCTCGGCGGCGTGGGCATCCTGCTGCTCCGCCGGACCTGACGGGCGGTTCGGAGCATCCGGATTCGCGACAACCATGCCGGCCGACGCATTGTCGTCGGCGACATCGCCCGGCAGCGCCTGCTCGTCGGCAGATGCAGCGGTTACTGTCAGGGCCAGCATTCCGGCCAGCACCAGATGGCGGACCGCGAGGGTCGCCCGGTTCGTCCATCGGTAAGTGTTGTTGGTCCTGCTCGGTTCTGTTTCACGCATCGCCGTCACCCGACATCATCCGTTAGTCGTCAATTGCCACCAGGGTCGCCCTCGTCCACAGCCTGTGGACCTGCTGGGCACGACTCATTCAAGCACGATACGTACCAGATTAAATTAATCAATTTTTCAATAAGTTATATAGCCAGCAACGTACAACGGCACCACTTTTGTCAAATTGACTGACGCATGTCTGTCACGACTCGGCCGACATCGCTGAGGGTGGGACGACCCGCTCCCGTTCGCGGTCGACCTCGCCGCAGTGCTGCAGTATCACCTCGCGCGCAAGGCCCTTCATGCGCACGGCAAGGGCCCAGTCCGACTCGTTCGGCCGGCGCATCGAGACCGGATCGAGCGCTTGTCCGATCGTGATCTCGATGGGTCCCCGCGTGACCAGCCAGGCACCGCCGGGAAGGATGTGGCGGCCGCCGCGCAGCGCGACCGGCACGATTGGCAGGCCACTCGCTGCCGCCGCCACGAAGGCACCCATGCGGAAAGCCCGCAGTCCCGGCGCACGCGTGAACGTGCCTTCCGGATAGAAGAACAGCGAATCGCCACGCCTGGCCGCGTCGATCACATGCCGAAGTCCGGCAATACCCTCGGCGGCGTCCTGGCGCCTGACGAAGAGCGTGTCCAGGCGCCGCAGGAAGGTACGTGGCAGCCAAGTGTCGGCCAGTTCGGCTTTCGCCAGGAACCGGAACATCCGGGGTACGGCCGCCGTGACGGCGTAGCTGTCGAGATAACTGGTGTGATTGGCGACGAACACGCAGGGCTGCGACGCGGCTGGCAGGTTCTGCAGACCGTTGACCCGCAGGCGCACGCCGGTCAACCGGGCCAACAGCCGGGCACAGGAGCGCAGCAAAGCCCAGCGCCAGTCCAGCTTGGGAATCACCAGCACCCCGATCGTTACCACACCGGCAAGACAGCGGAACATGACCTGCGCGTAGACCGAGTAGGCCAGCTTGCGCGCCTGTCGCAGCTGGCGCCGCAGGGCAACCGGCACCGTGCGCAGTACGAGCAACGCAAGCTGCGCCCTGACGCCACGCGGCACCTGGCCAATGAGGCCCTGCTCGTAGCGCTCACGGCAGGCGGCACGCCGGATCTTGCCACTTGACGTCTTCAACACCGTACCGGCGGGCGCCAGCACGATGTCGTCCGCCGGGGCCTGCGTCAGTTCCACCGTGATGGCGTTGAGGCGTTGCCGCAGTTGCTGCCGCCGGTCTTCGTTCTTCTCCCGTGACTCGGCCAGTACGACCAGTTTCTCGGTCTGGTTGGCCCGGTCCCGGCTGGCGAACACCGCTACCCGCCCTTTGCGCACGCCCTCGACTGCGCCAATCGCCTCCTCGAGTTCCTGCGGGTGGATGTTGCGTCCACCGCGAATGATCAGGTCCTTGCTGCGGCCGGTGATGAACAGCTCACCGTCCGCGATGTAGGCCAGGTCGCCGGACTGCAGCCAGTCGCCGTCGAACAAGGCGGCCGTGGCCTCGGGGTTGCGGAAATAGCCGCGGGTGGCGGACGGCCCGCGAAACTGCAACTGGCCCTGGAAACGTTCCGGCAGCGTCTGACCTGCCGCATCGACGATGCGTATCGCGTGATCGGGCAAGGGCCGTCCGCAACCGACGAATCGCAAGGCGTCTGCCTGCACGGCATCGACCGGGCTGGCGAAACCGTCGCGGGCGAAGCGCTCACGATCGACGCTTTCGATGCGCGGCGCGCGGTGCAGTTCGGGAAACGCCAGGCCGACCGAGTTCTCGGCCAGGCCATATACCGGGAACATGGCCTCCGGGACGAACCCAAGCGGTGCAAAGCGCCTGATGAAGGACTCGATGGTCTCCGGGCTGACCGTCTCCGCGCCGTTCATCGCAATACGCCAGCGCGACAGGTCCAGGCCTTCGAGTTCGCGGTCCTCGATGCGCGCGAGGCACAACTGGTAGGCGAAGTTCGGTGCCGCGGAAAGCGTGCCGCCGTGGCGATGCAGCGCGCGCAACCAGCGCACCGGTCTGGCCAGGAAACTCAGCGGCGACATGATGACCAGCCGGGCGCCGAAGTAGAGGCTGCCCAGCCAGGCCCCGATGAGGCCCATGTCGTGGTACAGCGGCAACCAGCTGACGAATACGTCGCGGCCGCTCGCCTCGATCGCGGCGCCGTCGGCGCGGATATTGGCCAAGAGGTTGGCGTGACTCAGGATCACGCCCTTGGGATTGCCGGTGCTGCCGGACGTGTACTGCAGGAACGCGGTATCGCCTGCCACCAGGTCGGGCACCGGGTAGGCCGTCGTGTCGCGCAGTTCGTCGGCGGTCAGCACGCCACGCAGGTGTTCCAGCTGGGCGGCCAGCAGCCGGGCCAGGCGCCTCGCCTCGGGCACCGTGACCAGGAACCGGCACTGGGCGTTGTCGAGTATCCGAACCTGCCGCCGCACGTGGTCGTCGAGCTGGGCCAGGCGGGTCGGTGGGTAGATCGGGACCGGTACGCCACCGGCATACAGAATGCCGAAGAAGCCACTGAAGTAGTCCATGCCCGTCGGCAGCATCAACGCGACCCGCTGACCGCGTTCGAGTCCCCGCGCCTGCAGGCCGGCGGCTATTGCCCGTGCCTCGTCGCGCAGTTCGCCGTAGCTGATGACCCGGCCGTCACCCTCGTCGGCGTCGATCAGGACGTGCGCCTGGCGCGGATGACGCGACGCATGCCACTCGAGCACATCGACCAGGGTTTCCGCATGCTCCGGCTGGCCGATGTCGTCGCCCGCCGCCTCCGGCAACGGCTGCTTGAGCCAAGGTTCGGTGACGCCGGACGCAGCAGCCACGGCGCGCAGCAGGTCGCGCAGCGTCTCGGCCTCGGCGAACGCCGGTTCCGCAAGGTGCACCGAGAAACGCTGCTCGATGCGTGCAACCAGTTCGAGACGACCGAGGCTGTCGAGGCCGAGGTCGCTATCGAGCAGGCTGTCGAGCGTGATTGGCGCCATCGAATCCAGCCGGGGCTGCAGCTCGACGGCCAGCCTGCTTGCCATGTCGAGCAGTGCCTCCTCAACGGATGCCGCGGAATGTCGTTCGCTGCTCATACAGGCTGTTATAGCCGTTGTTGCTTCCCTGCGCGCGACTTGCATTCCCGCTGAAGGACCGGCAGCCGTGAGCATCGACAGCCCGTCGACCAGGGTGCGCGAGATGATGCGGACGTTCGCTTCACGACCCGTAGCGGGGGCCACCTGTACGAAGCTTTTTCGGGACCAGTCGTTTACTTTCTGTTTACCGCAGTCAAAGTGATTCGATTTATTTACAAAGGCACGTAAAGCAATCTTATTTTTCTCTTTTTTTCATATGGTTACCTGATTGGCGCGGGTTATGCTTGGATGTATTTGTATTCAAGCTGTTACGCAAATCGCCGTTGGGAATCCGGTTATGAAAGCGGGAAAATCAGTGGGCCAGCCGACGCCACCGGGATATCGCTGGCGGGCGGTCGTCCTGCTGGCGCTGCTCGTACCAGGCACAGCAATGGCAACCATCGCGCTCCACGCCCGGGGGACACCGGCCGAGGTATCGAACGACAAGACCGAAGTCGCGATCGACACCAAGACGCGCGTAACGACAATTGCCGCCGGTCAGCTGCCTCACCATGCGATGCCGAGGTCCGCAGAGAACGGCCTGGAGCGATTCCTCGATGTCTACACGAAAATCGGCCAGTCGCACGCAAGCCCTGTTCCGCAGCCGGCGGATCTGCCCGGTGCCTTCGGCGTGGCGCCACCCGACCAAGCCGAACTTCAAGGCACCCTGACGCTTCCCGCGACACTGGTTGAGCGCCAGACACCGATGTCGGCGTTCTCGGCCGAGACGGCCACGCTGGCCGAAGCGGTGGCGGCATCGTGTATCGACCCGGCCGGCGTGGCTGCCTGTATCGGCACCACGACAATGGCCCTGCGCCCGCCCGAACTCACCGAACGCGCAGACGGTCACCCCACACCCGCGCTGATCGCCGCAACCGGGGTGGCCGTTGCGCTGGCCGTGTTGTACCCGGCACGCCGGGCGAGGCAACCGACGGCAAAGGCGCAGCGCCACATCCGCCAGCAGCGCACTGGTGGAAAGCGTGGCAAGACCAGGGTCAATACCGCACCGATACGCCAGGTACGACGTCCGTTGGCCGGTGCGATACGACGAAGTGCAGTCACGTGACGTTCGCGACGCGGACCGCTGTAGAGACCTGAGCGAGGTAGTCTTATGGAGCTCGGAAAACTGGAATACGTCGAGCAGGGCCTTGCGGCCGTGGATGCCGGAGTCCGGCGATCCTCTGCTCATGCACAAGTGGACGAAAAAAGATGTGACCGGCGCTGGCCGATTCATTTCCAGGCTGCCATCGCCATGCCGCCGCTGGCCACCCGGTTCGCCGAACTGCGGGACATCTCCCGCGGCGGCCTGTTCCTCGCCTTCAAGGACCCGGTCACGACGCTGTTCGAGATGCAGAGCGCCGAGATCGACGTCGGCGCCTGTGCCGAGATCGCGTTCAGCGCACCGCTGGACGGCAGGCACCACCGCGTCAACCTGCGTGGCCTGATCACGCGGGTCGAACGCAAGGGTATCGGCGTGACCTTCACGACACACAATCCGCCGCAGCTTGGCGTGCTGCGGGACTACCTGCCGCCGCTCGAAAAGCGGCAGGTGCCGCAAACCGTCCGCCGTCACACAGCCCCGCCGGGCCGACGCCGACAGGTCGTCAAGCAGGCGCCGGCGACGTCCGGCTGGCAGGACTGGCAGCTGGTCGACTGAGCGGAAGCCTGCCTGCCGGCAGGTCAGTCAAGTGATCACCGTCGCGGCCGATAGTTAGCGACAACGCCTCGGACCATGGCGTGGGCTCGACTACACTCCCCATACCCGTCCGGGCATAATGTCGTTTGACCCTACTGTCAGGAAAGGACCACCATGGACTCATCGCTCCTGATCGCGCTGGCTGCCGGGTTCGCCGCGCTCGCCGCCCTCGCCTCGCTCGTCGCCGCCTCCAAGGCCCTGTCGCTCGCCCGACACCAGGCCAAGACCCTCGACACCTATGTCGCCAACATGGAAAAGAGCCGCGTGCTGCGCGACATCGCCAACGAGAGCCGCGAGGCGATCGATATCGGCCGCCGGGTCGAGAAACTCGCCGTCGAATCCGTTGCACTGAGACGCTCGCTGGCGATACACCAGGGCGGTCTCGGCAGCGAACAGCAGCGACATTTCGACGAAGAGGTCAGCAACCTCAGCCACCAGGTGGCGGCCGCGATCGAGGGCCTGAACGGTATCTTCAACGCGGACAAGCCGGTCGCGTCGTACGACCTGAAGGAACTCGGCAGCATCCACTCGCAGATGAGCCAACAGCGTGGCGAAGTGGGCAACCTGCTGAAGCAGCTCGAACTCAAGCACACCGGCCTGGTCGCCGCATTGGCGCCATTCGAACAGGTCGTCGCCGCGCCTGCCGACTGAACGGCATCGCGCCCAACCGGGCGTCGACCTCAGTCGCCGATCCGCTGCCGGTGCGTAATCTGGCCGTCGGCGATGATCAGCAGTTCCCCGGGGTCGAGCGGTTGCCAGTTCTCGCCGGTCAGCGGCTCGCTGGCGACCAGCGTCAGGGCCTGGCGGCAGGTCTTGAGCATGACGCCCGAAGCCGCCAGGTCGGGCACCGATTCCCTGCAGTTCCGGCTCAGCAGGTGGAGCCCGGGAAGCTGGGCCTTGGTCTCCGGGTGGATTCGGCGGTCCGCGTGAACGAACAGCACATCGCCGTCGGAATAGAGGAAGTTCGCCGGCCCCATCTCGCGCAGCTCGGCGGCGAATATGGCGACCAGTTCCATGCGTCGAACGAGATCGACCGTCCGACCGGCCGCCGCCAGCCAGGCATCGCTCAGTCGGTGCAGCAGGCTGCAGAACGCCAGCTCCGAATCGGTCTCGCCGATCGGCCGGAAACGGCGCGGGGCGAACCCCGGCCGATGCTCGATGTCGGCCAGGTCCCCGTTGTGTGCAAACACGTGCATCCGCCCGCCCAGCTCGCGCGTGAACGGCTGGGTGTTGGCCAGCTTGCGGGCACCGACGGTTGCCAGCCGGATATGCGAAATCACCAGTTCGCTGGGAGGACCGTAACGTTCGACGTGGTGTACCAGCAGGCTCTCGCTCGCGGCACTGGCCTCGCGCAGCAGCAGCGCATCCCGGCCCTGGTAGTAGGCAATGCCCCAGCCGTCGCGGTGCGGCCCCTCGAACCCGCCGTGCCGGGCCAGCTTTTCCAGCGAGATGTCGACGGTCGTCGGCATCAGGCTGGACATCGCGAACAGTTCACACATGTATCCGTCTCACCTGGCGCCCTGTAGAACCACTTCGACCTCGCGTTCACTGCCACCGCGCCAGACATGTACCGTCACGCGGTCGCCAACGCTGTAGTCGTCGAGCACCGACAGCAGCGCGGACACCGATTCCACCGGCCTTTCGTCGATGCGCAGGATGACGTCGCCGGGCACGATATCACCGCCGCGGTTCACTCGGGTGCCCTGCAGGCCGGCCGCCTCGGCCGCCGAGCCCGGCTCGACGCGCAGGATCAGCACACCGGTCACCCCGAGCTGCTCGGCGATCGCCCGGTTGACGTCCTGGTCGACCGCGATACCCAGCGTCGGCCGGACGTAACGACCTTCGGCAATCAGGCGCGGCACGACCCGGTTAATCGTGTCGACCGGCACGGCGAAGCCGATACCGGCATAGGCGCCGGACGGGCTGTAGATCGCCGTGTTGATACCGATGAGCCGACCGGCGCTGTCCAACAGCGGGCCGCCGGAATTGCCGGGATTGATCGCCGCGTCGGTCTGGATCAGGTTTTCGATCGTCGTGCCGTCGTCGTCCTGCAGCGAGCGGTCGAGTGCCGACACGATGCCGCTGGTCAGGGTGTAGTCGAGGCCGAAGGGATTGCCGATCGCGAAAACCTTCTGTCCCACGCGCAGGTCGGCGCTGGTGCCTATCGCCACCGCCGGCCGACGGTCGAAGGGCACGTTGATCCGCAACACCGCGAGGTCGTGCTCAGGACTCTTGCCGACCAGCACGGCACGGTAGCTGCGGCCGTCGTTGAGCCGGATGCTCGCCTCCGACGCGCCCTCGATGACATGGTTGTTGGTCACGACGTGACCGAGCTCGTCCCAGAAAAACCCCGATCCGTTGCCACGCGGCACGCTGGTCACGTTGCGGGTCCAGGCGTTGACGACACGCTGGCGTGTCGTGATGAACACCACCGATGGACTGGCCCGCTCGAACAACGCGATGGTCGCCTGCTCGTCGGCCGCCAGCTCGCCGCGGGCCTCGACCGTGCGCGGCTCCGCGGTCAGCCGCACCAGGTACCGCTCCACCATCGGCAGGAACTGCCATACGACCAGGATGATGACGACGGACCAGGTTATCCAGCGGATTCGGCGCAGACCGGGGTCTGAAGTCGCGCTCAACGGAAGTCTCCGAAACAAGAGATGTCTGAGGACAGAGATTGCCGTCCAAGGCGAACGCGGGCAACCCCCGCAGCTCAGCGCGATTCCAACCGAATCCGCTGGTTCAGGCGCGTGTCAACCCGGCGACCAGCAGCGCAATCGACAGCATCGGCACCAGTACGACCGGCGTTCATGCGCAAACCGATCCGATCACACATCGTCGATCAGGCACGGAACAAGCGCGCGATGCCCCCGACTGACCGTGACAGTAGAAACCACCTCGCGGGTCGCCGAACCAGCCGACGCGTGTCCCGGGAGGGCTGCGCGCGCTTTCAGCTGCTCAACGTGTAACACGGCGTGTAGTCGCCCTGCAGTTTCATCCGTCGCTGGGCGACGAAGCGCTCGAGCAGGCGGTCCATGGCGGCGGTCATATCGGCCTCGGCGCGGATCTGGAACGGGCCGAACTGTTCCACCGCGCGGATACCGTGCTCCTTGACGTTGCCGGCGACGATGCCGGAGAAGGCCCGGCGCAGGTTGGCGGCGAGTTCGTGTGGTGCCTGCCTGCGCGACAGCGACAGCGCCGACATGGCCTCGTGCGTCGGTACGAAAGGCTGCTGGAAATCCTTCTCGATCAGCAACTGCCAGTTGAAGTAGAAAGCGTCCTTGGCCTTGCGCCTAAAGCGAAGGACTTTTTCCATGCCCTGTTTCATCGCCCTGCCGACAGCGGCCGGGTCGTCGATGATGATCTCGTACAGGTCCTGCGCCCTGCTCCCCAGCGTGTCGGCGATGAAGCGGTCGACCTCGTCGAAGTATTCCCGGGCGCTGGCGGGACCTGTGAGGACCAGCGGCAGCGGGTGGTCCCGGTTGTCGGGGTGCATCAGGATACCGAGCAGGTAGAGCAACTCCTCTGTCGTGCCCGCGCCACCGGGAAACACGACGATGCCGTGACCGATGCGGACAAAGGCCTCGAGCCGCTTCTCGATGTCGGGCATGATGACCAGTTCGTTGACGATCGGGTTGGGCGGTTCGGAGGCGATGATCCCCGGCTCGGTCAGACCGATATAACGGCGCCCGGCCATGCGCTGCTTGGCGTGGCCGATGGTCGCGCCCTTCATCGGTCCCTTCATCGCGCCCGGCCCGCAGCCGGTGCAGACGTCGAGGCCGCGCAGCCCCAGCTCGTATCCCACCTCCTTGGTGTACTCGTATTCTTCGCGGCCGATCGAATGACCGCCCCAGCAGACGACGATGTTGGGATCGACGCTCGGTTGCAGCACGCGTGCATTGCGCAGGATGTGAAACACCGCCGAGGTAATGTGTTCGCTGCGGCCGAGGTCGAATCCCGGGTCGTTGAGGATCTCGTTGTGCGTATAGATGACGTCGCGCAACACCGCGAACAGGTGCTCACGAATCCCCTGGATCATCCTGCCGTCGACGAAGGCCGTTGCCGGCGCGTTTTCGAGTCGGAGCTTGATACCCTGGTTGCGCTGCTTCAGGTTGATGCCGAAGTCACGGTAGCTGTCGAAGATCTCGCGCGCGTCGTCGGTATGGCTGCCGCTGTTCAGCACCGCCAGCGCGCAATTGCGGAACAGGCGGTAGAGACCCTTCGCGCTGGTGTCCAGCAGGGTCTTGACCTCGATCTGCGACAGCACCTCGAGGCTGCCCTCCGGGCTTACCGAGGCACTGAGTTTCTGATTGTTCATCGTGGCTATTCGACTGGTCGGAACGGGGAATCACCTGTGACAGCGGGCCGACCGGGGTCGGCCGCCATTACCGCCACATCAACAGCAACAGCTGCCGCTGCTGGCCGGGGCTTCGCTGTCGAACGGCAGCCCGCTGCCGCAATCGGCGAAGATGCCGCGGTGAACCGTCATGTCGCCCTCGAAATCGAAGTGGCGCGCGAAACGGGTGTCGTGCAGCATCCGCCAGGTGTTGCCGCACACCGGGACGGGCGTGCCGGCCGGAAAAACGTGGTGCTTGTCCAGCAGCAGGCTGTCCGGGTGTTCCGCCACGGTGCCGCGGTAGACGACCCGCTGACCGTAGTCCTCGCACGCCGGCTCCAGTCCGTCGAGGCGGAACAGGCGGTAGGTGGCCGAATAGAAACTGACGTCGCCGACCAGCGCCCGCAACGCATCGTTGTCGATCGTGATCGGGCTGTCGGTGACGAGCCTCGGATCAACGAAGCCGGCCTGTCTGGCCAGTGTGACGAGGTCGTTCCAGTACAGCGCACCGCCGAGACACTCGTTGTACAGCGTCGGGTGGCCGGCGACTTCGGCCGGAACCCGGCGGTCGGCGTAGACGTCGGAGAAATACATCTCACCACCGGGGCGCAGCAGGGCAAAGGCATCGGCGAGTACCTTGGCCTTGTCCTGGCACAGGTTGATGACGCAGTTCGACACGATCAGGTCGAAGCCTTCACCACCGAGTTCGAGCTGGTCGAGATCTTCGAGCTGTCCCTCGACGAAGCGCACATTGCTGTCGGCGTAACCGAACCGCTGGCGGTGTTCATCGACGTGGGCATTGGCCACGGCCAGCTGTTCCGGCGTCATGTCGACGCCGACCACGCTGCCATTCTCACCGACCAGCTTTGACAGGATGAACACGTCGCGACCGGCGCCGCAACCGAGATCGAGCACGCGCAGACCGTCGAGCACCGCTGGAACGACCAGCCCGCAGCCGTAATAGCGCTGCGCCACCTCGGGCGCGATGTCCGCCAGCACCGCCACGACATGGGGCGGCGTACTCTCTCCGGTGCAGCAGGCATTGGTCTGCAAGTCGGCCGAGGTCTTCAGGACCTGGCCATAGTAATTCTTGACGTCTTCGAGCATCGGGAATCCAGTCGACTGGGCGAAGTTGCGACCGGGGATTGTGAACGAACTCGTTGCGGCAGGGCAAACCCCGGCCGACACCCCGGTCTCAGCAATTGGAGGCTTCGTCGGCGTTCATGGCCCCGGCCTGGGCCTTCATCAGTTCGACCACGGCATAGATGCCAAAATGGCGATTGGGGCTCAGGTGCTCGGCCAGCTTGAGTTCCCCGAACAGGCCGTCGAGGTCGAGCGCGATCGCGTCTGCCGGCGTCCGTCCCGACATCAGGCCGATCAACAGGGCGAGCACGCCCTTGATGATGGCCGTGTCACAGTCACCGACGTAATCGATATGTCCCGGCACGTCTTTCGACGCCACCGGGCAGACCCAGACCTGGCTCATGCAGCCTTTGACCCGGTTCCGCTCTGTTCGGTAGGCATCGTCCAGCGGCGGCAGCTTCTCGCCGAGCTCGACGAGGTAGGCATAGCGCGATTCCCAGTCCTCGAGCAGGTCGAAGTTGTCGAGGACTTCCTGCGGCGTCAACATGCTCGATTATCCTGTGTGTGCCCGGGCTAGACGCTGAACGACTCGCCGCAACCGCACATGTCCTTGACGTTGGGATTGCGGAACTCGAAGCCCTGGTTGAGCAGGTTCGTCTTGACGAAATCGACGACCATACCGTCGAGCTGCGCCAGCGAGGCGCGATCGACAACGACCTTGACACCGTGACTCTCGTAGACGGCGTCGTCCTCGCCGATGCTGTCCGCGTAGTCGACGACATAGGCGAAGCCCGTGCAGCCACTTTTTTTCGTGCCGATGCGCAATCCTTCGCCCGCACCCCGCTTGCTGATCTCGCGCGCGACGTGATCGGCCGCCGCTACCGTCAACTCAACTGCCATTTCCTTCTCCAGGCCGTTAGCCGGCTACAACAGGCCAAGCTGCAGCTTGGCCTCGTCACTCATGTTGTCCTTCGACCAGGGTGGATCCCAGACCAGCTGCACATCACAATGATCGACGCTGTCGACCGACTCGACCGCGCGCGCCACCATGCCGGGCAGTGTACCGGCCACGGGACAGCCCGGTGCGGTCAGCGTCATCCGGATCGCGATATCGTTGTCACCGACGGCATCGATCGCGTAGATCAGGCCGAGATCGTAGACGTTGGTCGGGATCTCCGGGTCAAACACCGTCCGGATCGCCGCGATGATCCGCTCCAGACGCGCTTCGTCACTGCTTGCCACCTGCATCACCTCAGTCTGCGGAACCTTCATTGCTGCGTACATCGAATGACTCCTTCAGGCGGCTTGCGACAGTCGCTTCGCCAACAGCGCCTCGGTGCGCTGCTGCAGCGACGCGTCTGCAAACCGGGACACGACATCATTCGCAAAGCCCTGGCACAGCATCTGTTTCGCCTGCCGTTCCGGCACGCCTCTCGAGCGCAGGTAGAACAGCATGTCGTGGTCGAGTTCGCCCACCGTCGTGCCATGGCTGCACTTGACGTCGTCGGCATAGATCTCCAGCTGCGGCTTGGTGTCGACCTCGGCCGAACGCGACAACAGCAGGTTGTGATTGGACAACTGCGCGTCGGTCAGCTGTGCATCCCTGGCTACGAGGATACGGCCGTCGAACACCACCCGGCCCCTGCCGTCGAGGATGCCCTTGAAGTTCTCGCGGCTCGTGCAGCCGGGCACGTCGTGCCGCACATCGAGATGGACATCGTTCAACTGCCGGTCGCCGGCGAGGATCAGGCCGTCGAACTCCGCCGACGCACCCTCGCCCGTGAACGCCAGGCGAACATCGGTACGTGACCAGGCCGCGCCCATCGACGCCGACACCTGCCGGTAGTGACTGCCCTGCCCCAACCGAATATGCAGGTCGGCAAGGTGCTGCGCCGCCGGGCTTTCTTCCTGTAGCCGCTCGTGCACCAGCGTGCTTCCGGCGGCACAGTCGATCTCGACGACGGCGTTGTTGAAGTACTGCGCATCGCCGATTGCCACGTAGCGCTCGATGACCCGCGCACTCGCGCCCTCGTCCACCAGGACCAGGTGACGCGGATGACAGATCCCGGGTTCGTCCCTGCCAACGGACACGTGCAGGATCTCGATCGGTCGATCGACGCTCGCACCGGCGGCGATCCGGATCATCGCGCCATCGGACATCAACGCCCGGTTCAGCGCCGCGAACACGTGTGACTCGGCGGCGATCGTGTCCAGTCGCTGTTTCAGCGTGTCCGGCAGATCGGCGAGCCCGCCGCCGAGCGTCGCCAGCGTGACCCGGTTGTCCGCCGAGCCGGCCTTCGACAGCGCCGGGGCGAAGTAACCGTTGACGAACACCAGCCGGTCGGTGGCGGTATCCAGCAGCAGGTCGTCGATATCCGACGGCTGCAGGGCGCGAAAAGGGCCGTCGACGACGGCGGCGTAGGCCTGCTGCTCGAGAAACGCGGTCGAGGTGTAGCGCCAGGCCTCCTGCTTGCGATGCGGCATCGGCAGGCGGTCGAGCTGCTCGGCGCCGCGCTGACGCACAGGCCCGAGCCATTCGCGGTTGGAGGCGGCCGTGGCCAGGCCCTGGCGACCGTTGCGCAGCACCTCGTGCAGATCCGTCTTGGTCATGGCGGCGGTTGTCATGCGGCCTGCTCCTGCTCGACCAGCCACGCATAGCCCTTGTCTTCGAGCTCCCTGGCCAGCGACTTGTCGCCGGACTTTATGATCCGCCCGCCGGCCAGCACGTGCACGAAATCGGGCTCGATGTAGTCGAGCAGGCGCTGGTAGTG
>JAGRGW010000150.1 GCA_020445315.1 Gammaproteobacteria bacterium
CTCGACGGCGACAACGTCCGCCATGGCCTGTGCAGGGACCTGGGCTTCAGCGACGCCGACCGCCAGGAAAACATCCGCCGGGTCGGTGAAGTCGCCAGGCTGATGGCCGATGCGGGCCTGATCACGCTGGCCGCGTTCATCTCGCCGTTCCGCGCCGACCGGCGCATCGTCCGCGAGATCCTGCCCGCAGGCCAGTTCGTCGAGGTCTTCGTCGACGCCCCGCTGGACACCTGCCGGGCACGCGACCCGAAAGGCCTCTACGCCAAGGCCGAACGCGGCGAGATTCCGCAGTTCACCGGCATCGACAGTCCCTACGAGGAACCGGAGCAGCCGGAAGTACACATCCGCGCCGGCGAGACGACGGTGACAGGTGCCGTGAACCAGTTACTCGACTACCTGCACTCGGTCGGCGCGCTGTGCAAGGGTTACGAACCGGTCCGGCAGGAGGCCTGAGCAGACATGTTCCTGTTCAATCGGGCCGCGCCTTCCGCAACCGCTACCGCTGCTGGCGAGAAACCCATCCGCAGCCTGGCCAAGGCAGCATCGTGGCGGGTCACCGGCTCCATCGACACGATGCTGTTGTCCTGGCTGTTCACCGGCGATCTCGGCATCGCGGCCGCCATCGGCCTGACCGAGGTGGTCACCAAGATGTTCCTGTACTACCTGCACGAACGTGCGTGGAACCGGATCGAACTCGGGCGCAACACCCGGCCTGCGGCAGCGGCCGAGCAGCCGCCGGGCGCGGAACCCCCACCCGTTGGTGAACGTCAGACGGCCTGCGCCACTGCCGGTTGAAGAGGCAGTCGGCGGCGACCGGCTCAACGGTCGATGTCGCCGCCGACACAAACGTCTCCCCTGACCCGCAGGCGCCGGACGACATCGCTGACGCCACGGGTCAGTGTCGCCAGTTCTTCGCCGTCGATTACGAACGGCGGCATCAGGTAAACCAGGCGGCCGAACGGCCGCACCCAGACTCCTTCGTCGACGAACATCGGCTGCACCGTCGGCATGTCGACCGGGTGGGTCAGCTCGACGACGCCGATCGCACCCAGCACGCGCACGTCGCGTACGTGTGTCAACGACGCACAACCGGCCAGCCCCTCGCGCAGCCCTGCCTCGATACGCTCGACGTTCGATTGCCAGCCGGATGTAAGCAGCAGGTCGATGCTGGCCAGTGACACGGCGCAGGCCAGTGGATTGGCCATGAAGGTTGGCCCGTGCATGAACACACCCGGTTCGCCGGCGGAGATCACCTCGCCAACCGCGCGCGTCGTCAGCGTGGCGGCCATGGTCATGTACCCGCCGGTCAACGCCTTGCCGACACAAAGGATATCCGGCGCGATGGCGGCGTGTTCGCAGGCAAACAGCCGCCCGGTACGGCCGAAGCCGGTGGCGATCTCGTCGGCGATAAGCAACACGTCGTAGTCGTTGCAGAGTCGACGCGCATGGCGCAGGTAATCCGGGGAATAAAAACGCATGCCACCGGCACCCTGCACGACCGGTTCGACGATCAAGGCCGCGATTTCTTCGCCATGCCGTTCGAGCAGGTCGCGCAGCGCCTCGACATCGGCCGGGTCGGCCGGCTCATCGAGCGCGGCCGCCTTAGGCGCGGCCACGAACAGCTGTTGCGGCAGCACGTCGTTGAACACCGTGTGCATGCCCGTAACCGGGTCACAGACCGACATCGCGTGCAGCGTGTCGCCATGGTAACCGTTGCGCAGCGCGACGAAACGGTGCCTGCGGGGCTGACCACGGCCCGCCCAGTACTGCAGCGCCATCTTCATCGCGACCTCGACCGCGACCGACCCCGAATCGGCGAAAAACACCAGCTCGAGCCCATCCGGGGTCAGTTCGACCAGGCGTTCGGCAAGCCTCACCGCCGGTGCATGCGTCAGGCCACCGAACATGACATGCGCCATGTCATGGAGTTGAGCGGTGACGGCAGCGTTCAACGCCGGGTGGTTATAGCCGTGGATCACGCACCACCAGGAGGCCATGCCGTCGATCAGTTCACGCCCATCGGCCAGTTTCAGGCGAACACCCCGTGCCGACGCAACCGGAAAGACCGGCAAACCGGCATGGATGGCGCTGTACGGGTGCCACACGGTTTCGGCGTCACGGGTCACGAGATCCTCGGCTTCGAATCGCAGGTCCGGGTTCGCCATCAGTTCACCTTCAATCTATGGGACCACGCACAGGTCGCCCTGACGCGGCAGGCGATGATAACCGGAATGCCAGGTGCGACCACGAATACGCCGGGAGATGACAGGGCCGACCGTCGAGGCAACGGCAGGTACGCACAGTTTCCGCGCACCAGTGCCCGTCGTTGCACCGGGAACAGGCAGGAATGGACGGGATTCAGACAGGAAGAGACCGTGTTGCCGCCGCCGATGCATTGGAGTTCGCCCCCGTTGAGCAAGGGGGGCAAACGTCGACACGAACCCCGTTGGCAATGCCTGTCACCCGCTCTCATCCAGATTTGTTTCGCTCTTACTTGACCCGTGTCAACAGGGTTTCGTCGCGAGTCGTCCAGGTCGCACCGTGAAATCGGTATGCTCGCAACGGAGATCGGTCGCGTAGCGCCCGCCAGTGCCGACGTGTTCGAGCAACCTTACAAAACTGGCGTGAATCGTGCAGAGCAAGTGCACAGGTAAAAAACGACTGAAGTTAATGTCGATTTCTTGGCACCCTCAATCACGAACCTTCTCGCTGGCACTGGCAATGCCCCGTAACACGGGAGGATGGCGCCCATGACGACGCGTTGCCCGTTCACCGCCAACCCACCCTGGGCAGGCCAGCCATCGCCCGGTACCGTACCGCCGGCGAGAAATGACGCGCGAGGTAATGCCGAATGATGCAGACATCACCACGGTCCGATTCCCTTCGCCACATCGTCGTCCTGTTTCTGACCCTGATGCTTTTCTGGGTCATGCTGGTCGACTCACTGGTTCCCGACCGGCTGGCCATCGGCGCTGTCGTGTCCCTGGGCATAGCGCTCTTCTACCGCGATGGCTTGTCGTTCTTTACCGAGTTTCGCGTCACACCGTCCGCTTTCGTTGCCGGTGTGCGTTACTACGCCCTGTTCTTCCGCAAGCTTGCGGAATCGAACCTGCGACTCGCGGCGATCATTGTCTCACCGGACCTGCCGGTGCGCCCCGGGATCGTCAAGATCCGCACCCAGCTGAAATCCCGCATGGGTCGCTTGATGCTGGCCAACTCCATCACGCTGACGCCCGGCACCCTGACCGTCGAGGTCTCCGGCGAGTGGCTCTACGTGCATTGCGTCACCGTTGATTCGACCGATGTCATGCGTGCCACGGAAGAGATCGCGGCCGATTTCGAGCGCTACCTCGAGGTGATGTATGGTTGATTTCATCGTGAGCCTGGCCGCCGTCTTCGCCGGCGTGGCCTTCCTGCTGGTGCTGTGGCGCTTCATCAAGGGTCCGAGCCCGGTCGATCGCATCATCGCTTTCGACGGACTCACCATCGTCTCGATTACCGGCATCCTGTTCGCGGCGCTGGCCGCCGAACGTGGCATCTACCTCGACGTCGCGCTGGTCTACGCCCTGTTGTCGTTTCTCGGCGTGATCGTCGTCGCCCGCTTCCTCGAGCGTGGCTTCTGATGGGCGGGCTCATCGACATCGTCGGCGCACTGCTGCTGCTCGCCGGGACCACATTCCTGCTGCTCGGCGGCCTTGGCATGGTCCGTATGCCCGATACCTACAACCGCATTCAGGCCGGCACCAAGGCCACGACCCTCGGCACCCTGCTGAGCCTCGTCGGGGTCGGCTTCCTGCATCCCGAATGGAGCCTGAAACTGCTGCTGATCGGCGTGTTCCTGCTGTTCACCAACCCGCTCTCGTCACAGGTCCTGGCACGCGCGGCCCATCGTACGCGCGTTCGCAAATCGCCGACGAACGTCGTCGACCGGCTGGCGGAGGACCTCGGAGAGGAACCATGAACCTGAACATCGGCATGGCACTGTTGCTCGCGATCGGCATGATCGGGACAGCGATCATGGCAACGCGTGGCAAACGCAGCCTGGGTATCTCGATCCTGGCCGCCGGCCTCGCCAGCCTGCTGGCGTCGGTCATGTTCCTGCTGCTCGGTGCACCCGACGTCGCCATGACCGAGGCCGCCATCGGCAGCGGCCTGACCACGTTCCTTTTCTTCTTCGTCCTCGGACGCGTGCGCAGGGGCGAAAATGATTAAGCGCTTCGCCGTCATCCTGCTGTTGCTCGGCATCGGTGCGATCTTCACCGGACTGATGGTCAACTACGTACCGGACAAGGCGCTGAATGTCACGGCACGGTACTACGCCGAGCAAACCGCGCCGGATCTCGGCGCCGCCAACATCGTCACCGCGATCATCGTGACCTATCGCGGCCTCGACACCCTCGGCGAGGTCACCGTGCTGTTTCTCACGGCCGCGATCGTCGGCCTCGTACTGGCGCGCGGCAGCAGCGACGAGGCACCGGCACGGCGCGACCTGCCGCCCCCCGGCGAACTGCTGCTCACCGGAACCCGCCTGCTGCTGCCGTTGATCCTGTTGTTCGGTGCCTACGTGTTCACGCATGGCCACCTGACGCCCGGCGGCGGCTTCCAGGGCGGCGCGATCATCGCGTCGGGCATGCTGTTGATGCTGTTGAGTCACCCACTGCGACGCTTCGGTCACCGCCTGATCGCGATCGTCGAGTCGATTGCCGGGCTCGCCTTCGTCGGCATCGGGGTGCTCGGTATCGCGCTGGCCGGCGGCTTCCTCGACAATCGCATACTGCCGCTCGGCACCTTCGGCGAACTGTTCTCGGCCGGCGCCATCCCGATCATCTACACCTTCGTCGGTCTGAAGGTCGGCGCGGAATTCTCGTCGATGCTGGTCAACCTGTCGGAAACGGAGGACCTGTAATGGACCTGATCGCCATGGCCACCGGTTTCCTGTTGATCCTGATCGGCCTGTTCGGCGCACTGACCAACCGCAACATCCTGCGCATGATCGTCGCCTTCGCGGTTGCCAACACGGGGGTCAACTTGGTGCTGGTTTCGGTCGGCTACATGACTGGCCGCACGGCGCCGATTCTCGACAGCGCGGTGCCGGTAGCCGAGGCCACGGCCCGTGTCATCGACCCGGTGCCCCAGGCGCTGGTGCTGACTGCGATCGTCATCGGCGTCGGCGTGACCGCGCTGATGCTCGCTTACGCCTACCGGCTGTTCAAGACCCGGGGCACCCTGGATATCTCGCGCTACACGGATCTCAAATGGTAAGCCCGATCTTCATCATCGCCGGATCGCTCGGCGGGGCGTTCCTGCTCGGCCTGCTGCGCGACCCGTGGCGTGGCGCCAGCTACGTGATATCGCTGCTGGTGCTGACCTTCACCACCTGGCTTGCCGGCAGCTGGCTGTGGGCACTGTCGAGCGGTGCGGTCACACCGGTGGAGATACTCACCGCGGGCACGCAGCCACCGTTCGCCGTCAACCTGCGTCTCGGCATCGCCGAGGCTGCCATGGTGCTGCTGATCAACCTGACCGGGCTGCTCTCGGCGCTGTACCTGAAGGACACGCTGTTCAAGCAGGGGCGGCGCGCGATGGCGGTGCTGCTGATCTTCAGCATGGCGCTGAGCGGGATCGTCATGACCCGGGACCTGTTCAACCTGTTCGTGTTCTTCGAACTGACCGTCATCTCCACCGGCGGCCTGATCCTGCTGTCGCGCGATCCGCGCGCACTGGCCGCCGGCTTCAAGTACCTGGTCGCATCGCAGGTCGTATCGATCCTGATGCTCGTCGGTATCATCTTCGCCTATCACGCCACGGGGTCGCTGAACCTTGACGACATGGCCGCCGCGTCAGCGGCTCTGCTCAGGGGTGGCGCGCTGGCGTTCTTCCTCGTTTTCATCGCCGTGGTCGCCGAGCTGAAGGTCTTTCCCGCCAACGGCTGGGCGCTCGACATCTACGAGTCCGCGCACCCGGCATTCTCCGCACTGGTCTCCGCCGCGGCCGGCTCCGCATCCCTGGTCGCGATCGACAAGCTGCTGCAGATCGGCGGCCCGGCGTGGATGGACGTTGCCTCGATCATCGGCATCGTCAGTTTCGTCGGCGCGAACCTGTTCGCACTGGCACAACGCGTCGACCGCCGCCTGCTCGGCTACTCGTCGGTTGCGCAGATCGGACTGATCCTGTTCGTCGTCGGTCAACAGGACATCCTTGGCGAGCGCTACCTGTTCGTCGCCGGCGGCGTGCTGCTGGCGCACGCGGTCGGCAAGGCCGGGCTGTTCTGGCTGTCGGGGCTCGTGGCCGGACGTGACCTGACGGCCTGGAGCGCGCTGCGCGGGAATCCCCTGCTGCTGTTCGCATTCGCCAGCTTCCTCGCCCTGTTGATCGGCCTGCCGCCGTTCCCCGGCTTCTATGCCAAGTGGGAACTGGTGCACGCCATCGCCGCACACGACCACCTGCTCGAACTCGCGCTGCTGCTGTTCGGCGCGCTGGTGGAAGCCGGTTACCTGTACCGTTGGTTCGGTTACGCGATCAAGCGCGAGATCGATCACGAACCTATCGCTCCGTCGCTGTACAAGCGCGCCGTGGTCTGCGTGGCCGTGCTGGCTGGGTGGCTGCTTGCCTACGTCTGGGGAGAACTGTCTCCCCACGACAACCTGTTGCACGCGGTACCGGTGCTGTTCGCGCTGGCGTTCCTTGCCCTCGAATGGCTGCCCGCCCGGGTGAAAAACGCGCTTGCGATCGCCGGCCTGCTGGGCTGGTTCGCGTTCAGCTACCCGGCGTACGATCCACTGCAGCTGATCTTCGCCCTGATCGTGCTCGCCGGTGGTGCGTTGATTCTGCTGGCCAGCTTCCACAGCGACGGAAGGCGCCTGGGCTTTTACCCCTCGGCGATGCTGATGTATGCCGGCCTGGCGATGCTGATCGTGGCTGAGGACTCGTTCAATTTCTTCGCCGCGTGGGAATCGTTGACGATCGGCTCGTACTTCCTGATCCTGCGTGGCCGGCAGTCCGAACCGCACGCCCTGTCCTACCTGGTGTTCTCGCTTGGCGGCGCCTTCCTGATCCTGGCCGGTTTCGCGCTGGCAGCACAGGGCAACGTGCAGTTCTTGCTGGTGTCGCTGGCAGAAGTGGCCGAACCGCTGGCGCCCTGGGTGTTCGCCCTGCTGGCAGTCGGTTTCATGACCAAGACCGCGGCAATCGGACTGCACATCTGGCTGCCCGGCGCCCACGCCGAGGCCGAGACCGACGTCTCACCGATGGTCTCCGGCATCCTGCTGAAGGCCGGCCTGTTCGGCCTGTTCATGCTCCTGATGACCATGGGCCGGCAGGAACTCTACGGCGTCGACCTGGCCCACGTAATGATGTGGATCGGCGCGCTGTCGGCACTGCTGGGCAACCTGATGGCGGCCTTCCAGGAAGACGCCAAGCGCCTGTTGGCCTACTCGTCGATTGGGCAGATGGGTTACGCCCTGTTCGGCCTGGCGATGATGAACCACCTCGGCTGGCTGATGGCGCTGATGTTCGTCATCAACCATTACATCTACAAGTCGATGCTGTTCCTGTCGGTCGGTGGCGTCGCCAAGCGTACCGGTACCCGAGCGATGTACCAGATGGGCGGACTCATCACGCTGATGCCGCTGTCGTTCATCGCCGTGCTGATCGGCATCATCGCGATGTCCGGCGTACCACCGCTGTCGGGCTTCGGTGGCCGCTGGATCTTTTACAACGCCATCATGACGTCGGAGTACCGGCTGCCGATGATCCTGATTTTCGTTTCGGGACCGATCGCCTTCCTGTACCTGTTTCGACTGATACACAGCATCTTCCTCGGGCAACTGAAAGACGAGCATCGACGGGTCAAAGAGGCGCCGTTCTGGCTGGTCCTGCCGCAGATGATCTACGTCGTCTGCCTGCTGGTGTTCGCGCTCGCCCCGGGCCTGGCGCTGCGCCGTGTCGATGCCTACATCAGCAATTTCCTGCCGCAGGGCGCGTTGAGCTGGGAGGGCCTGACCATCACCAGCGAGTTCGGCTACTGGAGCCCGGTCTCGATCATGCTGATCGTCGGCGTGATATTCGTCGTGATATTCGCCTGGCTGCTGTTCGTCAACCGCCGGGCGCAGAAGGTCAAGCAGTTCAACATCGTTTTTGCCGCGGAACGTCCCTATCGCCCCGAGACGACGCACTACGCGTGGAACTTCTACGCGCCCTACAAGAAGGCCCTGGGCTTCCTCGCCTGGCCCGTTTTCGAGCGTTTCTGGGCGGCCGTGACGGACCTGCTGCACACGCTGGCCGAGTTGCTGCGTCGCATCTACACCGGCAATGGCCAGGTCTACGCGATACACCTGCTGGCCTTCGTCGTGGTCGTTTACCTGCTCAAGGAGGGACTCTGACCCATGCAGTTCGAATGGATCATGGTTCCCTACTCGCTGTTGACGCTGTTCATCGTCGTCAACTACGGGCTGCTGCTGACCGCGCTGATGCAGAAGATCGGCGCCCGCGTCGGCCGGCGTCACGGCATCCCGATCTGGCAGAACTATGTCGACCTGATCAAGAACTACGGCATCCGCAGCTCGATCACCCATGGCGTCATGTTCTACCTCGGCCCGGTCTTTCGCCTGACCGGCGGCGTTGGCCTGCTGCTGTTCGTGCCGACGCTGTACGGCTCGGAGATGTTCTCCAACCTGTCGTTTGCCGGTGACCTGATCCTGGCGCTGTACTTCATCTTCTTCGGCTCGCTGGGCATGGCGCTCGGCGCCGGCGAGAGTGGTCACCCGCACTCGGCGATCGGCGTCAGCCGTGGCCTGTCGCAGGTCACCACAGCCGAACTGCCCTTCGCGCTCGCCGTGTTCGCCATCGCGCTGCAGTACCAGACCCTGTCGGTGACCGAGATCGTCGCCGCCCAGCAGGGCAGCGTGTGGAACTGGACGCTATTTACCAATCCGCTGGCGGTCGCCGCGGCAATGCTGTCGTTCCTCGGCTCGATGATGCGTCCGCCGTTCGACGTGGTGCTGGCGCCGCAGGAGATACCGATCGGACCGCCGACCGAGTATCACTCGTCTTACCTGGCGCTGATGCAGACCAACCGGGTGATCTTCCCGATCGCGAAGATCGTGGTCTACATGAACCTGTTCTTCGGCGGTGCGGCAACCTGGCCGGTGTTTTTCCTCAAGGTGTTCCTGATCTACTTCTTCTCACTGTTTGTTGGCGTGGTGTTCCCGCGGTTCCGGGTCGAGCAGTCGGTGCGCTGGTTCCTGGTCTGGGCACTGCCGCTCGGCATCGCGGCCATCCTGGTGGTGTAGACAATGAAAGACGAACTCGACAAGCGACTCGATAACCAGCCGGACGGCCCGGAACGCCGCGGCAGTCTGAAAGACATTCCGGTCCGCGAGGAACTGCTGCCGCGCTGGGTCAAGGGGCCGGAGGGCCAGGAGTACGTCGTCGAACCCCTGCAGGACTACTTCTGCCAGGCCGGGCCGACGGTGCAGACACCGGCCTACACGCGAATCATCGAAGACCTGTTCAACTGGGCGCGCGCCGAGTCACTCTGGATTCTCGGCTTCGGCACCGGCTGCGGCGCCATCGAGATGCGTCCGTTGATGACACCCCGTTTCGATGCCTATCGCTACGGCATCCAGTGGCGCCCCACCCCGCGCCAGGCCAACCTGTTCGTCATTTCCGGTTACCTGTCGGTCAAGACGCTGAAGCGGGCGATCCGCTCGTACGAGCAGATGCAGAACCCGAAGTACGTCGTCGGCCTGGGCTCGTGCACGATCAACGGCGGCATGTACTGGGATTCCTACAACACGATCAAGCGGCTCGACGACTACCTGCCGGTGGACCTGTACATCACCGGCTGCATGCCGCGGCCCGAGGCGTTGTTACAGGGTTTCGACGATCTGAAGAAACTGATCCGTGCCGGCAAGGCCGAGGGCGCCAATCACTACGCGGAGCACTTCGACTGGTACAAGGCCAACCAGAAGCGGGTCATCAAGGACTGGGACATGCCGGACTACAGCTGGTAGGACCGCGCGAACTGACATGATGCAATCGCTGTACGACCGCCTGAAAGATCGCTTCAACCTCGGTGAGTTCACCGGGCGACGGGCCGATCTCGCCTTCGTGACCGTGTCACGCGAGCAGTTGCGCCCGCTGCTTCTGCACCTGCGCGACCTCGAGGGCTTCACCCACCTGGTATTGCTGACCGCGGTCGACTGGATCGAGGACGATACCTTCCAGTTGACCTACCTGCTCAACGATCGCGCACGGGCACGCGACATTGGCGTACGCCTGATGCTGCCGCGCGACGACACGCAGATGGACAGCATCCACGACCTGTGGCCGACGGCGGCCACGTACCAGCGCGAGTTGCGCGAGATGTTTGGCATCGACTTTCCGGACAGTCCACGCGTCAACGAGGACTTCATCCTTGAAGGCTGGGTCGACATCCCGCCGTACCGCCGCGAGTTCGACACCCTGCGGTTCGCACGCGAAACCTACCCCGAGCGGCCCGGTCGTGAAACGCACGATCCGGCAACCTACATGAAACAGCAGCTCTATCCGGATGGGGAAGACAATGGCTGAATACCCGGACCGCAGCCAGTACCCCGCGCACCTGCCCGATGGCAGTTGCGACATCGACCTGTCCTCGGGCAAGTACCTGAAGCTGTGGCAGGGCCCGAACCATCCGGGCATCACCGGCAACATGTCGGTCGAGCTGACCGTGTGCGGCGACGAGGTCGTCGAGGGCAGGACCCACGTCGGCTACCTGCACCGTGGTTTCGAAAAGCTGATGGAGCGACGCACTTTCATCCAGTGCTTTCCCATCGTGTGCCGCATCTGCGTACCGGAGCCCGATTTCAACGAGTATTGCTACGCAGCCGCTGTCGAAGAACTGGCCGGCGTCGAGGTACCGGAAAAGGCCAACTGGATCCGCACGCTGATCCTCGAAATGGGCCGGGTCAACAGCTACCTGATGTACCTCGGCGGCCAGGCCGGCGCCTTCGGCCAGGGTGTCATCGGCCAGTGGACCACGTACGCGCGTGACCTGATGCTGGACCGGTTCGAGGAACTGACCGGCGCGCGCATCTACCACATGTTCATCCTGCCCGGCGGCGTGCGCGACGACCTGCCAGAGGGATTCGACCAGCGCATGGAGGAAACCCTGCGCGAGATCGAGAGCACGCTGGCCGATGTCCACGACACCATGTTCCGCAACGCGGTGTTCAAGAAACGCGCGATGGGACTGGGCAGGGTCGACCCGGCCTGGGTCGACGAGTACGGCGTCACCGGTCCGGTCGCGCGTGCCGCCGGGGTGGCCAAGGACGTGCGCAGCGATCAACCCTACCTGGTTTACCGCGAACTCGATCTCGAACCGGTCATCGCACACGAATCCGACGCCTACGCCCGCGCCGACGTGCGCCGGCGTGACCTCCTGATGTCGGTCGACCTGATTCGCCAGGTGCTGGCCAGGATGCCGCGCAAGGGCCCGGTGATGGCGACCCTGCCGAACGTGCTGCATTGGAAGATCCCACGCGGTGAGACCTACGTCCGCGGCGAGTGTTCACGTGGTGAATACGGCTATTACCTGGTGACCGACGGCAGCGGTTATCCGCGCCGGGTCAACGTGCGCGGCCCGTCCTACACGCATGCCATGGCGCTGCTCGAGAAGCTTATCGTCAACGTCAACATTTCGGACGTCGCCGGCCTGCTGGTCTCGCTGCACACCTACCCGCCGGAGATCGAAAGATGAGCGTCCGCGACGTCCTCTCCCCGTTCGCCGCCTGGAAGCACCTGTTCCGCGACCCGGTCAGCATCAAGGACCCGTTCAACCGCGAGGCCAGCGAGCGCTACCGCGGCTTTCACCAGAACGATATCGAGAAGTGCATCGGCTGCGGCACCTGCGAGGCGATATGCCAGAACGGAGCCATCGACATGCTGCCGGTCAGCGGCGTCGACGGCGTGCAGACCCGCCCTGGCGACTCGGGCCTGCGTCCGCGCATCGATTACGGCCGTTGTTGCTGGTGCGCGCTGTGCGTGGATGTCTGCATGACCGGCTCACTGTCCATGTCCAACGCGTACAAATGGGTCGAAGCCGATCCAGACAAGTTCCGCTACATCCCCGGCGTCGACAAGAAACACTGGGACGACTACGAACACGGTTACCGCCGCCCCGAAGGCCATCGGCTGAATGCGCCCGAACGCATCGAGATGCCGGAACTCGAACCAGGCGAGCGGATCGACTCGTTCGCCGAGATCGTCGGTGGCTACTCGGTCGAACAGGCACGCCTGGAGGCCGACCGCTGCGTCACCTGCGGTATCTGTGTCGCGACCTGCCCGACCCATATGCCGATACCCGAATACATCAGCGCCGTGCGCGACGGTGACTACGAGGCCGGGTTGAAGCTACTGTACGACAGCAACCCGTTCTCGCAGATCTGCGGCAAGATCTGCACCCGGCGCTGCGAGACTACCTGCGCCGCCAGCCACGAAGGCGATCCGATCGCCATCCGCTGGCTCAAGCGGCACATCACCGAACAGGTGCCGTTCGAGCGCTACCGCGCCATCATCGGCGAGCCGGCGGCCGCGACCGGACACAGCGTCGCAATCGTAGGCGCGGGACCGGCCGGCATGACCACGGCGTTCGACCTGGCCCGCCTCGGGCACAAGGTCCACGTCTACGAGGCGCAGTCGCATGCCGGTGGCATGACCCGATACGGCATCCCCGAATATCGCCTGCCGTTCGACACGATCCAGCGCGAGATCGACCTGATCGTGTCAATGGGCGTGGAGATGCACTACAACACCCGTATCGGCGCCGACATCAGCATGGCGCAGCTGCAGCAGGACCACGACGCCGTCGTGCTGTCGATCGGCCTCTGGCTGGGACGTTCGACCCGCGTTCCGGGATCGGACCACCGGAACGTCTACAAGGCGGTCGACCTGCTGCGCCGCATCCGTGACGGTGAACAACTGCAGGCACCGAAATCTATGGTCGTCATCGGCGGCGGCAACGTGGCCATGGACATCGCGCGCAGCATGGCGCGCCTGCAGCAACAACAGCACGGGCAGATCGCGATCACGCTGACCGCGCTCGAAGACAAGTCGCACTTCCTCGCCGACCCGGTCGAGATCAAGGAGTCGATCGAGGAACAGGTCACGATCCTGGATTCACGTGGCCCCCAGGAATGCATGGTTGACGACCAGGACAATCTGCTTGGCCTGCGCACCTGGCGGGTGCACTCTATTTTCGATGAAAACGGTCGATTCGCACCGTCTTACGACGACGGCGACGAGATGGTTCACGAGGGCGAATGGGTGGTCGAGGCCATCGGCCAGATGAGCGATGTCGCGATCCTCGGTGACGAGCTGACCGAAAAACTCGATTGGAACCGAGGCCGCATCCAGGTCGATGAAGACGGGCGGACGTCGGAATCCTGGTTGTGGTCTGCCGGCGACATGGTTCGTGGACCGGACGTCGTCCATGCCGTCGCCGACGGCCACCGCACCGCGCGCAGCATCCACGCGCACCTGTCGGCATTGGACAAACAGGAGAATGCCTGATGAACGAGCAATCGACACCGCCTGCGGAAGGCCACCGCTCAGGCCGCGATCGCCTCGCCGCGAGTACCACGGTTGCGGAGATACTGGAGACCGCGATCACGTTCGAGCAGACCGCGCGCGACTTCTACCGCCAGCTGACGCCGAAGGTCAGCAAACGCATCCGTTGGCTGGTCGAGGAACTCGCCGAAGAGGAACAGCGACATTACGAGCTGTTCAGCGACCTGCTCGAACGTGACGATCTTGACGAGCAGATCGAGGCGGTCATCGATCGGCCGGCTGCCGATACGCGTTTTTCCGACTGCATACACCTGCCCGACCTTGGCGAAAAGCCCGACGACCAGACCGTGCTGCAATACGCGATGGGACGTGAACACGCCGCCATGGAACAGTACCGCGAGCTGGCCGAATCGACGGCAGCCGGGCCGATCCGGGACCTTTTTCGCTACCTCGCGGCCGAAGAAACGTTACACAAGGCCGAACTCGAAAAGCTCTACTACGAAACCATCCACAGCGGCGGCGTTTGATCCGGCGCAAGTTTCTCGTCAATCCTCCGCCAATGCGCCAAAAAAATTGGCGCAAATAACTGGCGATTTCTGAAATCTGACCCATAATTCCGGACGAGCGTACAAGAACAAGAATCCTGAACTACAAAATCCGAGAGCTGATGGTCTGTACGCACGGTGATCACTGCGGAGGATTTCGATGGTTTACGCGCTACTTGCTGTTTCCGCCCTCTTTCTGGCAATGCTTGCACTGACGGCTGCCTCTTCTCAGCGACAGAGGTTCCTCGTCCCACGTATGCCGGCCGGCACGTTGCGGTCACCGCGCGCGGCGCAGCTGGATTCACTGCAACGCAGTGGACGATACCGCGGTGTGGGTATAGAAACACGTTGTCGCGCGGCCATGGAATTCTCGGGACGCGAGTTTGATTTTGCCGATGCCCCGATGCTGCCGGTGCCGGGCTGCGATGCCGCGGTCTGCGAATGTGGTTATGTCGGCTTGCCCGAGAGACGCGCCATGCGCGACCGACGGTCGGGGACCGATCGACGCGAGGCACGACGGAAGGGGTCGCATGATCGCCGTTCCGGGCGCAACCGGCGCCATCCCCCGCTGGCTCATCCCGCCTGACCACCGCCGACCTGCGCGCCGACTCAGGGTAATCGCGCGCGCAAGGTCAGCCCGTAGAAGACACCGGTGTCGGCATCTGCCTCTTGCACCAGGGCACCACCACGGTCTTCGAGTCGCAACGTGGCCGATGTCTGCGCACCGACCAGCAGCGAAACGGTCGTGTCGCGTGACGCATGGTAGCTGGCCACCGCGAACACGGGTACTGATGCATCCTCACCCACGCCTCCCGCGCCGGGCGCGTCGTCATCGAGGCGAAAACGCACCTTCTCGTAGCGCCCGCCCACGGCGAAATCCCACGTCGACTCAAACCGCCAGCGCAGTTGCAGTCCCGGCCCACGGCTCGCAGCGAATCCCCGGCCACTCTCGAGCGACAGGCGATCCGTTAGCGACCAGTCCAGCAGCAGCACTGGGAACACGCTGACATCGTCCTCGATCTCGGTAAAGACACCGATGCCAGGGCCAATCGACAGATTCTCGTTGAACCGGTAAGTCCCGCCGGCGAGCATGCCGACCGTGGCACCGTCGTCCAGCGCAGCACCGCTTTCCGCACTGAAGCGCAGCGACGGCAGCAGGAAAAGCGTCCACGGTGATTCGAGTTGGTGGAGATAGCGCGCACCAAGACGCAGTTCCCGGATCCGGCCCCAGGGATCGTTCGCCGCAAAGCCCGCGCCGGAAATATCATAGTGCTGCTCACCGTAGCCGAGCGACAGTCCCAGACGGGCACGCGCACCGGTGTTCCAGGACCGACCGATCTCGGTGTATGCACGGACGCTGTCGACATCGCCCCCGCCGTCAAGCGATACCGATGGCTGATGCACAACCCCTGCGTCCAGGGTCCACACCGCGCCACCCTGAGCCATCGAAGCCGAACTCCAGGCCCCAAGGACCAGGGCCATGACACCTGTATGTACCGGCCGACAATCCATCACTCGCTCCTCGCTTCATGCAACAACTTTCATTCTGACCGTTCACGCCGGTAGGCCAACCGCAGCGGCAATGTGGGAGGTTCGATGACTACCTGCCCCAGGTCGTGCTCAAGATCGACCTGGCGGGGCCGATTTCATTATTCACACGGGTTGTAACGGATTCACCCCTTCGAGGACGCCCAGCCCATCCATGCGCGCCAACGTTCCGACCATCGATACCGCCGCCACGGCCCCGACGGCGACGGCACCTTCCAGGCGCCGCAAGATGGAACGGGCCTTCTGGATCGTCAGCCTGATCATCCTGCTGACCGACGGCCTGTTCATTTTCGTCAACTATCGCGCCACCCAGGACGTCCTGTTCGACAACCTGCAAGTCGAAGGAGCACAGCAGGAAACCACGTTCCACCTCGACCTGCGCAATCAGGGCCTGCACATGCAGCAGTTCGCGACCTACCTCGCGAACCAGCCGCAGGTTCGCGAGTTGTTCCTGGCCGGCAGGCTGGCAGTGACGGAGGAAGGCGGCGGTCCCGGTGGTGAGCGCGCGGCGGCGCTGCGCCAGGCCCTGTACGACCTGATCTCGCCGGGCTGGCAGAAAGTCACCGGCCGCTACCAGGTCAGGCAACTGCATTTCCACCTGGGGCCCGGCGACGTCTCGTTCCTGCGCGTGCACAAGCCCGGCAAGTTTGGCGACGACCTGTCGGGTATCCGGCATACGATTACGCATGCCATTCGTGACAACAAGCCGACACACGGCTTCGAATCCGGACGGGTATACGCCGGTATCCGGGGCGTTGTTCCGATCACGATCGAACGCGACAACGGTAGCGTCGAGGTTGCCGGCGCACTCGAGGCCGGCAGTTCGTTCACCCAGATGCTCAAGGTCCTCGAGGCAGATACCGGCTCAGCCTACTCGGTGCTGCTGACCGGCCGGTACTTCCACGACACGCACTGGCCGGACTTTGCCGCCAGGCTGAAACAGAAAAACCCGATGGTCGGCGACTGGTACATCGAAGGTACCCCGGACCAGGCGACCGTCCGCCAAATGCTGCGTGACCCGGAGGTCAAGGCCGCACTGGGCGCACGCCGAACCGTGATCACCGACGTCAACGGCACCCCTTTCGCCGTGTTCAGCTTCCCGTTTCGCGACTTCCTGCGCAATGTCGACGCCTCGCAGCCACCGATCGGCGTCGTAGTGACATGGCGTGACGCAAGCGGCGTCATCGCCGCCGCCGAGGACAGCCTGCGCACGAACCTGCTGCTCGGGATTTTTGGTTTCATCGTGGTCGAGACGCTGTTGTTCACGGCCTGGACGCTGGCCCGGCGCCAGCTGCAGCGCGTGATCGATTCGCAGGTGTCGGAACTGTCCGAGACGAACTACGCCTTGCAGCAGGAAATCGGCCTGCGCATGCAGACCGAACACAAACTCAAGGACCACCAGGCCCACCTCGAAACCATCGTGGACCAGCGAACGGATACGTTGCGCCAGACCGTCGAGGAACTACGGCTGGAAGTCGACCAACGGCAAAGGGCGGAAGACGCGCTGCAACGCCAGCGTGACATGGCGAGGGTTACGTTGAAGTCGATTGCCGACGGCGTCATCACAACGGACACGGCGGGCCGGGTTCGCTACCTGAACCCCGCCGCCGAGATCCTGACCGGCTGGCGGTACGCCGAGGCCGTCGGACGACCCATCGCCGAGGTGTTCCGCGCCCGTGACATGGAGCATGATGGCAAGCCGCTTGGCTTCGACAACTGCCTCGCCGGCCGATGCGGGCAAGTGCACGGGGAGAACACCGAGCTGACGCGGCGCAACGGTGACCTCGTCACGGTCGAGCACTCGGTGTCGCCGATACGCGACGAGTCGGGCCGGCAGCAGGGCCTCGTATTGGTGTTCCACGACGACACCGAGGCGCGTGAACTGGCGGTTCAGCTGTCCTACCAGGCCTCGCACGACGCACTGACCGACCTGGTCAACCGACGCGCTATCGAACGCGAACTCCAAAGTGCCCTGCGCAGCAGCCAGAACCACGGTGACCGGCACGCTTTTCTGTACATCGACCTGGACCAGTTCAAGGTCGTCAACGACACTTGCGGCCACGTTGCCGGCGACCAGTTGCTGCGCCAGGTCGGCAAACTGCTGCAGCAGCGAACCCGGCACTCGGACTGCCTGGCCCGCCTGGGCGGTGACGAGTTCGGTCTGCTGCTGCGCGACTGTCCGATGGAGAAATCGCGCGAGATCGCCGAAGAACTGCTCGCCGCCCTGAACGCCTTCCGTTTCGTCTGGCAGGAGCGCAGCTTCAAGGTCGGCGCCAGTATCGGCATCGCGCTGATCGAACACCATTCGGAAAGCGTCGAGTCGGTCCTCAGCATGGCGGATTCGGCCTGTTATCTGGCCAAGGAGAAGGGGCGCAGCCGGGTCCAGCTGTCGTTGCCCGACGACGCCGAACTGATCGTACGCCAGGGCGAGATGGACTGGGTGTCACGCATTCATCAGGCCCTGACGGACGATCGTCTGGTGCTGTACGGACAACCCATCGTACCGGTCGATCCCAAAGCCGACGAACCGCCGCATCACGAGATCCTGGTTCGCATGCTCGACGAGGACGGCGAGCTGATCGCACCGACGGCATTCATCCCGGCGGCCGAGCGGTACGGCATGATGCATGACGTCGACCGCTGGATCATCGATCGAACGTTCCGTTTCATCCAACAGGCGAACAAGATCTGGCCGGACGAGCGCGCCGGGCATTACAGCATCAACCTGTCGGGCGAGACGATGGCCGACGAGAACATCCTGGCTTACATCCGGGAACGGCTCGAACGGTACGCGATCGATCCACGGCAGATCTGTTTCGAGGTCACCGAAACCGCGGCTATCGCGAACCTCGCCAGTGCCATCGACCTGATGGGCGCACTGCGTCGCGATGGCTGCAGGTTCGCACTCGACGACTTCGGCAGCGGCCTCTCCAGCTTCGGCTACCTGAAGGCGTTACCGGTTGACTACGTGAAGATCGATGGCGCCTTCGTCCGCAACCTCGACTCGGAACCGATCGACCGCGTCATGGTGGAAGCGATAAACAACGTGGGTCACGCGATGAATTTGAAGACTATCGCCGAGTTCGTCGAGAACGACGCGGTGATGCTCGAGTTACAGCGTCTGGGCATCGACTACGCCCAGGGTTACGGCATCGGCCAGCCGGCCGCGCTGATCTGAACGTCATTCACCTGGACGCGACCTTGCGGCCGGGGCCAGGCTACCTTTCAGACTGCTGCCGTCATGCCGACGAACAACTGCAGGACCAAGGCAACAAAGACAACCGCCATGACCGACAAAATCACGTGCTCCGAGACCAGTCGCATCGTGTTTACCCCGCAAACAGGCTGGTGGCAGCATCGGCGGCCGGTGCGAACACCAGCACGGCCAGCAACAGGCATACCAGGACAGCGGATACGCCGGACGTCAACAACTCAGCGCGGTGGGTGCTACTCATGTTGTTCTCCCCCGGGGACAGGTACGGACCTCGTTCGGTCACTCGTTATCGTGGATCGGTGTGGTCAGGTGCCGACATTAATAGCACAACCGGCTGCGTGGCTGCGCCGCGACCGCGGTCCGGGGGAAAGCCAGAAAACTCATTGATTTTGTTTTTAAAACAAAGTCTTGCCGAGATTCTCAATGCGAATCGTCATTTTTCGGCCCGGTAAGAATCTGGATTCTTATTGACTAGGATCAGTTCCCCGCAGCGGGTTCGCGGTACCCGAAACCGTTCACAACGCGACATCGGCGCCGGCGCGGCCGCGCCCGGGCCAACGCCGAAGCGGCATCGTGCTGCTGCGGCACGGCACCGCCAGCGGTTACTATTCCGCCCCATGCGGGCGAAGCCCGACGGGAAAAAGGTATGTCGATCAACGTAGGTGAAATCCTGGTCGAGGCAGGGAAACTCGATACCGAGCAGTTGGAACGCGTCCGCGGGCTGCAGGCCGAGGGGCGCGGCCTGCTCGGTCCGCTGTTGGTCCAGCTCGGCTTCGTCAGCGAACGCGACCTGTGCACCGCACTCGCTGCGGGTCTCGGCTGGCCCGAGGCCGTCAGGGAGGACTACGAGCGCCCCACCGACGACGACGGCAGCGTATCCGCCGATTTCCTGCACCAGTACCAGGCCGTGCCGCTGGCGATCGGCGACGACGGGGTCGAGGTGGCGATCGCCGACCCGGGGGACGGCTTCGTACTGGATGCCCTGCGCCTGGCTTACGGACGCCAGTTGCACCCCTCGATCGGACGCATCAGCGACATTCAGGCAGCCCTGGCCAGGCACTTCCCGCTCGAACAGGCCACCGAGATCGAGCCGGGTACCGCGTTGTCCGGTATCGACAGCGACGCCGACGACATCGCGCACCTGCGCGACATGGCCAGCGAGGCGCCGGTCATCCGCCGGGTCAACCAGCTGATCTCGCGCGCACTGGAACTGCGCGCCTCGGACATCCACATCGAACCGTTCGAACGCAGCGTCACCGTGCGCTACCGCATCGACGGAGCGCTGCGGCCGGCCGAGTTCGCAGCCGGGATCCCGGCCGCGGCGATCACGTCACGCATCAAGATAATGGCCGACCTCAACATTGCCGAACGTCGCCTGCCACAGGACGGCCGTATCAAGCTGCGCGTCGAGGGTCGCGAGGTCGACATGCGCATCTCGACGGTACCGACGATGCACGGCGAGAGTGTCGTCATGCGCCTGCTCGACCAGGGTGACGTCGCGCTCGATTTCGCGGCACTCGGCTTCGGCGAGGCGATCCTTGCCCGTTTCCGGCGCCTGCTGGCCAGACCGCACGGCATCCTGCTGGTCACCGGCCCGACCGGCAGCGGCAAGACCACGACGCTGTACGCGGCGCTGTCCGAACTCAACACGCCGGACAAAAAGATCCTGACGGTGGAAGACCCGATCGAGTACCAGCTCGACGGTGTCAACCAGATTCCGGTGAGACCGAACATTGACCTGACCTTCGCCAATGCCCTGCGCGCGATCCTGCGCCAGGACCCCGACGTGATCATGATCGGCGAAATGCGCGATGTCGAAACCGCGCGTATCGCCGTGCAGGCGGCACTGACCGGGCACAAGGTGTTTTCGACCCTGCACACCAACGATGCCGCCAGCAGCATCACCCGCCTGCAGGACATGCAGGTCGACGACTACCTGCTGACATCCACGATCGACGGCGTGCTGGCCCAGCGCCTGGTCCGGCGCCTGTGTCCGCATTGCCGGCAGCCGTTCACACCGTCACCGGAAGCCGTCGCCGAACTCGGTCTCGCGGCTATCGCCGGGCAGTCGTCACCGACGCTGTACCGGGCGCAGGGCTGCGAGGCCTGCGATCACACAGGTTACCGTGGGCGTACGACCATCCTCGAACTGCTGATCATGAACGAGCCGCTGCGGCGGGCGATCATTGCCCGCGCCGATGCCGACCAGCTGCGCGAGATCGCCGTGCGCGAAGGCATGACCGACATGCGCATCGACGGCCTCGACAAGGCTCTGCAGGGACTGACGACGATAGAGGAAGTCGAGCGTGTCGTGCAGTCCGTGGCCACGGCAGACTGAGCCCGTGCAGAGTTTCAGATACAAGGCCGCGAACCCGGACGGCCAGATCGTCGAGGGACTGCTCAAGGCCGCGGATCGCGATTCCGCCGCGCGCCAGCTGCTGGCCCAGGGCCGCACCCCGCTGCACATCGGCGATGACGCGGGTGAGCGCACGAACTCGCCCCCGGCGCGACGCGACCGGCCAACACGCAGCGCGGGGCGTGCCGCCATCGACCATTTCACGCTCGAACTGTCGACACTGCTGCGGGCCGGCCTGCCGCTCGGGCAGGCGCTCGACACCCTGATCGAACTCGCCGACAGCGAAGAGATGACGGATCTCGCCAGCCGGGTCAACCGCGAGGTCCGTGCCGGCAATAGCCTGTCCGAGGCCCTCGAAAAGACCCATCCCGCATTCGCCGGTTTCTACTGCAACATGGTGCGCGCGGGCGAATCGAGCGGTGCCCTCGACCTCGCCCTCGCCCGCCTGGCCGAGTTTCGCGGCAACCAGCACGCGCTCAGACAGACACTGATGTCGGCCCTGCTGTATCCCGCTATCCTGCTCGTGCTCGCGCTGGTCGCGGTCGCCGTGCTGCTGGCCTTCGTCGTACCCCAGTTCACCCAGATGTTTGCCGATGCCGGCCGCGAACTGCCATTGCTGACCCGCATCGTCGCCGCGACCGGCGAGCTGGTCACGCGCTGGTGGTGGCTCGGACTGCTGCTGTTCGCCGGCGCCAGCTGGTGGCTGCGTCGCGACTGGCGCACACAGGCGGGCAGGCTGCGATGGGATGCTCGCCTGCTGCGACTGCCGCTGGCCGGCGATCTCGTGCGCAAATTGGCGACGGCCCGCTTCAGCCGGACTCTGGCAACGCTGCTCGAAAACGGCGTTAACCTGGTACCCGGCCTCGAGATCGCACGCCAGGTGGCGGGCAACAGCATCATCGCGCAACGTCTCGGCACGGCGACCCGACGGGTCCGGGAGGGTGCCGCACTGGCCACGGCATTGAGCGAATCAGAGGCGCTGCCCACGCTGGCGCAGCAACTGGTTCGACTGGGCGAGAAGACCGGCAACCTGGGGCCGATGCTCGGCCAGGTGGCCGATATCTACGAGCGCGACGTGCAAACCGCGCTGAAGCGACTGCTGACGCTGGCGGAACCGGTCATTATTGTTACCATCGCCCTGATGATCACGGTCATCATCCTGTCCGTGGTATTGATGATACTCGAGTCCAACGATCTCGCCTTCTGACCTGCCAACCGAACACCTGGAGTATGGACATGACTTCCCTGGCCCGCCGCCGCGGCTTCACCCTGATCGAACTGATCGTCGTCATCGCGCTGATCGCCGTACTTGCCGCCGTCGTCGCACCCAACCTGCTCGGCAAGGCCAGCGACGCCAACCGCAAATCGGCGGCCGTGCAGATCGAAAAGATCAGCAACGCGGTGGAACTGTTCCGGCTCGAGACCGGGCAGTACCCGGAATCGCTGGACGACCTGGTCACCCGACCGGCGGGACTCGACCGCTGGAACGGGCCCTACGTGAAGAAACAGTCGCGCCTGCAGGACCCTTGGGGCAACCCGCTGGTCATCGAGATTCCGGGGCAGAACGGTTCGTTCGACATCATCTCGTATGGCGGCGACGGACGTCCCGGTGGCGACGGCGATGCTGCGGACATCACCAATTGGGATTGACGTGTGCGGCAACGCGGCGGCCGATCAGTAACACGGGGTATCGCCGGCTTCACCCTGGTCGAGCTGTTGATCGTGCTGACGCTGTTGACCGCGCTGAGCGCGGTGCTGGCACCGATCCTGCTACCCTCGCCGGGCAGGCAGTTGCAACATGCCGCGTCGGAGGTCATCACCACCCTGCGCGAAACACGGCGACTGGCGCAGCGCGGGCAGGTTCGACGGCGCTTTTTCGTCGATACCGAGCTGGGTCGCTACGGCATCGTCGACAGCGACCGTGACCGTCGCCTGCCCGACGGCACGACGGCCGCGCTGACCACGGCGGAGTCACTGCTGCTGGGTGAGGGTGCCGGTGGCATCGATTTCTTTCCCGACGGCAGTTCCACCGGCGGCAGGCTGGTACTGGGACTCGACGGCCACGCACGCCAGATCGATATCGAATGGCTGACCGGCCGGATCCGGATCGGCGACTACGTCGAATGAAACACGTACGCGGATTCACGCTGATCGAGATACTCGTCGCGCTGACGATGTTCGCCGTCGTCGGCGGCGTGTTGCTGCAACTGTTTCACAACGGCCTGCGCTCGGCCCGGCTGGCCAGCGAGCAGACCCACGCGGCGATGCTGGCCAGGAGCAAGCTGACCGAGTTGCAGGCATTCGGCGCGCTCACCGAGGGTGAACTGAGCGGCGAGTTTGACGATGGCTACCGCTGGCGGGCGACCCTGTCGGAGAACGTCGACATGGCCGAGCGCTACCCCGGCACGCTGCAGCCACTCGACCTCGACCTGGTCATCAGCTGGGGCGACGACGAAACGGCCTCGAGGTTCGGCGTCGAAACCCTGTTGTTGTCACGCCGGTCACCGTGAGCAGCATGCGACAGCGCGGTTTCACCCTGGTCGAGATGCTGGTCGCGCTGAGCGTGGCCGCGCTGCTGGTGACGCTGGTGTACGGCGGTATCCGGGTCGTCCATCGCACGGTCAACGCGACCGACGCACTGATCGAGAACAACGAGATCATGCGCATCAGCTGGCAGTTCCTGCACAGCGCCCTGTCGCGCGCGCGCCTGGCGAGGATTCTCGGCAACCGTGAAGACCTGACCGGGTTCAGCGGCGATGGCGAATCGCTGAGCTTCGTTGCCGATATGCCGCCCTACCTCGGCCTCGGCGGTCCGACCCGGATCACGCTCGCGACCGACCGCCTGGATGGCGCCGAGCGGCTGCTGGTGACCCGGCAGCGTTTCGACTTCAGGCAGGAAACGGCCGACGAGCCCCCCCAGCAGGCAGTATTGCTCGACCAACTGGACTCGCTGCGGATCACGTACTTCGGCCAACTGAGTGACGAAACGACACCCGGGTGGCACGACGCGTGGTCAGAGAGAAGTCACCTGCCCAACCTGGTCAGCATCCGGGTCAAGCCGGCAGGCTCGCCAGCCTGGCCCGAACTGATCGCACGCCCACTGGCCGGCACACAGCCGGTATCGGAAGAAGCGCCACCCGAAGACCGGCCTGACGCCGCGGAGCCACCCGAATGAGGCCACAACGTGGATTCGCGCTGCTGCTCGTGATCTGGGCGCTGGTGTTGCTGCTGAGCCTGGCGACCGGATTCGGTTACGCCGTACGACACGAGCTGCGCTTTGGCAGCGACCTGTCCGACAGCGTCAAGGCCGAAGCGGCCAGCCTGGCGGCACTGCACCAGGCCATCCTGGCCCTGGGCACGACAGACGACGAGACACGCTGGCAACCGGACAGCGCCGCGCGGGTATTCACGTGGCCGCAGGGCACCGTCACCGTCAAGGTGATCTCGGAAAATGGCCGCATCGACATCAACGGTGCACCGGTGGAACTGTTGCGCGGCCTGTTCGAGCAGCTGCTGCCGGACCACGATGCCGCCGCCCTCGCCGATGCCGTACTCGACTGGCGCGACCGTGACGACAATCCGCAGCCCTTCGGTGCCGAGGAATCAGAATACCTGGCCGCCGGCTATGCCTACGCGCCGATGAACCAGCCGTTCGGCTCGACGAGCGAACTGAGCCAGGTCTTTGGCTTCGACCGGGAAACCACCGAGATCGTCCAACCCTATCTCACCGTGTACAGCCGCCGGCCGCGGATCAACGCTTACAGTGCAGACTTGGTAACATTGGCAGCTGTGCCTGGCATCACGTTGGCCATGGCGGAGGCGTTCGTTGCCGACAGGGAGGCCGCGGCCGCGAACGAGGAAAAACCCGATTTCAGTATCCTGGGCAACGGAAAGCGCTACGTGGACACGACATCGAGCAGCAACCTGTTTGCCATCGACATGACGACGACCATCACCAACGGCGGCAAGCTGCGAAGGCAGGTGGTCGTCGCCCTTCAGGGTCGCAACGGCTTCCTGGTGCTGGACCATCGCCCCATGCCCACGCCACCGACCGAACCGCAGGACTGACATGCCGCTGCAGGAGTTCTTTGACTGGTGGCGAACACAGCTCGGTGAGTTGATCCCGGCATCGTGGCGCGGACGCGGGCAGCATCGCCGCAACCGGCTCACACTGACCCTGGGCACGGGTAAGGTCACGGTCGCCGACGCGGGCGGCCGCGAGCTCGGGCAGTTCGACCTTGCGCCGCAGCAACTGCCGACCGTACCCGACAGCGTGACCAGCGCCATCCGCAACATGCGCGGCACCCTGCGCCAGGTCGATGTCGTCGTGCCGCACCGGGAATACCTGCTGCGCACCCTGACCCTGCCTGCCGCCGCGCGGGCCAACCTGCACGAGGCCATCGGCTACCAGCTGGGCAAGCTGACACCGTTCAACAGCAGCCAGTTGCTGTACGCCTGCGGCACGACCGGTGAAGCCGTCGCCGATGGCATGGTCGGCGCGTGGCTGGCCGCGGTACCGCGACAGTCGCTGCAGCGCGCCATGGCCGTCATCGGACAGGAAATCCCGGCCGGACCGTTACCCCTTGCCGCCCCTCCCCCGGCCGAAGGCGACTTGCGTTTCACCTGGCACACCGCACCGCAGGGCCGATATGCCCGCAGCGGCGTGCGCGTGGCCTTCGTCGGCATGTTGCTGTTGTGGGCGGCGGCGCTGGGGCTGCACCTGCGCAACATCGAGCAGGCCCGGGACCAGCTGACCGAAGAACTCGATGCGCTGCGCCTGCAGGCGGCGGAGGTCCAACGACTGCGCGACCGGGTCTCGCAACACACCGTCAGTGCGGAAAAACTGACCCGCCTGCGCCAGCGCTACGTGTCGCCGCTGGTGGTGCTGGACACCCTCACCGAGCAACTCGACGACCGCACCTGGCTGCAGAACCTGGAACTGGATGGCGACGAACTGACGCTCCGGGGCACCTCGTCGGCCGCCGCGACACTGATCGAGACACTCGAGGCATCCGACCTGTTGCACCACGTCGAGTTCACCGCGGCGATCACGCGCAACGCCGGTGAAGACGGCGACCGCTTCAACCTGACCGCGCGCCTGTCGTCCACACCGGCGGAGGGTGACGGATGAACCTGCCAACCGGTATACGCGGGCGCCTGGTCGCGTTGGGCCTGCTGGTGATCCCGCTGATCCTGCTGTTCGAGTACGGCATCAAGCCACTGGTCTGGCTCTACGACGTCAACCGCGATGAAATCACGTCGATGCAGGACCGTATCGTCCGGTACCGCACGGCGATCGCGGAACTGCCGGCGCTCGAGGCGCGCGCCACCGAACTCGGGCGGACGCAGCCGCTCGCACCGTTCCTGCTCGAAGGCGACAACGCGGCACTGGCCGCTGCCGACCTGCAGGCCGAACTGCAACAGGCGGCAAAGCAGCATGCCGTGCAGATCCTGAGCCTGCGTGTACGCCCCCCTGCCGACGAGGGTCCACTGCAGCGCATCTCGGTCGAGGCGCGCCTGCGCACCGGCACGGCAACACTGCGCGACCTGCTGTTCACGCTCGAAACGACGCAGCCGGCGCTGTTCGTCGACATGCTCAACATCAATGCCAGGGCCCAGCGCAGGCGCAACGTACAGATGGACGACGTGCTGGACGTGCGCCTCGTGCTGTCCGCAATGCGGACCGCGACCCCGGCCGCCAGCGAGGGATAGGCCGATGTTCGACCGCACCCTGACCCTGTTGTTGATCGGTTACGTGGGGGCCGGCGCGTGGATTGCTTACGAGTGGCAGCGCCCGCCCGTTTCCACCGACATGCCGGATTCGGCCCCAGCGGGTAGAATGCCGGCCCTCGTCGTGCCCGATTCGTTCACCGCCGAGCGTTCGGTATTCAACGAAATCAGCGAACGGCCGCTGTTTGTTCAGGGAAGACGCCCACCGCAACCACAAACCGACGTGATCCAGACCACTCCGCAAAGACCGCCAACACCCCTGAAGGACGAATTCGATCACGTCCGGCTCACGGCCGTGCTGCGCGAAGCGGACCAGTTCACGGCGCTGATCGAGTTCCCCGACGGCAAGACCCAGACCGTGCGCAATGGTGAGCGCATTGGCGAGTGGCGCATCAGGGCCATCTTCGATGACCGCGTCGATGCCGAGCGCGACGGGCGCGCACAGACACTCCGGCTGCACCGTTTCGACCTCCCGCCGCGCACGCCGCCGGCGGTGACGCGGACGCCGGCCCAGGCCAGGGCGGAAGCACGGGCGCGGGCCCAGGATCCCAGGATTCGCCAGCGGCCGATGCCGGGAATGCCGCAGCCCGACCAACTGCCGCAGGCACTGCAAAAAGGCGCCGAACCGCAATGAACAGGCACGGTCCAAATTTCGGCGGCAGTTGCGCCGGGCCACGTCGCTGGCTGGCGGCCTCACTGGTCGCCGTGCTGCTCGGCGGCTGCGTCGAGAACCGCTTTGCGACGCGCACGCCGTCGTGGGCCGACGAACTGCAGAGTGCGGCGGACACGGTTTCGGTGACGCCGCCCCTGGAGCAGAACCTGCCCCCCACGCCGGACCCCGTTACCGCCGCAACCCAGGACAGGGCCGATTTCTACAGGCCGGGCAACGATAACGTGGTTGCCGCGCCCGCGCCGGTCGCCGATGCCCGCGTCCAGGCCAACGGCGACATCAAGCTCAACTTCCAGAACGCCAACCTGCTCGAAGTCGTCAAGGTCGTCATGGGCGACATGCTCGGCCTCAACTACACGGTCGACCCGGCCGTGCAGGGCGCGGTGTCGATGCAGACGACGCGTGCCCTGGGGCGCGACGACCTGATGCCGACACTGGAACTGCTGCTGCGCATGAACGGGGCGGCGCTGGTAGACCGTGACGGGCTCTACCGCATCGTGCCGCTGGCATCCGCGCTGGCCGAGGTCCAGGCGCCGCAGATCGGTGACACGCGCATGGCCCTGCCGGCCGGCTTCAACGTGCAGGTCGTACCGCTGCAATACGTCGCCGCCGAGGAGATGGCGCAGATCCTGACCCCGTTCGTGTCGGCCAACAACCAGCTGCTGCGCGTGGACACGGCGCGCAACCTGCTGATCCTGGCCGATTCCGGCAGCAACATGGAGCGCCTGCTCGATACGATCGACGTGTTCGACGTCGACCGCATGGCCGGCATGTCGGTGGCGCTGTTCACGCCGGACTTCGTCGAGGCGGCGACACTCGCTGCCGACCTCGAACAACTGCTCGCCGACCCGCAGTACGGCCTGATGTCGGGGCTGGTGCGTTTCATCGTCGTCGAGCGCCTCAACGGGCTGATCGTCGTCACACCCCGGGCCGAGCACCTGGCGCGTGTACGCGAATGGATCACGCGGCTCGACCGCAATACCGGCGACGCCAGTCCCCGGCTGTTCGTCTACCGGGTCCAGAACGGCAAGGCCACCGACCTCGCGGCCATGCTCAGCGACGTGTTCGCCGGCAGCGACAAGAAGACCCCGGTCAGCCTGGCGCCCGGACTGCAGCCGGCGACGGTCGGCAAGGAACCGGGCAATGACCAGCCTGAGCGGCCCACACCGCTCGCGGCGGCGCGCGAAAACCTGACCCAGGGCCTGCAGATCAACCCGGACAACCCGGTCAAGATCATCGCCGACGAACCCAACAACGCGTTGTTGATCCTTGCCCGCGGCACCGAGTACCGCCAGATACTGGCGGCCCTGCGCCAGCTCGACGTCAGCCCGATGCAGGTACTGATCGAGGTCACGATCGCCGAGGTCACGCTGACCGACAACCTGGAATTCGGTGTCGAATGGTACTTCAACGAGAAGGTCGGCTCTTCGAAACGCGGAATCGGCAGGCTCGACCTCGGCGCAGCGGGAATCGGTCCCGTGCAACCCGGATTCTCCTATGCCATCACCAACGGTGCCGATACCGTTTATGCCGTCCTCAATGCACTGGCGACCGAAAGCAACCTGAGCATCATCTCGTCGCCGACGCTGTTGGTGCTCAACAACCAGGAAGCGAACATCCAGGTCGGTGAGGAAGTACCCGTCGCCACGCAGCAGCAGCAATCGACATCGACAGACGCGAACATCATCAACAGCATCGAGTACCGCAACACGGGCGTGCTGCTTAAGGTCAAGCCGCGCATCAACGCCGGCGGGCTGGTCATCATGGAAGTCGAACAGGAAACCAGCCAGGTGCCGGCGACGAACAATGCAGACCCACTGACGCCCCGCATCCAGACCCGCAACATATCCAGCACCGTCGCGGTCAACAGCGGCGATACCATCATCCTGGGCGGCCTGATCATCGACAACCGCGACACGGCCGAATCCGGCGTACCGGTGTTGCACAAGATTCCCGGTCTCGGCGCACTGTTCGGCAGCAAGGCGGACAACCAGGGACGAACCGAACTGATCGTGCTGATCACGCCGCGTGCCGTGTCCAACAGCACCGCAGCGCTGCAGGTGACCGAGGAATTCCGCCGCCGCCTGCAGAAACTGATCCCCAGCCGCGAGAAGCCGCCGACGGAAGACGCCACCGCGGCGCCCTGACCGGACCGCGTCCGGCAGGTTCCGGGCGGGCAGGCATCATCGCCGCCTGCCCGCGTCCCGTCATTCGTCCAGCAACAGCATCAACGTCGTGATGAGCAAATCCAGGTTGCCGCCATTGACCAGCGCCAGGCCGAAATCGACACCGGTGACATTGGCGCCCAGCGTCACCAGCACGGTCGCGGCGTCAGCCAGCAACTCGGCGTTGTCGTAGAACTCGGTGGTGTACATCTCGCCGCCGTCGACACGGACCTGGTAGCTGCCCGGGAACAGGCCGGGAACGCTGTAGCCGCCGTTGGCGGCCGACGTCGCACTGCCCGCGAGTTGCATCGTCGATGCCTCGAACACCTCGACCAGCAGGCCCTCGGCCGGGTCCCCACCGCGGTCAGCCGCGAGCGTCCCCGACACCGTGCTCGTCGTGATCCCGTTCAGCGTCACCGCCACCAGGGTTGGCATGTCGAAGTCGGTCTTGTTGTCGTAGACCTCGGGCATGAACATCCCGTTGTTGTCGACTGCGTAAACCGCCGCGTTACCGGGCGGGACGCCAACGATCTGGTAGTTGCCATTGGTGTCGGTACCGCCCTCACGGTCGAACAGCAGGTAATACAACAATTCGCCGCCAACGACGTTCGCGTCGATATTGATGCCCGCGACCACGGACACACCGGCAATCGGCTGGTCGTTGTCGGCACGCGTTACCTGGCCCGATATCACGCCGCCGATTTCGAGATCGAAGTCGATATTGGGCACCTCGGTGTTGAGCACGGCGTTGACCATACCGGCACTGCCCAGCGTGTAGGCGCCATCGTACAACTGTGGCGCGAAGTAACCGGGGTAGAGCGCCATCGGCGACGCCCCACCAAACCCGCCTGCCGGTGTCGCGCCCACATATAAGGGGCCGGGCGGCAGGCCATTGATGGCGTACTGACCGTTCGCGTCCGTCTGCGTGTAGTGGCTGAAAGCGCCAACCAACTGGTAATCGATCTGTGCCGTGGCAGGCGCCACCGCGACCGTGATGCCTTGCATCGGCTGCATGGTGTCACCGCGGCGGACGACGCCGCTGATGGTGCCGCCCATCTCGACGGTGAAATCGATCCCCGTCTTCGACATCGCCGCCAGGTTCTGGGCCACGGCATCGGCCAGGCGGTAGGCCCCGGGGTAGAACTCGCTCGCGTATTCCTGCATGTCGGTGTACGCGAAATTGACGCCGACGTAGTAGCTACCCGGCGGCAACCCCTGCAACTGGTAGTTACCACTACCGTCGGTCAGGTCGACGCCGGGTATCAGCAGCGACATCTCCGGATTCACCGCCTGGGAGAAGACCGCGACACCGCCCATGGCCTGCCCGTTCGACTGGCGTGTCACCGTGCCCGAGATACTGCGACCCGCATCCAGGGCGAAATCGATGTTGGCGGTTTCCATGCCATCGGTGACCGTGACCATCGATGCCAGGTTGCGCTGGTAGGTGTTGCCGTAAAACTCGTTGGCCAGCGACGAAGACTGGACCGTACGCGCGATGTAGTCACCCGGTGGCACGCCTTCGACGGTGTACGCACCCGTGCCATCGGTGAAGCCGGAGAAGAACAAGACCTGGGAAAGAAAATCGGTATCGGACGCAACGTAGGGCGACAGAAATACCGGGACGAAACTCATCGGCATGCTGTCGCTGGCCTGGATCACGGTACCGCTGACACTGCCGCCACCGCCCAGCGCGACATTGACCATCGTCGCCGAGCCACCGGCCGAGACAGCGACCTGGCCAGCCATGCTGCGGTCGTAGGTATTCGGGTAGTACTCGCCGGCAAACTTCTTGACTTGGCCGCCGGACAGGATCGAGAACCCGGTACCGCTGTTCACATAGATGATGTAGTTGCCGGCCGGCAGGCCGGTCAGCGTGTAGTTACCCAGAAAGTCCGTCGTCGCCGACGCGGCGAAGTCGCCCGTCGTGGCATCGAGTGCATACACGATGAAGTTGGACAATCCCAACCCCGGGGGTGCACCGTCCTCGGTCACCTGCCCCGCGATCGAACCACCCTGGTCCAGGGTGAAATCGATGTCGGTTACGGCAGCGGACGATATGGAAAAAATCAGCAGGCAACACCCGATTATGCCTCGGGTGGCAACACGCGAATCCCTGGTCACGTTGGCTCTCCTTCCTGTCTCGGCTTGTGTTCCGGCCGCACCTCGCCCTGATGTCGGCCCAACGAAAAGGCCAAGGCGCAACTGCATGAGAAACCCGCATGCCATCGGCATCAAGGCGTACCGAACGCAGGCGAGTCGTTAAAGTCTTGCCCGGAGTATCACATCATCGATGGCCGTGGTGCGAGCCGGAAGCGGGGCGGATCCGCCGGGGACGTGCAGTTTGTGAAAGCGGTTCCTCGAACCCGATGTCTGCAACCGCCCGGCAAAGCAGGAAGCAAAGCCGGGTTAACCTATACAATTCAGCACATTGCGAGATGTTTCTCACAACATCTCGCAGCAGGCTTCAGGTCAATCGTCCAGCACGGCGTTGATGATCGTCATCAGCACGGTGCCTTCATTCAGGGTCGGGTTGCGGCCCATGGCCACTTCCGCGCCGTCGGGATTGCCGTCACCATCGGTATCGGCATTCAGGGGATCGGTGCCGTACATCTCTTCCTGTTCGGCAACCAGCTCGTCGCCGTCGGCATCCGGATCGCAGACGTTGCCGAGCCCGTCCATGTCGAGGTTGGCCTGGTCGGGATTGGGATCGAACGGGCAGTTGTCGGCAATGCCGAGGACGCTGTCGACATCCGGATCATCCGGGTTGTCGCCGGCCCAGACATCGGTGTTCCAGACCAGGGAATCCCACTGCACGTTGGCATGGACCTGCCCCGCAAGGAACAACGCACAGGCTGCGAACAGGCCGGCAAGGATGCGATGACGTCGCGCGTCACGTTGGTCGGTGTTCGTCACGAGACGGTCTCCCAAGGTGGATTGCCAGCCCGCAGTCTACGGGGTCAAGGCCGATTCAACCAGTGTCGCGCGTCCTGAAGAACCCGATCGTCTCGATCAGTTCGCGCGCGTTCCCGCTCATGGCACCGCTGGCGGCCGAAGTCTGTTCCGCCAGCGACGCGTTCTGCTGCGTCATCTCGTCGATGTGCGTGATCGCCCGGTTGACCTGGTCGATGCCGGCCGATTGCTCGGCACTGGCCGCGGCGATCTCGGAAACGACATCGCCCACTTTCTGCACGTTGACGACGATCTCGTGCAGCGCACCGCCGGTCTTGTGCACCAGGTCGGACCCGGCCTTTACCTTGTTGCCCGAGTCGTGGATCAGCTCCTTGATCTGCTTGGCCGCGGTCGCGGAACGCGAGGCAAGGTTACGTACCTCGGTGGCGACGACGGCGAAACCACGCCCCTGCTCACCGGCCCGCGCCGCCTCGACGCTGGCATTCAGCGCCAGCAGGTTGGTCTGAAAGGCGATCTCGTCGAT
>JAGRGW010000151.1:0-4254 GCA_020445315.1 Gammaproteobacteria bacterium
CCATGATCGCCTTGATCACCAGCCAGACAATGAAGCTGGCGACGAAGACCCAGACGAAGATAGTCGCCGCACCGACCGCCTGGCCGAGGAAGCTCGTACCGTCGTTGGTCAGCGGTACGGCCATCAGGCCCCACAGACCGACCACGCCGTGGACCGAGATGGCACCGACGGGGTCGTCGATCTTCATCTTGTCCAGGGTCAGGATCGAGAACACCACCAGTGCGCCACCGGCCGCACCGATCAACGTTGCCGACAGGGCAGTCGGGGTCGACGGCTCAGCGGTGATGGCGACCAGGCCAGCCAGTGCACCGTTCAGGGCCATCGTCAGGTCAGCCTTGCCGAACAGCAGGCGGGCAACGACCAGGGCCGTGACCAGGCCGCCGGCAGCAGCCGCGTTGGTGTTCAGGAACACCATGGCGACCGAGTTGGCGTTGGCGATGTCACCCAGCTTCAGGACCGAACCGCCGTTGAAGCCGAACCAGCCCATCCACAGGATGAAGGTACCCAGCGTGGCCAGCGGGAGGTTGGCGCCGGGAATGGCGTTGACCCTGCCGTCTGCCGAGTACTTGCCCTTACGCGGGCCGAGCAGCAGGACGCCGGCCAGCGCCGCGGCAGCACCCGCCATGTGGACGATGCCCGAACCGGCGAAGTCCGAGAAGCCGAAGTCATCGCCAAGGCTGAAGAAGCCGAACACCGAGTTGCCGCCCCAGGTCCAGCCGCCTTCCATCGGGTAGATGAAGCCGGTCATGACGACGGCGAACAGCAGGAAGGCCCACAGTTTCATACGCTCGGCGACCGCACCGGACACGATCGACATCGCCGTGGCGACGAACACGACCTGGAAGAAGAAGTCCGAGGCGCCCGAGTAGACCGAGTCGCCACCGAAGCCGTTCTCGGCCGAGGCTTTGAGCGCATCTTCGACCAGCGTGTCACCACCCTCGATGCCGGCGAGGAAGAAACCGCCGCCGTACATGATGGCGTAGCCGCAGACCAGGTACATGATGCAGGACACCGCATACAGCGCGACGTTCTTGGTCAGGATCTCGGTCGTGTTCTTGGCCCGGACAAGGCCGGACTCGAGCATGGCGAAACCGGCCGCCATCCACATAACCAGTGCGCCACAGATCAGGAAGTAGAACGTGTCGATGGCGTACTGCAATTCGTAAATATTGTTTTCCATGAAAAACCTCCGGCCCGATTAGAGCGCTTCGGGCCCCGACTCCCCGGTACGAATCCGGATTGCCTGGCTGAGTTCGTAGACAAAGATCTTGCCGTCACCGATCTTGCCGGTCTTGGCTGCCGCGCTGATCGCTTCGATGACCGAGTCGAGCTGGTCGTCGTCGATGGCGATCTCGACTTTGATCTTGGGAAGGAAATCCACGACGTACTCAGCGCCGCGGTAGAGTTCCGTATGGCCTTTCTGACGGCCGAACCCCTTGACCTCGGTAACGGTAATTCCCGTTACACCGATCTCTGACAGGGCCTCGCGCACGTCATCGAGCTTGAACGGCTTGATGATGGCTGCAACCAATTTCATAAATGCTTCTCCCAGGTTGATGGGCGCCGGCACCGGGCACATCGGTGCCGACGCGTGTTAGCCGTTAATGGATTCAGTCGAAGGTCTTGGCCCAGGACACGGCAACCACGATGTCGTCTTCGTCGGTGCTGCCGGACGGACCGTCGACGGTCGACAGGGTCATCGTGAAATCACCGAAATCACCCGCGCTCTTGCCGATGTCGATCTGGAAATGGGTGTAGTTCAGGTCGTTGCCGGCCATGTCGTTGTCGAAGTCGTAGTAGCCGATCGTGCCGCCCAGGGTCCAGGTCGGCATGATGTCGAAACCGACGCTGGCGTAGTAATACAGGTCGCCATCAACGAACGGCGACGGGTCGGCAGCCTGGCCATCGACCGTGTAGGCCAGACCGGCAGTGAACCACTCATAGCTCAGGGAGCCGTAGACCTCGACAAAATCGGCATCCGATACCGACGGGTAGAAGTACCCGATGATGCCGACGTCGTAGCCGATGCTACCCATCTCGCCACCGAAACCGGCGTACAGGTCGACTTCGGCGCTGCCGCCGCCCAGGCTCGATGCCCAGGTGCCGGCGTAGAAGCCGCTGTCATGCGCGTAGTCGATACCACCGGAAATGGCGGCGTCGTGACCGCTCTGCGTCTGGCCACGCCACAGGTAATCGCTCGTTGCGCCGATGTTGGCCGAGAACTCGGCGGTGGCCGAACCTGCCAGCATGGCTGCACCGACGGCGACGGCAATCTGATTCATTTTCATTTGGCTTACTCCCAAAGGCTTGCTAGTTAAAAACATGATCGCTGCTGTGCGCGCGACTGCCCCAGGGGTCTGCACTAGTTATGCCAAGCTCGTTTTTATTCGATCAAACAGATAGTTACACATACTGAACGGTGACTTTCGCGCCGACAATGCACCACGAAAGACCAGCCAAAGGGCGTCGCACCATATCGGTGCACCTTTGTGGTGCATCGGTGTCACTGGACAAGCCCACGGTGCTTTCTTAACCTCCCGTGGCATTCGCCACCACGAGGAACCGGCATGCTCGATCCCAAACTTTTCGACGATATTTCGCGCCGGGTGGCCGAGAACATGCCGCGCGGATTGCAGGCCCTGCAGGACGATATGCAGCGCAACCTGCGCGCCGGCCTGGAGTCTGCACTCGGCAAGTTGAACCTGGTGACACGCGAGGAATTCGAAGTGCAACAGGCCGTCCTGGCACGCACCCGCGAGAAGCTCAAGGCGCTCGAGGCGCGCCTTGCCGAGTTGGAACAAGCCGGAAGAAACGACTGAGCTTGCACCGTCTCACCGGTGGCGGTCGCCGCGGCGGCCGTTACCGCGCCCGCACAGACCAGGAAAGCGCCACGGATCGCTCCCGGATTCGTTGGCGCTTTTTGCTCATTTGAAAAACGAACGAACGTTCGGTACGCTTTACCGCAATGAGCCAGGAATCCCCCAAGCGACCACGAGGTACCGCGCTGCGCGAGCAGGTGATGCAGACCGCGCTGGAGCTGTTTTCGGATCGCGGTTACTTCAATACCTCGATCCACGACATCCGGCGCGCTGCCGATGTCAGCATCGGTGCCATTTACCACCACTTCGGCAACAAGGAGGCGTTGGCCAAGGCACTGTACGACGACCTCCTGATGCACATGGAACGGGACATCGACGAGGCCTGTTTCGGTCGCGGCAACTGCGCAGACCGCTGCAGGGCCATCATCGCGCGCCTGTTCGAGTCGACCGCCGAGTCACCCCGCATGATGCAGTTCGTGCTGCTGGCGCAGCATCGCGAGTTCTTGCGCGACGAGCCACCGATCTGCTCGTCACGGCCCTTTCAGGCCATGAAGCAGGTGGTCGAGGACGGTATCCGCAATGGCGACGTGCGCGCGATCGAACCCTGGGTAGCGGCGAGTGCCATGTTCGGTGGCGCCCTGCGCATGATGCAGTTGTCGCTCGACAACGCGCTCGAACGGCCACTCGCCACTTACCTCGACGAGGTGTTCGAATGTGGCTGGCGCGCAATCCGGTCGTGAGTCACTTTTTTTGGCATCAACAACAGAACGAACGTTCGTTTTAATCACTGGAGAATATATCGATGAAATCACTGACCACCTCGATCGTGAGCACGTTGCTGGCCCTGGTGCTGATCACGACCACGACGGCCTCGCCCGATGATCGGGATGCCCTGAACGGCATCGGGACCGGCAAGGTCATCTTCGACGTCAACATGGCGGATGCAAAGAAGATGACGCTCTATCTTCGTGTGATCCGCGAGACGGTAGACGACCTGCGCCGCCAGAACGTCACCCCGGACGTGATCCTCGCATTCCGCGGGCTGTCCGTTCGCCTGATCTCCACCGACCGTGCGCAGATGTCGCTGGAAGACTTCGAACACCTGGACACGATCGCCAACCAGCTTATGGACCTGCGTGAACAGGGCGTACGGATGGAGGCCTGTTCCGTCGCCACGCGACTGTTCGGGATCGACAACGCCACTTTGCTCGAGGGCATCAAGCCGGTCGGCAACACCTTCGTGTCGCTGACGGGCTACCAGGCGCAGGGTTACGCCAACATCCCGATCTATTGAGTACAAGCGGCTGGCGCACGCCTCCGCCGGGGGCGGGGCGCCGGACCCATACCCGGTCGACGCTCGCCAATCGTCGACAGATGGCGTAACGTGCCACTTCAGGCGCGACGGAAGGACGCCGTCGCACATCAAACGTCACTG
>JAGRGW010000151.1:4375-4551 GCA_020445315.1 Gammaproteobacteria bacterium
AAAGCGGTACAGGAGAGTCGCGACCGGGTGCGCAGCGCACTGCTGAACTGCGGCTTCACGTTTCCACCCCGCCGTATCACGGTCAACCTGGCACCGGCCGACGTGCCGAAACAGGGCAGCCGGTTCGACCTGGCCATTGCAATTGGGATCCTCCTGGCCAGCGGGCAGTTGCCGGC
>JAGRGW010000152.1 GCA_020445315.1 Gammaproteobacteria bacterium
GACCGCATCGGGCGCAAGCCGGTGATCCTGGCCGGCCTGCTGCTGTTCGCGCTGGGCAGCGCCATCGCCGCCGTGGCCGACGACGTCTGGATGGTCATCCTCGGGCGTGCCGTGCAGGGCAGTGGGGCGATCGCCGCCGCGGTCATGGCGCTGGCCGCGGACCTGACCCGCGAGGAGAACAGGACCAAGGCGATGGCGACGATCGGCATGACCATCGGCGCGTCGTTCATGCTGGCGATGTTGGCCGGCCCGGTGCTGGGTCGCCTGGTCGGCATCGACGGCATTTTCTGGCTGACCGCGGTCCTGGCCCTGATCGGTATCGCACTGGTGGCGCTGGTCGTGCCCACGCCGTCGCGCAGCAGCGTCCACCGTGATGCCGAGACCGTGCCGGTCATGCTGCGGCGCGTCGTCAGCACGCCGGACCTGTTGCGGCTCGATTTTGGCATCTTCACGCTGCACCTGGTGTTGACGGCGCTGTTCCTGGCCGTACCGCTGGTGCTGCGCGACCTGGGCCTGGCACCTGTCCAGCACAGCATGCTGTACCTGCCGGTCATGGTCGTGTCGATTCTGCTGATGGTGCCTTTCGTGATCCTGGCCGAGCGCCGCGGGCTGATGAAGCAGGTCTTCCTCGGTGCTGTCGCGAGCCTCGCCGTGGCCCAGTTCGCCCTCGGCCTGGCGGTGGGGCACTTCTGGGGCTTCGTCCTGGCACTCGGCCTGTTCTTCACCGCGTTCAACCTGCTCGAGGCGACGCTGCCGTCGCTGGTGTCGAAGGTGGCGCCGGTCGAGGCCAAGGGGACGGCCATGGGGGTCTATTCGACCTCGCAGTTCAGCGGCGCCTTCTTCGGTGGGCTGGTGGGCGGCTGGGTGCACCAGCAGTTCGGCCTGTTCGCGGTGTTCGAGGTCGGCGCGCTGGCGGCCCTTGCGTGGCTGATTGTGGCCGCCGGGATGCGCAAGCCGGGGCGCTACACCAGCCGCCTGGTCAACCTGGCGGCGTTCGAGCGGCACCGTATCGACGAGCTCGCCATGCGACTGCGCGACGTTCCCGGCGTTGTCGAGGCCGTCGTCGTGGCCGACGAGCGGGTGGCCTACCTCAAGGTCGATCGCGACCGTCTCGACGACCTGGCGCTGGATGAAATCGTCGCACGCCCGGCGTAGACTCGATTCATTTGAACCACACCGGACGCGCACGGAAGCGGGTACCGGTCAACGGAGGAAAGATGGCAAGCAGAGGTGTAAACAAGGTAATTCTGATCGGCAACCTGGGCCAGGACCCGGAGATGCGCAGCTTTGCCAACGGCGATGCCGTGTGCAATATCAGGTTGGCCACGTCGGAGACCTGGAAGGACAAGAACTCCGGCGAACAGCAGGAAAAGACCGAGTGGCACACCGTGGTGGCTTTTCGCCGCCTCGCGGAGATCATGGGCCAGTACCTGAAAAAGGGCTCGAAGGTCTATATCGAGGGCAAGCTGCGTACCCGCAAGTGGCAGGACCAGCAGGGTAACGACCGCTACACGACCGAAATCGTTGCCGACGAGATGCAGATGCTCGACAGCCGCGGTGGCGGCGCTACCGACTTCGCGCCGCAGCAGCGCGCACCGCAGGGCCGACCGCAGCAGCAGCCGCAGGCGGCGCCGGTCGACAACGGTTTCGAGGACGATATCCCGTTCTGACCCGGCGGGTCCGGGATCGACAGCGGGGCCGAAAAGGCCCCGTTTTGCTGTCTGACGGAGGCAACACCCATGTATACCCTGTTGATCGTCTTTTTTCTGGTCGCGATCGTGACGTCTTTCCTGTGCTCGCTGTGGGAGGCGGTGCTGTTGAGCATCACGCCGTCCTACGCCCAGATCAAGGTCAGGGAGGGGGGCGCGCTGGGGCGCCGTCTGCAGGCGTTCAAGGAGAACATCGACAGGCCGTTGGCGGCGATCCTGACCTTGAACACGATCGCGCACACGGTCGGCGCGATCGGTGTCGGCGACCAGGCGGCCAAGATCTGGTCGGACGCCAACCCGCTGGTGACCGGCCTGCTGGTGCCGGTTGTCATGACGCTGGCGATCCTGATCCTGTCGGAACTGATCCCGAAGACGCTGGGGGCCAATTACTGGCGTGAACTGGCCCCGTTCACGACCCGCTCGCTGGCACTGATCATCCGCCTGCTTGCACCGCTGGTCTGGTTCAGCCAGTTCGTCACCAGGGCGTTGAAAAAAGAGGAGGTCGGCAGTGCCTTCACGCGCAGCGACTTCCTGGCGATGGCCGATATCGGTGCCCAGCACGGTGTGTTCGAGCAGCAGGAGTCCGAGATCATCACCAACCTGTTGCGCTTTCGCAGCGTCCGCGTGCGCGACGTCATGACGCCGCGCACGGTGGTCGAGGTGGCCTCCCTGGACGAGACCATCGGCGCTTTCGTCGGCCGCCATCGCAACCTGCGTTTTTCGCGCATACCGCTGTACGAAAACGACCGTCGTGACCATATCGTCGGTTACGCGCTGAAAGACGAGCTGCTCGCGCGCATGGTCGACGGCGAGCAGGATACGCTCCTGGGCAAGCTGCGGCGCGACATCATCGCCGTGCCCGAGGACTACCCGATCGTGCAGTTGCTGAACAGTTTCCTGCACAAGCGCGAGCACATCGCGCTGGTGGTCGACGAATTCGGCGGCATGGCGGGGATAGCGACGATGGAGGACCTGATCGAGACGCTGCTCGGCGTCGAGATCGTTGACGAGTCTGACAGCACGCCGGACATGCAGACGCTGGCGCGGCGCAACTGGGAGAGCCGGGCGCGGCGCATCGGGCTGGTCGTGGAAACGTCGCCGGAGGCGCCGGCCGACGACGTGGCCGTACAGCCGGAAGCACCGAAAGGCGACGGCTGACGTCGCCGCCAGGTTCCGCGTATCAGCGTGCCGGTCCCGCGGCGGTCGCTGTCGCCTCCTCCATGTCGAGCAGCCGGCCGATCTCCTGCAGGCCTGATTCCGCGGTGTCACGCAGTTGCGGGTCGGTGATCGTGGCCGCGACCTGTTGCGCGGCCTGCATGTCGCCGACCCAGGCCAGGTTGCCGGCGACGACGGACCTTGCGTACTCGACGGACGCGTTGCCGGACAGCTCACGGTCGGCGGTCGCACTGCGTTTCAGTGCCTGGAACACCTCGCCATCGCTTTCGACCGCCGCGCGCATCAGTTCACTGGCGACGACCGGGTCGGCGGCGTACGGTGAGCGGCTGAATGTCCGTTCGGCGTCTATGAGCAGGTGGTGCGCAAAACCGGGCTGACCCTGGTAGCGGGCGACGAGGCTGACACGGGCCATCGTCGCCGCGCGCCGTGCGTCGTTGTCGATCAGCGACAACAGCCCCTGCGCCGACAGTAGCCGGCCCTGCAGCGCGGCACGTTGCGCCAGCCGGGCCAGGCGCAGATCCCGCTCGAGCAGCGATGTGAAGAAGCGCTGCGTCAGCATCGCGGCCTCGTCACTGCGGCCCATGGCGGTGAATGCCAGCGCCGTTTCCTCGACGATGTCGTCGCGCCGCTCCGACGGCGGCATCGACGCCAGCCCGCGGTAGGCCAGCGCCAGCAGTTTCTCCGCGCTGCGCGAGTCGTTCGCCTCGAAATAGGCCTGGGCCAGCACGGGCAGTGCTGCCAGCTGGTCGACCGGGCTGTCCATTTCGAGCAGCGTGTCGTTGGCTGCATCGAACCAGTCGCGCGCCCGGGCGCCATCGCCCTGCCGCGCGCGGGTGGCGCCGATCAACGCCTCTGCGCGCAGGCGGTCCAGCGTGCCGGTCGACGTCGCATCGAACAGCCGGGCAAGCGCCTGCGGCGTGTCCGGGCCGTCGCCGCCGGCCGTGTCGAGCCGTTCCAGCGCCAACAGGGCCATGGCCCTGTCATGCAGGTTGTCGAGCCGGTCGATATCGGACCGGATTTCGTAACGTCGCTCTGCCGTGGTGACGGTGTTCCAGTCGTCAGTGCCGTGGTCCGCGATGCGGGCCTTCAGCAGTACCCGGTCGACCGGCGTGTCGACCAGGTCGGCCGCGCGGGTGGCGGCGTCGACCTGCCCGGTGGCCAGGCGTTCGTCGGCCAGTCGCTGCAGCCGCGCTGTCACCAGGGCGGTGTTATCCAGGGCCGCGTACCAGGCATTGTCGATGCCATCGATCTTGCTGACATCCGTCGGCGCGGGCGACAGCAGCGGCAGTGTTTCCGGCAGCAGGGTCGCCGGGCTGGCCGTCGCCGGTGCCGGCATCACGGCGGTCGTCGGCGTGTCGCCGAGTCGTGTGACCAGGTTGCCGGCGATGGCGAGGGTCCGCCCCGTGCTGGGTGTCGTGACGTTCTGCACCACGTCGGTCGGCGGTGCGGCGAACCTGCCGGAGTCGCTGTTCAGCATGACGAAACCGAGCGTGCCGCCGATTCCCAACAGGAAGGTCGCGGCGGCCGCCATCACGGTCTGGGTTCGCAACTGCAGGCTGCGGTGCTCGTCGAATTCCTTGCTGAGCTCCTTCTTGATCTGTTCGCGCAGGGCCTCCTGGCGCAGGCGATCGATCTCGGCCTGTTCCCGCCTGGCCTGGGCGTTCTTGACCGCCAGCAGGCCGTTGCGGATGCGTTCGCGTTCACGCTTCTGCGCGTCGACCGACGCGTACTTCGATTGCACGACGTCGCACTCCGGGCAGATCGCCGGCGGTACCTCGTCGTCCTGCAGTTTTACCGTGTAGCCGCAGGCCACGCAGCGGAAACGGTTGTCGGGGACCGCGTCGACCTGGTCTTCCAGCTGCCACTGCTCCCAGTCGCTGCGCTTCACCGTGGTGGCGCCGTGCCGGTAGTTGCAGGCCGCGCCCGCTTTCACCAGCGCGCCGACGATGCGTTTCGCCTTGTCCTCGTCGGCCGTCGAGGCCAGCACCACGCCGCTCGGGGAATCGAACAGTTGCTCGGCCTGCTGTTCGTCGAGTTTCAGCAGTTCACGGACCTTGTCGACGATGGCGAGCCTGTCGTCGCCGGTCCTGTCCGTGCCGTAGAAAACGATGTCGAACTGCTCTTCCATTAGCGCTGCCTCCCTGTGCCGGCCACCCGTGTCCGCCACGAACCGTCGACACCGCCCGAGTGGCGTCGTACGAGCCTCTGGCCCGTGTCGCCGTGATCATGGAATACTGTCAGCCGTTGTCGTGGAAACACGGTTTGTCTACTCGAGCCGATTCTACGCCGGTATCGGGATCATGGGATTAAAATTCCGGCGCGGCATCTTGACTGCCGATGACCACGATAGTGGTCTAACGGACCACCGCGGCCCGGCGCTGGCCATTGCCGGTCTGACCGGTGCTTGGGTCGAGGCAGAGTGCCGACGGGTTCATCGGCCATTTCCTGGTATTTCTCGGCGCGGCACAGGTCTTGTTTCGGGATCATCGCGACTACCTGTCGGCGCTCTGCCTGATTGCTATACAGCAGAATTGGTGCCAACCCGTTTTTTTCAATAAAAACAGGTAGATGTGATTGGTGTCCGGCGAAGGAAAATCCCTGCTGTAAAGTTGGCGGACAACCGTGCCGGCGACTGTCGCGAAGCCGTGTCCGGAAGTCCCCGGTTGTCGTTGCCGTGCATCGTGCGCTCACGGAGACTCACCAGGGACCGCCGGGGTATCGGTCCGGGCGGTGTCGCGTGGTCTTCCAAGGCTGCCTTTGGCCCGACAGGTGTTTACAATCCGGGCCAGTCCAGGCCGGCCTCTCGGGGATCTCCACATGTTGAATGTCTACCTGACCGTCGACACCGAAATCTGGTGTCCGGGTTGGGACAATCTCGACGCCACATTCCCGGGGGCCTTTCGCAAGTACGTCTACGGGCCCACGCCACGTGGCGATTTCGCGCTGCCGGCCACGTTGTCGATCCTGCGCGAGTACGGACTCCCGGCGGTGTTCTTCGTCGAGCCGTTGTTTTCGGCGCGCTTCGGCATCGAGCCCCTGCGCGAGATGGTGGGCCTGATCGTCGATGCGGGGCAGGAGGTGCAACTGCACCTGCACACGGAATGGCTCGACGAGGTGGACGTGCCGGGATTGCCTCGGGTCGGTCAGAAGATCCCCGCGATGGCTCAGCTGGACGAACATGACCAGGCGGCCGTGATCGCCTGGGGCCTGGCGCGACTGGCAGAGGCCGGTGCGCCGGCCGTCAACGCGTTTCGCGCCGGCAGTTACGGAGCGAACCAGGCGACACTGAACGCCTTGCGCCAGAACGGCATATTTCTCGACTCCAGCTACAACCTGGGGGCGGATGTCGGTGTGGCGGACATGATGCCGGGCGAGCGCCTGGTGCAGCCCCGGGTCGTCGATGGCCTGTGCATCTACCCGGTGTCGGTGCTGCGCCTCGAGCGACAGGGGGCTTATCGCATCGCCCAGGTCACGGCTTTATCTTTCCGGGAAATGGTCGCTTACCTGGAACAGGCCCTGGCTGACGGGTGGGACTCGGTCGTGATCGTGACCCACAACTTCGAGATGCTCAGCCCGGACAAGCAGCACGTCGACCGGTTTGTCGAGCGCCGCTTCCGGCAGTTGTGCCAATACCTGGCGCAGCATTCGGATCGATACAGGGTCCGCGGCTTCGCCGACGCGCCGGGCGTGGATATCCAGCCGCAACCGTCGCCCCCGGCGGCCAACCCGCTCCGGGCGGGCCAGCGCCATGCCGAGCAGGCGGTACGGCGCTTTCTATACAGGTAAAGGCGTCGACACCGGTCAGATTCGAATCGCATGAAGAAAGAGTTTTCGCTGTACCTCGACCTCGTCCGTTTCCTGGCCGCCGTGGTCGTGCTGGTCAACCACGCCAATCATCGCGGCATCATCACCGAGGTCCTGCCGCAGTACGGACACAGCGCCGTGATGGTGTTCTTCCTGCTTTCCGGATACGTAATCGCCTACGTGACGTCGGAGAAGGAGCGCGTGCCGCGTGACTATGCCGTCAGTCGACTGGCGCGCATCTACTCGGTTGCGCCGGTGGCGCTGATCGTGACCCTGCTTGCCGATACCTTTGGCCAGATGATCGGTATGCGCTTCTACGAAGGCGTGGCGACCAATGATTTCGTGCCGCTGCGGTTTTTTACCAGCCTGTTTTTCCTAAACGAGATCTGGACCGTGTCGATCACGTCCTTTTCCAATGTGCCGTACTGGTCGCTCAATTACGAGGTCTGGTACTACGTGATGTTCGGGGTCTTCATGTTCATGCAGGGGCGGGCGCGCGTCATCGTGCTGGTGATGATCTGCCTCCTGCTCGGCCCGAAGGTATTGTTGCTCGCCCCGATCTGGTGGATGGGTGTCTACCTGTACCACAGCCGTTTCTGGGCCGGTATCGGCGTGTCGGTCGGCTGGATCGCTTTCGTCGGCAGTCTCGTGGCCATCGTCCTGTTCCACCAGTACGGCGTCGAGAAGACGCTGAAGGTCTGGCTGGAGAGCCAGATCGGCGAACAGCCCTATCATCTGTTGGCCTACTCGCGTTCATTCATCAGCGACTGGTTGCTGGGTGCGCTGGTGTTCCTGAACTTCGCCGGCTTTCGCGCGATCGCACACCAGTTCGGCGCGGTCCTGACCGCGTTCGCGCGGCCGATCCGTTACCTGGCCGGTTATACGTTCGTGCTCTATCTCACGCACCAGCCGCTGATCTGGTTTTTCGCCACGCTGATCGATGGCAGCCCCGATACCTCGCTGTACCTGTGGCAGGTGCTGGCGTGTGTCATCGTCACGGTGTGGCTGCTCGGGCAGGTCACCGAAAGGCGCAAGGGTTTCTACCGTGGCCTGTCCGAACGCATCGTCGATGTCGCTGAGTCGTTGTGGGTGCGCGCGCGCCTGCTTGCAGGGGGTAAGGCATGACGAACGTAACGGGTACCTTCTCGATCACGTGGCAGCAGAACGATGCGTTTGCGCAGGTGTCGGGTGACTACAATCCGTTGCACGTCGATCCCGTCCACGCGAGACGACTGCAGTTCGGTCACCCGGTGATCCACGGTGTGCATCATTTCCTGCGGACCTGGGACGAGGCCCTGGCTGGCCTGCCCGATGCCGCGCAGTGCGCGCCCAGCGCCATCAGCGTCAGTTTCCCCGGTCCGGCGCAGGTCGACCGCGACATCAGCTACGAAGCCACGCTGTCGGAAGACGCCGCGACCTTGTCCCTGTCGGCGGTATCCGATGGCAAGCAGGTATTGAATGCCAGGATCACGCTGGCGCCGCCCGATGCGGCGCAAGACCCGGGCGAGGTCGATGCCGGCGATCCGCCACGCGAGCAGCCGCTGGACCAGGCTTATTCGTCTCGCCAGGTGTCTGGCGAGTTGCCTTTGTACTGTCATGCCGGGTTGGCGCAGGCGTTGTTTCCGCGGCTCACGCAGGTGCTGCCGCCGCTACGGTTGGCCCAGGTACTGGCGACGACCCGCGTGGTCGGTATGCGTGCGCCGGGTCTGCATTCGATCTTCTCGCGACTGAGCCTGGCCATGACGCCGGCGAAGCCCGACCAGCCAACCGGACTCGTTTATTCCGAGCAGCGGGCCGATGCGCGTGTGCAGCAGTTGACGGTCGCGGTGGAGTCTGCCGGGCTCAGCGGCTCGCTGGTGACGTTCTTCCGCCCCAGGCCGGTCGAGCAGCCGTCTTTCGACGCGGTAAGCGCGCATATCGACAACGACCACTTTGTTGGTCGGCGGGCCTGGGTTATCGGCGGTTCACGTGGCGCCGGCGAAGTGACGGCGAAGATTCTCGCCGCCGGTGGCGCCGACGTGGTCATCACGTACAACCGCGGGCGCGACGAGGCAGAGGCGGTCGTGCGTGACATCGTCGCCGGCGGAGGCAGCTGTCGTGCCGTGGCGCTCAACGTGCTCGACATGGCGGCCTGGCCGGCGGATTCGCAGGTGCCGACACATGTCTACTATTTCGCATCGCCACATATCGACGCCAACCGCAGTGCCGCATGGAATACCGAGTTGTTTGCGCGCTACAGCGAGTTCTATCTGCGTTCATTCAACGCCCTGGTGGCTGCCTGCATGGAAGCGGCAGACCCGGCGCAAACGGTTCACTTCTATTACCCGTCTTCAGTCTACGTTGATCAGCCCGAACGGGGCTTCAGCGAGTATGCGGCTGCGAAGGGCGCCGGCGAGACATTGTGCGTGCAGTTGGCGGCGCGATACGCGAACGCCGACTTCGCCTGCCCGCGACTGCCGCGCATGGCAACCGATCAGACCGCCGGCATCATCCCGATCAAGAGCGAGCGCGTGCTCGACGTGATGTTGCGCGAGCTGGGCATCGATTCGCCCGCCTGATCGTGTTCATTGTGGGTCGTGCAGGCACAGTCCCTGGCCGGCGACCTCGATCAGACGCCGGGTCACCCGGCTGGCATCGGCCTGGAACAACGGGACGTTGTGAAACTTCCAGAACCGCATCTCGTCCCCGGTCAGCAGGCTGGGCAGCTTGTCGATGTTGAAACGCCACTGGATGCCGCCCCCCGTCAGCACCATGGGGAGTTCCTCGCCGCGGTCGACGACGACGACGGGCGTTCGGGTGCGCTCCGGCTGCGGTGTTCGCTCGGCCGGGTAGTCGTCGCCCAGCAGGTCGTCGACGTGGTGGACCTGGGTCATCACGTGATACGACTTGCCGATACCGAGTACGCGCGTGCGGTGGGCCGCCATGAATTCGAACGGCGTGCCGGCACCGGCCGGCGTCGACGCGAGTTCGTGGCCGGCGGTCATGGCCTCGGCCAACGGGCCAAGCGCGGTGACGCGGTAGACCGGGTGCCGGCTCTGCACGGCACCCTTGGTGCGCCGGAAGATCTCGGTGAACAACCCCATCTGCGACGGCGTGCGCTTGAGATCGAACCGGGCGTCGTGGGCGAAGGTCTCGATGACCGAGCCGATTTTCGGATCGCCGAAGAAGAACGCCGGCATCGCCAGGGTTCGTTCGGGGCCGCAATAGTCGATCAGCATGCGCACGAGTTCGAGCGCGTTGCCCGTGTACATTGGCGCCATGCCGTTGACCGAACCGTGCACCATCAGGATCTCGAAATCGGGATCGACCTCCTGTTCCAGGTGTCGACGCAGGTCTTCGGTACCGAAGGTGCCGTGTATCCAGCGGCTCAACGGTGCCGCCTTGCGCTTCAGCCCGAAATAGGCCGCGCGCAGGCGCTTGATCTGCTCGTCCGGCAGTGCGTGGACGAGTCGGTCGGAAATCTGGTGCAGCAGGTTCACCGGGGCGCGTCAGCTGTTGGCTTCGATAAAACCGGCGATCGCGCTGACCGAGTTCAGTTTCATGAAATCCTCGACCTCGAGTTCGAGATCGAAGGTCTGTTCGATCGCCATCATCAGGTTGACCTGTGCCAGCGAGTCCCAGGCATCGATGGTCTCGCTGGAGCTGTTCTCGTCGATCTTGTCTTCCGACAGGTTGAGGGTGTCGGCGATCACGCGCCTTACATCGTCAATCATGCTCATGGGTCATTCCGGTTTCGTGGGTTTCGGTTATTCGAGGGTGACATCGATCGGTAGTGCCTGCAGTGCCTCGCGTTGGGCATCGCCAAGTTCGCAGACGTAACGCTTGTCGCCGGTATCGCTGAACGCGTGGTCGTCGAAGAACTGTTCCACCAGCTTGTTCTTGGCGGTGGGCAGGTACTCGGCCGAAACGCGCTTGATGCCGATTTCGGCCAGGCGATTCAGGACCGCGTAAAGGAAGGCCGATTCCGCGCGCCGGCCGATGACGCGACAGGACATCAACAGGGTGTCGATGGCGACGGACTCCGCATCGTCGGGCGAGTGCCTGACCAGCATCAGGCCGACAATCCCGCTGTCGCCGAACACGTCGGCGAGGGAGAACGAGGCAACCGTCCAGTCTGGCGACCCGATGAAGTCGGCGACCTGCTGTTCGTCGTACCGTCGCGTGGTCAGGTTGAACTGGTTGGTCTTCTGTGACAATTGCGAGAGGCGCGCCACGTGCGCAACCGGGTTCAACTGGATCGACATCTTCATGTCCAGCGACCGCAGGTAACCGGTGATGTCTTCACCCTGTCCGTCGAGCGAGTCGCGCAGTTCGCGGCGCTGCCGTTCCTGCGTGTACATCTGGGTTTTCTTCAGGTCTTCGTCGGTCAGCGAGAGAATCTCCAGCCGTGCGAGCTGTTCGAGGCACGTGGGTACCGCTACCGCGTTCTTCGGCGTCTGGATGACTTCGACCTGTGGCAGCTCCTGGCGGACCATCGCGCACTCGTGGTCGCTGTCGTCGACGAAGATGAACGAATCGAGACCGAGGTTGAGTTCCTGTGCCAGCGCCCGGATGTTGGCCGGCTTGGGCTCCCAGTTCACGCGGCGCGCCACGAAGTGTTCGTCGCGCAGCACCTGGTGCGGGTGCTTGTCCAGCACCTCCTGCAGGTCGTCCGGATTGTTCTTGCTGCAGAGGGCGAGGACGAAACCCCGCTGCTGGAAATCGAGCAGCCGGCGTTGAAAATCGACGAAGGCATTGCCCGGATAGTCCTGCCCGAGGCCGATGCCGTGCAGGCCGTCTTCACCGATGATCCCACCCCACAGGGTGTTGTCGGCATCGAGCACGATGACCTTGGCCTTCGGGCGCTTCAGCAGTACGCCAAATCCGACGATGACGCGTGCGAACTCGTTTGCCGCGAGCGGCGTAAACGGAAACCTCGATGCGTACCAGTAGCGACGATCGAAAAAGTGGTCGCGTCCGACCTGGTTGATCAACTGCTCCTCGTCGAGGAGGATCGTGGCGTCGAGATGATCGCGCAGGTGGGCGGCGATCTGTTCGCGCAGCCCGTGCCACCAGGCGTTCTCCGAGCGTTCGGAATGACGGTCCAGCTGACCGAGGCAGGCGCCCTGGACCGATGGCAGCAGGCTGACCAGCATCAGGCCGCCGACCGTTCTGCGGAACTGCGACAGTACCTGCGACAGCCGTTCGACGATCTCCTGCTTCAGCCTGTCTTTGCGGTCTGCCGGCAGGCCCGAGACCGGGCGGGCGAGGTCGGGGTGCAGGTCTTCACGCTGCAGCATGAACAGGGTGATATCCGGTGCATGTTGCTCGAGTCCGGACCCTGTTTGTGCCTCGAGCAGGTTGAGCCCGTAAGGTGCATGGTAGGTCTGCAGGTCCAGGCCCTGGACCGTTGCATGCAGTTTCAGCCACGGATCGAGCAGGTCACTGGTATAGGTGTGAATGACACCCAGTCGCAACGGCAGGCCGGCATCGCCGAGGGATTCGAGGTGCCTGGTCAGGACCTGGGCGTCGCGCACCGACAAGCCGGCGAACCAGCGGTCGGGTCGTTCAGCGATCTGGCGTCGGTGCGCGACCGACGTGAGTTCTTCGACGAGTTTTGCGCTTTTCTTCGGGGACATGCGGGTCTGAGCCTGGTGGAATAGGGTTCGTGCCGTCGGCCAGCGCGGGATTTTCCAGCTTCCGGGGGGCAATGTACATCTGTAGCGACCTTCACGGGCCTGTCTTTACCGCATACCGTTCCGATACAGGATTCCGCTGGGCCACGCCATTAATCGGGTCTGAGCCCTTGACTGCCTTGCTCAAGTCCCAGGGGCTACGGCCGTATATCATTATTAAATGTATCCACTGGCCGCATCGGAACGGCTTGTGCCAGCGATTCCGTGTGTCGGTGACTGGGCCGTTCTTGTGATGGAAAATCGATGTTCCGACCCGCCCCGAAGACCGCAACCGTACTGGTCGTCGATGACACGCCGGAGAACCTGACACTGCTGGGCCAGTTGCTGAGCCCGCACTACCGCGTCCAGGTGGCTCCGTCGGGCCGGCGTGCGCTGCAGATTACCGCGTCCTCACCGCATCCCGACCTGGTACTGCTCGATGTCATGATGCCGGAGATGAACGGCTACGAGGTCATGGCGGCGCTGAAAGAGGACCCGGCCACGCGCGATATCCCGGTGATCTTCGTCACCGCGATGACTGACAGCGTCGACGAAGAAAAGGGCCTGGCCTGTGGCGCGGTCGACTACATCACCAAGCCGATTTCGCCGCCAATCGTGCTGGCCAGGGTGGCCACCCAGGTCGAGGTGAAGAAGGCGCGCGACTGGCTGAGCAACCAGAATGCCTACCTGGAGTCTGAGGTCGAGCGCCGCTTGCACGACAACCAGAAGATCCAGGACATCGCGATACGCGCCCTGGCCAGCCTGGCCGAGGCGCGCGACCACGATACCGGCCGGCACGTACAACGCACGCAGGCCTACGTCGAGGTCCTCGCCCGGCACCTGGGTGCCCAGCCGCGCTTCGCGGCATGCCTGAGCGAGTCGATGATCCGCATGATCGTCAAGTCGGCGCCGCTGCACGATATCGGCAAGGTCGGCATCCCGGACGCGGTGCTGCTGAAACCCGGCCAGCTCGACGAGACCGAAATCGCGCTGATGAAGTCGCATTGCCGGATTGGCAGTGACGCGATCGAGCAGGCGATTCGCGGCGAACTCAGCGACGCCGAGTACCGGGCGCTGCAGCGGCACTCCCAACTCGGCGGAGACGTGCTCGGCGACGCCATGCAAGGTCTCGACGACGCGCCGCTCGGATTCCTCGCGGTCGCCCGTAATATCGCCATGTGGCACCACGAGAACTGGGATGGCAGCGGTTACCCCGACGGTCTCGCCGGGGAGGAGATCCCGCTCCCCGCGCGTCTGATGGCCCTCGCCGACACCTTTGATGCGCTGGTCAGCCGCCGCGTCTACAAGCCGGCCATGCCGATCCAGGAGGCGATCGACATGATCGTCGCCGGACGGGGCAGTCATTTCGACCCCGATGTCGTCGACGCTTTCCTTGCCAACATCGATCGTTTTACCGCGATTCTCGCGGACTTTTCGGATAACAGTATCGGTGACGCCCCGGTGGTCGCCCCGGTAGCGGTGGAACGGCATGCGGACTGAGGCAAGCGCAGGAACGATCAGCAGGGGGCATGGTCAGCTCGGGCTCGCCAGCTGGCGTTTCGACTGCGCCACGCGGACGCTCGAAATCGGCGACGACCTCGCCGCGGTTATCGGTGCCCCGGGTGGTGCCGGGAGCGCTGAGATCCGCGGAGTGGGTAAGGTCGTGCTCGATGTCGACGAGTGGTTGACCCGGGTCCATCCCAAAGACCGCCCCGATGCGCAGCTCATGCTCGAGCCCGGCAGTGATCGTTTCGACATCGACTTTCGTTTCCGTCACCACGACGGTCACTGGTTGTGGCTGTGTGCGCGAGGGCTGACGCGTCGGTCCGACGGGGTTGAACCGGCGCCGCTGATCGAGGCGGTCGTGCTCGATACGACGAGCAGTCGACGTAATGCCGAATTGCTTGCGTTGCACCAGGCGTTCAATCGCGCACTGCCATCGCAGATGGATCGCGGCCGCCTGTTTCGTACCAGTCTCGAACTGCTGATGACGGCGAGCGATATCGATGCCGGCGCCATCTACCTGGTTGATGGCGACGGTGCCCTGGGTTTGCAGCACTGCCTCGGTCCAGGCATGGATTTCTGCGGGCGCACGCCGCACTACCCGGCGGACTCGGCACACGCGGGGCTCGCCCGGCAGGGTCGCGTCGCCACCAGTTTCCCTACCGCGCCGGAAGACCGCTGCGCCGGCCTGCTGCGGCAGACCGTGGACGGTAGCGGGGGTGAGATGGCCGCGCTGGTCGTGCTGCCGCTCAGCGAGGAAGGCCGCGTGGTCGGCTGCGTGAGTGTCGCCAGTCGACAGGCCGCCGCACTGCCCGCCGAGGTGATCACGTTTCTCGAATCGATCGCCATGCAGATCGCACACGGTATCGCGCGGCTGGCGGCGAGCGAAGAAGCCGACGACAGCGACCAGTTGCTGCGTACGACCCTCGATTCCACCGCCGACGGCATCCTGGTCATCGGCGATGCCGGCCAGGTACTTCTGGCCAACCGGCGTTTCCAGGAGCTCTGGCGTATTCCGGACGACCTGCTGGCGACCGGCGACGATCAGCGCCTGCTGGCTTTCGTACTCGACCAGTTGGAGCAACCCGACGCCTTTCTCGCCGAAGTACAGCGTCTGTACGGCACTGACGAAGTGACCACGGCCAAGCTCGAGTTCCGCGACGGGCGGACGTTCGAGCGCTACTCCGCGCCGACCCGGCACAAGGGCCGGCATGCGCGTGTCTGGTCGTTTCGGGATGTCAGTGAAACCGAGCAGGCGCTCGCGCAACTGGTACGCGAACGCGGCTTCCAGAAGTCACTGGTCCAGACATTGCCGGACCTGGTCTGGATAAAGGACCCGGACGGCGTCTACCTGGCCTGTAATCCGCGCTTCGAGGACCTCTACGGCGCCAGTGAGGCCGAGATTGTCGGCAAGACCGATGCTGATTTCGTGCCCGCCGACGTGGCGGCTTTTTTTCGGCGCAACGACCTCGCCGCGATCGAGGCCGGCAGGCCGCGCGACAACGAGGAAGACCTGCAATTCGCCGACGGTAGCAGGGGCCTGTACCTGACGACGAAGACGCCGATGTACGGGGGCAATGGTGAACTGATCGGTGTGCTCGGCATTGCACACGACATCACCGCGATGCGCGCCACCGAGAGCCGTCTTGCCGACGAGCTCGAGTACCACCACCAGTTGATGGACCTCGCGCGCGACGGTATCGCCATCATTGATGATGACCACTGCCTGATCGTATGTAACGCACGCTTCGCTGAAATGCTGGGCTACCCGGTTGGCGATGTGCTTGGCATGCACGCCTGGGACTGGGACGCGAATCTGAACGAAGCCGAGATCCGCGAGCACTTTGCCCGTTTCGACCTGATCGATGCGACCTTCGAGTCGCGCCATCGGCGCAGGGACGGCTCCGTGTTCGACGTGGAGATCAGCGCGCGTGGCATGAACCTCAAAGGTAAGCCGGTGGTTTTCACTTCGGTACGCGATATCTCCGAGCGCAAGCGGATAGAGGCACAGGCCGAGTCGCGGCGAGTCCTGCTGGATACCATCTTTCAACAGGCCAACATGGCGATCGAGATCGTCGACGTCGAGACCCTGCGCTTCGTCGATTTCAACCGCTCGGCGCATACGTTGCTGGGTTACAGCCGAGACGAGTTCGCCGGCCTGAGGTTGCCCGACGTGCAGGCGCAGTTCACGGGCGAATCCGAGATCCGCGCCACAATGGATCGCCTGCGCGTGTCGCGCCGGATGGTTTTCGAATCGGCGCACCGCCACCGCGACGGACACCCGGTGGCGATCCAGCTCAACCTGTCGTTCGTTGAACTCGAAGGCCGCGAGATAGTGGTTGCCGTCTGGGACGACATCTCTGAGCGCAAGGCTGCCGAACAGGCGCTGCGCGAGAGCCAGGCGAAGTTCAGCGCGATCTTCAACCAGGCGGCGGGCGGCATGCTGCTCATCGACAGTGAGACCTACGGCTTCACCGAGTTCAACGATACCGCGTGCGCAATGCTCGGTTACGAGCGGTCGGTGTTCGCCGGCATGAGCCTGTTCGACATTCAGTACGACATCGATGCCGCCGAGGTACGTAAGCGGATGAACGCACTGCTCGACATGGAGGGCGGCAGTTTCGAATTGCGCCACCGGCGTGCCGATGGCTCGCCCTGCGACACCTTGACCAGCAACCGCGTTGTCGAACTGGGCGGACGTCGCTTCCTCATCGCTGTCTGGCAGGACATCACCGCGCAGAATCGGCTCGCGGCCGACCTGCGCGAAGCGGAGTTGCGCTGGAAGTTCGCCCTCGAGGGCAGCGGGCTCGGTGTCTGGGACTGGCGGCCGGATGATGAGACGGTGTATCTCTCGCCCGTCTGGAAGTCGATGGTGGGTTATGGCGATGAGGAACTGGCCAGCAGCTACGAGAGCTGGGCATCCTTGCTGCACCCGGACGACCGTTCCAGCGCAGAACACACCGTGCAGAGCTGGCTCGCCAGCGGCGAGGATACGATGGAGGTCGAATTCCGCCTGCGGCACAAGGACGGCCACTGGAAATGGATCCAGTCACGGGGTGTCGTCGTCGAACGCGCCGGTGACCGGCCGGTCCGCCTGATCGGTGTGCATATCGACGTCGACGAGCGCAAGACCTGGTCGCAGCGTCTCGCACAGAGTGAAGAACGTTACCGTATCCTGGCCGATTATTCGCCCGACTGGCAGTACTGGTTGAATGAGGACGGAACCTACGAGTACGTATCGCCGGGCTGCCAGCACATCTGTGGGCATTCGCCCGGGGAGTTCATCACCGATCCCGATCTGATGAACCGTCTGCTGCACCCCGACGACCGGGCGCTGTGGCGATCACATACCCATGACATCAATACCATTGACAAGGGTGGAGCGCACGCCACGATCGAGTTTCGGATCGTCGAGCCGGGCGGCGAGACCCGCTGGATAGAGCATGCCTGCCAGCCCGCAACCACGGCCAGCGGTGTGCACCGGGGCCGCCGTGGGGTCAACCGCGACATCACCCAGCGCAAGTACGCCGAGATCGAACTCGACCGGCACCGCAGCAACCTCGAGCGACTGGTTGCCGAGCGGACCGCGGAACTGGAGGAGGCCAAGGCGGTCGCGGAGGCGGCCAACCTGACCAAGAGCACCTTCCTGGCCAACATGAGCCACGAAATCCGTACGCCGATGAACGCGATACTCGGTCTCACGCACCTGCTGCGCCACGGCGCTGTCACGACGCACCAGGGTTGGCAACTGGACCGGATCCGCGACTCGGCGCAGCACCTGCTCGGCATCATCAACGATATCCTCGACATGTCGAAGATCGAGGCCGGCAAGCTGGTCGTCGAATCGACCGAGTTCAAGGTCGACCAGGTGCTGGCGACCGTTGCCGACCTGACCACCGAGCAGGCCGAGCAGAAGGGCCTGGCGATGGTGTGTGACATCACCGATGTGCCACGCGTGTTGCTCGGCGATCCACTGCGCGTCGGCCAGATCCTGGCCAACTTCGCCAGCAACGCTGTCAAGTTCACCGACCAGGGGGAGATCCTGCTCCGCTGCCGTATTGTCAGTCGGGATGGCGACGACCTGGTGGTCCGGTTTGAAGTGGCGGATACCGGGATCGGGATTCCGAAAGACCGCCACGCCAGCATGTTCCACCACTTCGAGCAGGCCGATGCATCGACGACACGCCGCTTTGGCGGGACCGGGCTCGGCCTGGCAATCAGCAAGCGCCTCGCGGAACTGATGGGTGGCGAGGTCGGTATGCAAAGCGAGCCCGGGCTTGGCAGCCACTTCTGGGTGGACCTGCCGCTACGCCTGGCGCCACAGCAGGCGCCAGAATGGAATCATTCGCTCGATGGCGTGCACGCATTCGTCATCGACGATCACGACGATGCCCGCAAGGCGGCGGCGAGCCTGCTGGTGCGGGCCGGTGCGACGGTGGATCTTGCCGCAAGTATCAACGAGGGGCTGGAGTCGGTCGAACACGCAGCGCGCCAGGCCGCCGGTCCCGCGCTGATGCTGGTCGATGGCAAGCTCTACCGCCACGTGACAAGCGACATGGCCGCCCGCCTGCGATCCGCCTGGCCGGCAGGTCTGGCCTCCCGCTTGCTGGTGACCTGCAGCAACCTGGAGACGCGCGATTCCACGGCCAACTGCCCGGGTGCCGATGCCTATCTCACCAAGCCGGTGCTGCCGGCCCGCCTGTTCGACGAGATCGGCAGACTGTTTGACGCGACCTTTGATGTTCCTGTGGCTGCCCCTGTTCAAGCCGCACCGACTGCAGACGAGTCGGGACTGGCGCGCGGCGCACGCATCCTGCTGGCCGAGGACAACGAGATCAACCGTGTCGTCGCGCTGGAACTGCTGGCGGGAACGGGTGCCGAGGTGGACACGGCAAAGGACGGGATCGAGGCGGTAAGCATGGCCGCGCAAACCCGGTACGACCTGGTCCTGATGGACATGCAGATGCCCGGCAAGGACGGCGTGACCGCCACACGCGAGATTCTCGCCCTGCCGGGTTGCGCCAAGCTGCCCATCGTGGCGATGACTGCAAACGCGTTCGACGAGGATCGACAGCGTTGCCTTGATGCGGGAATGTGTGACCACATCGCCAAGCCCGTCGATCCCGACCTGATGTATGCAACACTGGCGCGCTGGCTGCCCAGCGAAGAGGGCGGATCGGTCGAAGCCGACAAGGCCAAGGCGGCCGAAGGCGGCGCATCGGATGCTTCGGCCGTCGCGCGGGTGCTGTCGGAAACACCCGGGATCGACTTTGACGCCGGGTTGAAGCGCCTGCGTGGAAAGATCGACAAGTACACGGCGATGCTGGTGCTTTTCGCCGAGAGTCGCCGCAACGCGGCCAACGAGATCCGCGCCGCTCTCGCCGACGGCGATCGCGATACCGCGATCGCGACGGCGCATACGGTCAAGGGCACAGCGGCCAATCTCAGCCTCGTGGATATCAGCGAGGCCGCGGCCAAATTGAACGATGCCTTGCGCGACGGTGCCACGCCGGAGGCGTCAAACCTGTTGATTGACGAACTGCACGCGATGCTCAAGACCCTGGCGGACACGCTCGATCGAATCGATGGGGTGGCGCCTACCGCCGCTCCGCAAGCGATAGACCCGACCCGGGTTCTCGCCGGATTGGACGAACTACGCGAACTGCTGGCGCAAGACGATGCCACCGCCTTCGACGCCTACGTCAGGATTCGGGATCAGCTGGATGACGCCGTGCCCGAAATCGCCACGCGCCTGGGCCAATCCATGTCGGCGTACGACTATCCCGGTGCCCTGGGCTGGTTGGACAAGGCCACGCGGCAGTTGCGCGGCACCTAGCCGGTTGCGACGCCTTTACGAGAGGGACCGAAACAAGGCAATCAACGCCTCGATGGGGAGTGTCTCGGTGCGACAGCCGGGGTCGATGCCGGCCCGGCTGATGGCATCGGCATCCGCGAGCCCTTTCAGGTTGTTACGCAGGGTCTTGCGTCGCTGCGAGAACGCCTGTGTCACGAATCGACCGAATGCCGGAATCAGCTCGCGATCAAGCTGCGGCTTGGGCAGCGGTGCCAGGCGAACGACGCTGGAGTCGACCTTGGGCGGCGGATCGAACGACTCGGGTCCGATGTCGAACAGCGGTTTCACGTCACAACTGATCTGGAGCATGACCGACAGCCGACCGTAGGTCTTGCTGCCCGGCCCCGCGGCCATGCGGTCGACGACCTCTTTCTGCAGCATGAAGTGCATGTCTTGGATGACGTCGGCCTGTTCCACCAGGTGAAACAGCAATGGCGTAGAGATGTTGTACGGCAGGTTGCCGACAAGGCGCAGCTTCGATCCGTCAACAGCCAACTGGCGAAAATCGAACGCCAGCGCATCGGCGTTGTGAAGCCGCAACTCGCCATAACCGGCACAGGTGCGCTGCAGCGGTGCGAGCAGGTCGCGGTCGAGCTCGACAGCATCCAGTTCACCCGCACGCTGGAGTAATCCCCGGGTGAGTGCGCCCTGGCCCGGGCCGATCTCGACCAGGTGCTGGCCCGGTTGCGGATCGACGCAACCCAGAATGCGTTCGATGACGGACTGGTCGTGCAGAAAGTTCTGGCCGAACCTTTTCCTGGGACGGTGGCTCAAGGGGTTAGCCTTCTAAAAACTAAAAAATTCAGACGATTATGAACGGTCTGAAACGGAATGCCCACGGGTATCAGGGCGTTAGGGATGCGCGGGGAGGGATTCGAACTCTCTTCGATTTTCGCGGCGGTTCGGTGAACTGGCGGCCATCATCGGCTTGCGATCGGTAACGTTGGCAACCAACAAGAGGCGAGCTCAAAATCGGTAGCGATCAATGCGATCTGTCATGACGAAATCGATATACAATGAACGAGGCCCCACCCGTTGCAGCGGGTGAGGCCGGACCTACCTTAGCCAGCTAACGGTATTGCCAAGGATGGCTCACGAATCGCGACGCTCCTTGCGGCTGATGCCGTAGCGACGCAGCACAACGCTCAGGGACTTCCGGAGCGTTTCGAGCTTCTGGCCCGCCACGTAAGCATTGCCTTTCTTCTTCGCGGCCTCACGGATCATGCGGGCGGCCTCGAAGTCGTCTGCGAACAAGCTGCCTTCGATCGCTTGCTCCGGATACACTGCATCCAGGAGCGCCTGGTAGGCTGCGTTCTCCCACAACGACAGGTGCAGGTCCTCTACCTGATCGTGCAGGGTCTTCTTGGTCTTGGACTTGCGCTGTTCAATCAAGTCCGAGACGGTCGGTGGCAGAGCAATGACGCTGCCGTGTTTTGGGTCGCTCGCGTTGGCGACATTGGTTTCGGCGTTTTGCATGGTTTTCACCTCCTGCGTTTGCCGGTTTGTGCCCGTTTTGTTGGTGAGTCGGGCAGATAAACTCACGTTCAGTGACACTTTCTCCGTGCCAGCAATTCTTCGACTGTGCGCGGTAGACTTCCCGAGCTTTTCTCCGATTCCGATAGGCCACAAAGCAACTGCTGTTTCTCCTTGATGATGCGGAACATGGTGTCGTAACGTCGTCTGCTGTCCTCATCTAGACCTGGCAGCTTGTCTGAATGCAGGCATGACAGTAGCCGCTTGAACTCCTCCCTTGTCAGTGGTCCCTGGTACGCGTTGTTGAACGCTTGGTACTGGTCGTATTCAGTCGAGTAGGTCGGCAAGATTTCGTTGAGGCGATCGGTAATTCGATCCTCGATTTCCATCTCCAACAGACGCTTGTGCGCCCGAATTGCGGCGTCCAGCTTCTGCTGAGCAGATGGGGCCAAGTTCGTGCGCGTTGTCTCTGCGTCATGGGCAGCGAGCCTCTTGGCGTCTTCCGGGTGGTGGCGCGCATACACCTTCTGGACAGCCTTGATCAGTTCCTGCTGCTCAGCCGACCCAACAGCCACCTTTGCTGGAATCGGCTTGCCGAATTCGCGTTCGATTTCGTTGCGCAGCCCGTGGCCACGTCCTCGGCGCATCAGGGCGTCCGCGCTGAATAGTGGGCAGTTCTCTGACGGGTTCACGCCTGTGACCCATCCAACTGTCGTCTGCTTCTTCTTGGCCACCGGGGCCTCCTGTTATGAAATATGCGTCATAGCGTATGATGCAAAATCTAGCAGGCTATGCCCGGGTGGTCAAGAAAAAATTGCGTCATTACGTATGATGCACTTGTGACAATAAGAAGCTTAGCCTATGCTCTGTGGCGAACTACTTGATAGGACGGAGGTTTTTATGCGCTACGTGCGTTTAGGGGAGGTTGCCGACATTCGGGCCGGTTACCCATTCCGCACGGGTGTCCAGGAAGTACCTATTGAAAAAGCGAATTCTCGAGTAGTGCAAATCAAGGACGTGAATGAATTCGGTGAGATCGATTGGGACGGGGTCGTGTTGACGCAGGTCACTTTTAAGAGAGAGCCGAGCTGGATTCGGTTAGGAGACGTGCTGTTTTCTGGGAAAGGTGCGCGAAACATCGCTACCTGGATTTCGGATATTCCGGAGCTGCGGATTCCGAGCAAGAATCAGAATCTACGTCAGGATGCTGTTCTGGCGTCTCCTCATTTTTTTCATCTGCAAATAGGTCTCGACCATGGGGTCGGCCCGGACTTCATTGCCTGGCAACTCAATCAAGCGCCCGCTCAGGACTATTTTCGTGGCCTTGCTGAAGGCAGCAGGGCTCGAAGTGTCAAGCGAGGTGATCTCGAAGCACTTACCGTGGCGATACCGCCGTTGGAAACCCAGCAAGCAATCGTAAAGCTCGAAGCGGCTCGCCGGCGTGAA
>JAGRGW010000153.1:0-2300 GCA_020445315.1 Gammaproteobacteria bacterium
CCATCGACATCAGCACGCTGGCGACGACCAGGTCGATGACGAGAAAAGGGATGAACAACAGGAACCCGATCTGGAACGCGGTCTTCAGCTCGCTGGTGGCAAAGGCCGGCATCAGCAGGGTGAACGGCACATCGGCCTCGCGCTCAAATTCCTCCTGGCCAGAGATGCGGGCAAACAGTGCCAGGTCGTCGTCACGCGTTTGCGCCAGCATGAACTCCCGCATCGGTATCTTGGCCGCATCGAGCGCTGCCTGCGCGGTCATCTCGTCGGCAAGGTAAGGGGCCAGCGCCGTCTCGTAGACCTCGTTGAGTACCGGCGACATGATGAAGAAAGTCAGGAACAGGGCCAGGCCCAGCAGGATCTGGTTGGACGGTGCCTGCGCGGTACCCAGCGCCTGGCGCAGGATCGACAGCACGATGATGATCCGGGTGAACGACGTCATCAGGATCAGCGCCGCAGGCAGCACGCTGAGCGCCGTCATCAACAGCAGCACCTGGATGGTCAGCGTGTAGGTCTGTTCGCCGTCCGCGCCCGGGGTTACGGTCAACGCCTCGACACCCGGTGCCGCCAGCGACAGCGACGGCAGGAACAGGCTCACCATCAGCAACCCTTTCATGACGCGTCCCCCGCTCCCGGTACACGTGCCGCCCCGGCCTGCGCCACGCGCGACAACTGGTCGGCAAACGGAACGGTTTGTTCCTGTCCATCATCGAGCACCAGCAGCGTCTGCACCCGCCCCGGCGCCACGCCGAGGAGCAATCGATGTCCTTCGACGCGGACCAGCACGGCCTTTTCACGTGAACCCAGCGACACACCGCCGAGCACCTGGACGAGGCCCTTTCCGGCACCCGGAACCTGCACAAAACGTCGTACCAGCCACGCCAATGCCAGCATCAGGCCCACCACGAGGACCAGGCCCAGGGCCGTGTTGACCAGGTTGGCGGTACTCAGCGGCGATTCGAGCAGGCGAGCGGACTCGCTGCCCGGTGCTGCCCCGATCGCCTCGGCCATCAGGAACAGGGGCGCAGCAGACACAAGACTGTTGTTCATGGCGTTACCGGGTATCGATTCCGATGTGCGGGCAGCGGGTCGCGTCGGGCGTCATTTCAGCCACCCAGCTTCTTGACCCGATCGGCCGGGCTGACAATGTCGGTCAGGCGGATGCCGAACTTCTCGTTGACGACGACGACCTCGCCCTGGGCGATCAGCGTACCGTTGACCAGCACGTCCATCGGCTCACCGGCGAGGCGATCGAGTTCGACGACCGAGCCCTGGTTGAGCTGCAGCAGGTTGCGGATGTTGATCCGCGAGCGGCCGATCTCCATCGAGATCGTGATCGGTACGTCGAGAATCGCGTCGATCTTGATGTCGCCGCCCTCGCCTGCGCCACGCTCCGGCTTCAACTCCTCGAACGTGGCGGCAGCCGCATCGGCCCCTTCCTGTTCACCAAGCGCCGCGGCCCACTCGTCGGCCAGTGCCTCGTCTGCGCTTTTCTGTTCGTCGCTCATTGCCTGTCCTGCCTGTTCAAGCCTTGTTGTTGGCCACCAGCTCGGTTCCGGGTTCGGATTCCGGCTGGGCAATCAAGTCGTGTAGCTGCCTGGTGCGGCTACGTTCGATCCACTCGGAGATCTTTACCGCGTAACATTTGTTGTGCACGCCGAGCTGGCCGCGAAAGACCGGCAGGCTCTCGGCACAAACCTCGACCTCGTCCCTGACGTCGAGTGGAATGATGTCGCCGACCTCGAGACTCGCCAGCACTCTCAGCGGCAGTGTCGTCTCGCCGAGGATGCTGCTGATCTCGACACTGGCACCCATGACCTCCTCGCGCATGGCCATCTCCCAGCGTTCGTCACGCTCGCCCCGGTCGCTCTGCACACCGGCGTCGAGCAGGTCACGGATCGGCTCCAGCATCGAGTAAGGCAGGCAGATGTAGAAATCCCCGCCGCCGGATTCGAGATCGACGTTGAACGTGGTCACGACAACCACTTCCGACGGCGACACGATGTTGGCGAACTGCGGGTTCACTTCCGAGTTGAGGTAGTCGAACTTGATCTCCAGCACTGGCTGCCAGGCCATGCTCAGGTCCTTGAAGGCGATTTCCAGCAGCATCTGGATGACGCGGACCTCGGTCGGGGTGAAGTCGCGCCCCTCGATCTTGGTGTGGAAGCGCCCGCTGCCGCCGAAGAAGCTGTCGACCACGCTGAACACCAGCTTGGGATCGAGCACGAACAGCGACTTGCCGCGCAGTGGCGAGACCTTGGTGATATTGAGACTGGTCGGTACGAACAGGCTGTGCACGA
>JAGRGW010000153.1:2319-4951 GCA_020445315.1 Gammaproteobacteria bacterium
TCTGCACGCCCGACACCGAGATATCGGCACTGCGGCGCAACATGTTGAACAGGCTCGTGCGGAAGTAACGCGCGAACCGCTCGTTGATCATCTCGAGCGTCGGCAGCCTGCCGCGGACGATACGGTCCTGGCTGGCGAAGTCGTAGTTGCGCGCTTCGGACGGGTCGAGTATTTCGTCGTTGCCCGTCTCTACGTCGCCACTGTCGACACCGTGCAACAGTGCGTCGATTTCGTCCTGGGATAAGAGATCTGTGCCGGCCATGGTTACTGCATCACGAACTGGGTAAAGTAAACGCCCTTGATTTCGCCGGGCTCCTTCAGGTCTTTCAGCTTGTCGACGAGCAGGTCGAGGATCGCCGCCTGCAGCGCCTCCTTGCCCTCGAGCGTCAACAGCGTGTCGGCCTCCTGCTGCTCGAGCAGGTTGAGCAGATGGTGACGAATCATCGGGTCATTCGACGACAGCGTGTCCACCACGCTCGGCGTACGCGTCATGACCTGGATGGCGATCTGCAGCATCGCCGCCGAACCGCCTGCCGGCAGGTTGACGACGAACACCGGGTCGAGTTCGTGGTACACGGGGTCCCCTTCCTCGACCTGCTCGACATCTTCCGCCGCTGCCTCTCCCTCGGCCGCCTCGTCTTCGCCGCCGAGCAGGAAGAACGCCGCAGCGCCGCCGATGATCAACAGCAGCACGACGGCCGCGATGATGATAATCAGCTTTTTCTTGCCGCCGCCCTGTCCTTCTTCTGCGATGTCTTTTTCATCTGCCATCGTCGGTTTCTCTTCCCCTGCGCCCCCTGGGGCCTCGAGCAACTTGAATCGGGGCCCGGATATCTCACCGATCGCCTTGAGCACCCAACACACAACCCACTTTCAACACCTGTTTGAGACGTTCTCCGGTGAGATATCCAGGCTGGACATGGCGAAGCAAACCTTGTGCCATGCACGAATAGAGAATTAATTGCTTATTAAACAGTGAGTTGCCAATCAGCAAAAGTGCGTCGTCAGAGAATTGACGAATGGGGAAATGGCGCCCAGGCAAATTTCCGGCGATCTCGACCGGCCCCCGGCATAACAGCGGCCGCGTCAGCGGCGCAGGACGGCGAGCCAGCGCCAGAAGTTCAAAAGGCCGGCGAGCGATGCGGCCACGTAGGTCCAGGCCGCGGCGCGCAGGATCCTCTGGGCCGGTCCGACCTGTGCCGGCTCGAGATAACCGGAGCGCAGCAGCGGCAGCGCCTTCCTGAAGCTGGCATCGAGTTCGACCGGCAGCGTGACGAGTTGGACGACGACACCGAAACCGAGAATCAGGAAACCACCAATAAAGGAGATCAGCGCCGGAGAAGGTGCCCGCGCCAGCAGGCCAAGAAACGGTGCCAGGAACAGCAGGAAGGATCCCAGCCGCGCGGCCCAGACCGCGCTCTGCGCCAGGCGCGATCGCCATAGGAACAGCGGCTCGCCAGCGGCATGTTGCAGCGCATGGCCACACTCGTGCGCGGCGACGGTGATCGCCGTCAGCGACCTGCCCTCGTACTTGTCGGCTGTCAGCCGCACGGCGCGTGCCTGCGGGTCGTAGTGGTCGCCGAGGTCGGTCCGCTCCACCTTTACGTCGTCGAGATCGAAACGGTTCAGCAGGTGGCGCGCCAGTTCGGCGCCGTTACCCGGAAAGTTATCCTCGGGATGACGGTTGTAACGCGCCAGCACCTGCTGCACCCACACCTGCGGCAGGTAGACCATGGCCAGCACCAGCAACAGGACGACGCCGTAGATCACCGCGCCACACCGACGTCCGATGCCTCGCGTTCACCGCGACCGACATCGACCCGACTCAACAGCGCGCCGCCGATGGCGAACAGCACGAGGATGCTCAGGATCCCGATGCGGGCACTGTCGGTCGCCAGTGTGACCCACCCGACCAGCAGGGGCCCGATAATTGCCGCGAACTTGCCCATCATGTTGTACAGACCGAACAGGCGGCCCGCATGTTCCGCCGGAATCATGCGCGCGTACAGGGCACGGCTCATGGCCTGGATACCCCCCTGGACCAGGCCTATCGCGACGGCCATGACATAGAACTCCCAGCTCTCGGCCATGCGCGTGGCCCAGAACACGACCAGGACATAGACCGCTATCGCCAGCCAGATCGCACGCTTGGCTCCCATTCGCTCGCCTAGCCGGCCGAACCACAGTGCCGCCGGAAACCCGACGACCTGCGTGATCAACAGTGCCGTCAACAGGCTTTCGGCGGCAAAACCGAGCGACAGGCCGTAGTCCACGCCCATGCGGACGACGGTGTCGACGCCATCGATGTAAAACCAGTAGGCCAACAGGAAGACAAACGCCATGCGCAGTCGGCGCAGCAGTTGCCATGTTTCGCGGAATTCGCGCCAGGCCATGCGGAACCCCTGGCCCGGAGCCACCCGGTCGGTGCCACCGCGATCCTGCACGAACAGCAGCACCGGCAGCGAGAACAGCGCCCACCAGAGTGCGACCATGAGGAAAGCGATCCGCACCGCCTCCGCCTTGCCGGCGAGACCGAACCAGGCCGGCTGCACCACCATCATCACGTTGACGGCGAAAAGCAGGCCACCACCCAGGTAGCCGAGCGCAAAGCCGAGTGCCGACACGCGTTCCA
>JAGRGW010000011.1 GCA_020445315.1 Gammaproteobacteria bacterium
TCGACCTGGTCGAGGCCAACGAGGCGTTCGCCGCCCAGGCCATGTCGGTGAACAAGGACCTCGGCTGGGATACCGCCAAGGTCAATGTCTCCGGCGGCGCGATCTCGATCGGCCACCCGATCGGCGCATCCGGTGCCCGCGTACTGGTCACGCTGCTGCACGGCATGCAGCGCGAAGGCGCCAGGAAAGGCCTCGCGACGCTGTGCATCGGAGGCGGCCAGGGTGTCGCGCTGGCAGTGGAAAGCGTCGACTGACGGGGTGACGGCCGGGGCCGTGGCGGCGTTGACCGCCACGGCCCCGGCGAGGCCTGGTCAGCACCTCGACTGGCAGGGCAGCGCCGGTTGCACCGGGTTTACGCATCGCCCGCAGCAGATGCGTATAATGCCCTGTCTTAATTCAAGGTTTTTTCCGGCGGCATGAGGAGAGCACGTCTATGGCAACGGAACGACTGATCAAGAAATACCCCAATCGCCGCCTTTACGACACGACCGAGAGCCGTTACATCACGCTCGACGAAGTCCGCCAGATGGTGCTGAAGGAAGTGCCGTTCAAGGTCGTCGACCGGCAGAGCAACGACGACATCACGCGCAACATCCTGTTGCAGATCATCATGGAACAGGAGTCCGGCGGCGAGGCGCTGTTCTCGGCCGACATTCTCTCCCGGTTCATCCGCAACTACGGCGAGGCCGCGCAGAGCGGCTTTTCCGAGTACCTGGACACGAGCCTGCGGTTTTTCAACGAGCAACAGCAGACCATCCAGGAACAGATGGGCAAGGCGCTCAGTGGCACCCCTGTCGACTACTGGGTCAAGCTCGGCGAACAGAATATGAAGATATGGCAGGACATGTTCAAACCGGCTTCGCCACCGAAGAAAGAGGAATAAAATTCCAGCCCACGGGTCTCAAGGGAGTGAAAACAGACACCGGACTGTGTCGTATCCACAACCAACAATAATGTCAGACTCCATGAGCCGAATCACATTCTCGAACACCGACGGCAGAACCCATCTCGCCATTCACGGCAACTTCGTCTTCGACCTGAACCGCGAGTTCAGAAAGGCGTACTCGCAGTCGCCACCGGGGCAACCCGTTACCGTCGACCTCAGCGACTCCACCTACATGGACAGCGCCGGCCTCGGCATGCTGATCCGGCTGCGCGAGCACGCCGGCAACCGCGAAGACTCGGTCACACTGACCGGCGCCAACGACGCCATCCGCACTATCCTGAACGTGGCCAATTTCGGCCAGCTGTTCCGCATCACCTGATCCGGTTGCGACCGTACAGGGCCGCGACCCGGTAGGCCTCGGCCATCGTGGGATAATTGAACGTCGTGTTGGCGAAGTAGTCGATCGTGTTCAGTTCCCCCGGCTGCGACATGATCGCCTGGCCGATGTGGACGATCTCCGAGGCCTGCTCGCCGAAACAGTGGACGCCGAGCAGCGCCAGTGTCTCGCGGTGGAACAGGATCTTGAGCATGCCGACCCGGTGACCGGCGATCTGTGCCCGGGCGAGGTTCTTGAAGTCGGCGCGACCGACCTCGTACGGGACCTTCTGCTCGGTCAGTTCACGTTCGGTCAGGCCGACCGAGCTGATCTCGGGGCTGGTGTAGATCCCGGTTGGGATGTCGCTCAGCAGCTCCCAGTCGCAGCTGCCGTCGGCAACGTGATGGCCGGCAAAACGGCCCTGGTCGTAACTGGCGCTGGCCAGTGCCGGCGGACCGATGACGTCGCCGACGGCAAAGATGTTCTCCACCGAGGTGCGGAAGCGCTCGTCGACCTCGATCTGGCCGCGCTGGTTGATGTCGACGCCGATTTCCTCGAGCCCCATGCCCTCGGTATTGCCGCTGCGGCCGTTGGCCCAGAACAGCACGTCAGAAAGCACCTCTTTGCCCGACTTGCAGCGCAGCACGATGCCGTCGTCGCCGGACTCGACGGATTCGATGTTCTCGTTGTGGACGATGACGACCCCCTGTTCACGCAGGTGATAACTGAGCGCGTCGGTGATCTCGTCATCCAGAAACGACAGCAGGCGGTCACGCGTGTTGACCAGGTTCACCTTGACGTCGAGGTTGGCGAATATCGACGCGTACTCGCAGCCGATGACGCCGGCACCGTAGATCGTCACCCGCCGCGGCGTGTACCCCAGTTCCAGCACGGTGTCGCTGTCGAGGATGCGCGGATCGCTGAAATCGAGCTGCGGCGGCCGGTAAGGCCGCGAGCCCGTCGCAATGACGAAATCACGGGCGTGGATGCGCAGCGCGCTGCCAACCGGGCGCGTGACCTCGACCGAGCCGCGATCCAGAAAGCGCGCGCGGCCGTGAATCACGTCGATCCGGTTCCGGGTGTAAAAACGATGGCGCATGCGCACCTGGCGTCCGATCACCTCGTCAGCGGTCTTGATCAACTGCGGCCATGACACGTCCATCAGGCTCACGGTGTGCTCGAACAGTGGGTGGTGTCGGTAATCGGCCAGCAACTGGATCGAATGCCGCAACGCCTTGCTCGGGATCGTACCCTTGTGCGTGCAGTTGCCGCCGACCTGATCCTGCATCTCCACCAGGGCCACACGCCTGCCCTGTTTCGCCATCGTCATGCAGGCGCCCTCACCGGCCGGCCCGCTACCGATCACCACTACGTCGTATTCCTGCATGCGTATTTGCTCCAGCTACCGTCCAGCACTATGCCGCATCCGCGCGACCATCGTCATGGTTTTCCACAATGCACAAGCTTGTCGACACCTATGCGTGCCGACCGGGTCGCACCGATTCGAACTGCCATGAATTTGAACTACAGTTGATAGGAGTACGCAAATCACAGAAAAGCCACGAACGACGCGTACCGAGGAGGGTGTAGTGATTTCAGAAGGCTGGCTGCAGCGTTACCTGCTGCCCGACTGGTCCGCCGACCAGTCACCGGATGCCGATCATCCGCACAGGCGGCGGTTTACGCGGCAATACCGCCGCAAAAAGGCCATCGTCAAAAATGTCTGGATCTGCAGCGGCCTGCTGATGCTGCTGCACGCGACGCCGGCCGCCATCATGACACTCGGCCTGGGAACCACGTTCTTGTCGTTCCTCATCCTCGACGAAACCTCCTGATCCCATCGGCACCTTAGCGCGGCCGAGCGGCAGCGCAATTCGGACGCTCACCCGCCAGCCCCAGCCATGGCAGCCTTTCGCGGAGACTTGGCATATCATTGCACTTGCCTTTGACCAGTACGTCCCCACGTTGTGTGCGATGCCCTTCTTCGACCAAAACCCGCTACAACAGCTGTCGTTCCAACCCGACGATGCCGATGCCGTCATCGACCTGCGCGGTATGCTGCACGAGCAGGCCATGCAGCGTGTCGAACAGCTGCTCGACGACCCCGGTGTACCGAAGACCTACCTGCTGCAATTCGATGCGGCCGCCAGCGACGGCCGTGAGACCCTCTTCCTGCCTCTCGGCCGGCGCCTGTTGCAGGCGAGACGCGATGGTGTGCTGACGCGCTGCCTGCCAATTGCGAACGGCAACGCCTATTTCATCGCGTTCGCCTCCGACCCGGCCAGCAGCGGAAGCTGAAAAGCACCTGTCGGCGTGGCGCATCGGCCGCGGTCGAGCCGGCCGCGCAAGCGCACACAGCGTTGATCGCTTCCGGCATCGTCACCGAGTGACGCATAGCGTAAAGCGGTGCCGTAGTCACGTCGTCGGTGCTCGTGGTACTTGGCCAGTTCGACGCTCGCCGCCGCGTGCCCAGCGTCGTGCAACTGCTGCCAGATCGCCACGGCACGCGGCCAGTCACCGCGCCGACGATACTCGGCAGCGAGCAGCAACCTGCCCCGCTCGCACAGGCGGTCGCCCGCCCCCTCCCAGATGCGCACCGCCTCGTGCCTGAGATCGACCTGCCACCAGGCGCGGCCGATTGCGGTGTAATCGACGCCTGTGTCATCGCCACCGGCATAGACCTGGGCCATGCGATGGTGCAGCGCGACCAGCGACTCGACATCCAGCGCGTTATGCCGCAGCACGCCGCGCAGGCCCAGGTCGTCACCCCCGCGCAACCACCGCCGCCACGCCTCGGGCGCCTCGGCGCCAGGCATGTCGTCCTCGCGCACCCGTCCCAGCAGGCGCCTTTCGGCGGTCTGCAGGCGACAGTCGGGCCAGAAGCGCCGGCAGGCACGGCGCACCGTGTACATCAGGTCGAGCTGCGGCAGATCCGCCAGCGCACTGCGCACGCGACAGAGCGCCAGGCGCGACAACAGCAGCGGGACATCGAAGCATTTGCCGTTGTAGCTGACGAGTACGGCATCCGCACCGATCCAGTCGATCACCTGGCGCAGCATCTCGGCCTCGGCGGCGGGGCTGCACAGGACGTACTGGCGGACCTCGACCCGGCCAACGGCGACGAAGCGGGCGACCCCCACCATGAAGGCCAGCGTACCGACGCCACCCGACAGCCCGGTGGTCTCGGTATCGCAATAGACCCAGTCGCGCTGTGGCACGGCGGCCAGCTCTGGCAGGGCGGACGGATCAACGGCGGCACGCGACTCAAAGGCGTAGGTGTACTGCTTCAGCAACAGGCCGGGGCTCACCTCGATCGCACCGAGCGCCGTGGCCAACGCGGCCGGGGAAGCGCCACGCGTGGCGGGACGCGCCGACGCCCGCTGCGTTGCCGTTCGCCGCAAGCGCGCATCCAGCGCCTCCGTCACCGACAGCTCCGCCGATGCCACCGCGCCGCTGCCCGGCGTGACCGACCGGGCCGGGCCGGCCGCACAACCGGCATCGTGACGCAGCCGGTGCAGTCGATCCTGCAGCTTCATGCGGCCGGCCGCTCCGCCCCGGCGACGTCGGCCGCGGCCGCCAGTTGCCCCAGCACCGTCAGCGCCAGCGACTTCGGCGAATAGCCCCGTTCTTCGTCCGACGCCAGCACCGGCCCGACACAGGCGGGACAGCCGAAACGGCAGTCGCAGGCCGCGACGAGGTCGACCGCCCCTTTGACGATGGCGTCCTGGCGCCGGTAAAGCGGTTCGGACAGGCCGATCCCGCCGGGGTGGTTGTCGTAGAGAAACACGGCAGGCCGAAACGCGCCCTCCTGGTCCGGCGCCACTTCGTCGCCGGATGCATCGCGCATCTGCCCGCGGCCGTCCGAGCGCTGCACCGCGAACCAGCGACCGTCGCCGTCACCGACGGCACGGCCCAGGTCGGACGTCTCGCTCATCATCTGCAGCGCGGCGACATGGTGCAGCGCGTAGGCCGCACCGAGGAAGCCGTCGAGGGCCTGCTGACGCGAGTTGAACAGCTGCTCGAGCACGCCGGGGCGGATCTCCCACCAGACGGCGCTCGTATGCATTTCCTGGTCCGGCAGGTTGATGTTGCCGTAGCCGATATTGTCGTGCGTGTAATAACGGATCTTCTTGTAGCCGGCGAAACGCTTCACGAGGTGGACCTCGCCATGGGCCACGCGCGACTGCGTCTGCACCGCCTCGTCAAACCGTTCGAGGATCTTCAGACGCGTGTAGACGATGGCATCGGTGTAGTAATCGACCCGGGTCGCACGCACGTAGGCCTTGCGCCCCTCCCAGTCGAGCCGCTCGACCTGGTACGGCGCGGCCTGGATCATGTAGATTGCACCCTCGTACAGGGTCTCCGGCGCCGAGCTGAAATCGACCTCGGCGAGGACCTGGCGCGCATCCCCGGCCTGGTCGACGACGACGAAATTGCCCTCGGCCACGGAACGCAGCGACACCGCGTTGGCCGGGTAGGCATCGGTGATCCAGTGCCACTGGCCGGCGTCCTGGTGCAATACGCCCTCGTCGACGAGGTACTGCAGGAACTGTTTCAACGGATAGCGATGGCCAAAGGTGTCGGTATCGCTGAACGGCAGTTCGAACGCCGCACAGCGCACGTGGTCGAGCAGGATCAGCAACTGGTCCGGATCGATCCGCGCGTGCTCCGGCGATGCCCCGAGAAAAAAATCGGGATTGCGCACCAGGTACTGGTCGAGCGGCTCGCTGCCGGCGACGAGCACGCCGAGTGCCGGCCGGTTGCGCCGCCCCGCGCGACCCAGGCGCTGCCAGGTCGCCGCGATGCTGCCGGGGTAGCCGTTGAGTATGCAGACGTCGAGACTGCCGATATCGACCCCCAGTTCGAGCGCCGAGGTCGTGACGATGCAGTCGATGCTGCCGGCGCGCATGCGCCGCTCGGTGTCGCGTCGCTGGCTCGGCAGGTAACCGCCACGGTAGGCGAACACGC
>JAGRGW010000154.1 GCA_020445315.1 Gammaproteobacteria bacterium
CTCAGTTTCTTCGAACCGACGAATTCGAAGTTCAGCGAATCGGTCGGGCAGATGTCGACGCACAGGCCGCAGCGCGTGCAGTCGGCGCCGATCGGCACCTCGACATCGCGTGCGCGCATGCGGATCGTCGTGTCGAGCACGTGCGGCACCAGGCAGACCTTGCGGCAGTCACCCTCGTGGTGGCAGTTGGTGACGTTGTACTTGACCCGCACCGGCGAGATCGATCCGACCAGACCGTAGGTCAGCCCGATCGGGCAGACGTAGCGGCACCAGGCGCGACGCGATACGAACACCTCGAACAGCAGCAGGAAGAACACCCAGGCCAGCGCCAAGCCGGGGCCGTAGATCAGGGCTCGGCTCAGGATGCTGGTCGGCGAGATGGTCTCGAACACCGTGTACCCGGTGACCACGGCCAGCAGGGCGAAGATCACGTAAAAAACGGTCCGGACACCGCGGTGGAACGTCCGGTCGGTGACGATCTTTTTGTCGACCAGCTTCAGGTGCAGTTTCTCGGCAAACTCGGCCAGCAGGTGGTAGGGGCACACCCAGGAGCAGAAGGTGCGACCACCGAGCAATACCCAGAGCAGGAATACCGTGACCGTGCCGATCAGCAGGTTCAGCACGACGTGTTTGTAGGCCAGCATGACCTGCAGCGCGGAATTGAGGTCGGCCATGTGGAAGCCGACCACGCGCGAGGCGGTCAAGGCACCCTCGACCAGCTGCACGTCGAAGTAGTACGACACGACGAACAGCAGGTTGACGACGATCAGCGTGATCCAGCGCCGGTTGCGCCACTTGTGGCGATGACGGGTGCGTTCGTGCGCGGCCTCCAGCGCCTCGAGGTCGGCCTTGGTCAGCTTGTGCTTGCGCTTCTCCTCGTAGATCTGCGCGACCTCGACCTTCAGTTCGTCGCGCGGGGTCTTGGTCGGTGCACGCCCGAACATCTGTGCCAGGGATTCAACAAAATAGTTCATCTGGCTTACCTCAGACGTTGATTGTGTCGGCAGTCTTGTCGAGATCGATGACGATGACCGTGTCCTCGACCGGGCAGATCATTTCACACACGCCGCAGCCGACACAGCCGTCGGTGATCACCGGTATCGCACCGCCGCTGTCGCCGACCGGCTCCAGCTGGATCGCGTGCCGTGGCGGGCACTGGTTCGGATCGCCGGAAGGCGGCTTGCCGGCCTCGCACTGGGCGATGCGGATCTCGATCGGACACTGGCGCACGCACAGGTCGCACAGCTCGAGGTCGTAGGGGTGGTCGGCGACCGGGATCGGGTTCCAGCGGTCGATCTCGTCGTAGCGCAGCAGGCCCTTGTAGTCCGCACCGCGGGTGATGCCCTTGAAGCCCTTGCCGTGCACGGCGAGGCAGGCGTCCGGCCGCGCAACGCGGGCGAAGCCCATGCGCGAGTCGGCCGGGTAGTTGAGGTCGTGGGTCAGCGCGCCGGTAGGGCAGGCGAGCACGCACTGCAGGCCGTCGCAGGAGAAGTCGCAGGCCTGGTCGCGGGCCTCGATGTAAGGCACCCCGACACCGAAGCCGTCGGCCAGGTCAGCGAGCCTGATTGCCTCGACCGGGCACACCTGGACGCACTGGCCGCACTTGATGCAGGCCGACAGGAAATCGCGTTCGCCCAGTTGGGCATCCTTCAGTGCGCCGGGCGGGCGCAGCCGGTGGGTACCGCCGCCGGCGACCGGCACGTAGCCGGCCAGCGCAGCGACCAGCGTACCGCCGGCCAGCAGCGTGGTGCGGATGAACTCGCGCCGGTTCTGTTCGCGGCGCGCTGGGCTCAATGGCGGTTTCTTTGGTTTGTCGCTATTCATCGTGTTACACCTCGCCGCCGGATGCGGCGCTACGGTTCAGTCGCGGCCGAGCGAGCGGCGCAGCAACTCGAGCGAGTCGAGCTTGGCTGGTTTGCTTTTCGCGGCGGGCCTGTCTTCGTCGTCTGCGCCGGTGTCGCCGACCATGCCGGTCGGGTGCTCGTCGAGCTGGAACTCGGCGGTCATCAGCGGCCGCTCGTCGCGCAGCAGCAGGTCGGGCGACGTGAACGGCGCCAGGCGCTCGAGAAAGTCGAGCACCTCGAGCATCGGCGCACCCTTGAAAAAGCGCGCCGGGGGCACGTCCATCCAGATGCGGTCGGCGTAAGCGTACTGTTCGTGCGGCGTGTCGCCGATGCCGTCACGGTCGCGGTCGAAGCCGGCGTAGTCGTCCCAGTGATTGCCGTTCCAGGTGTTGCGCTTCGCGGTCTTGCCGCCGAGCACGGCAACCTGGGTCAGGTTGCCCTTGAGCAGGTTGTCTTCGAAGATATTGCCTTTCCAGTCGTTGAGGAACTGGATGCCAATGCCATTGTAGGCGATCAGGTTGCCCCGGATGCGGTTCGTGGTGTCTGGCTGGTAGGGCGAGACATCGAGGTGCAGGCCGGTGGCGCAGTACAGGATCTCGTTCTCGGCGATGTCGACGTCGCTGGTCTCCTTGAAGCCGATACCGACGCCGGCGGCGCCGACCGCGTGCGAGATGTGGTTGCGGCGCACGATGACGCTGTCGCTGTACATCAGGAAGATACCGACCGAGTTGCCGCGGAAGTCGTTCTCCTCGACCAGGTTGTACTGCGAGTACATGAAGTGCAGCGAGTAGCGCCCGCCGCTCGCCTTGTTGCGGCGGATGACGTTGTCACGCGAGTACCAGACGACGATGTCGCGCGAGTCGATCGCCTCGTTGTCCTCGATTTTATTGTGAAAGCTGTACCACAGCCGGATCGCGTCGCCACGCACCCCGAGGTCGACCGGTTTCGACGTGATGTGGTTACGCCGGACAACGTTGTTTTCCGACTGCTGCATGTCGATGCCGAACAGGGCATTGTCGATGCGGTTGTCCTTGACCACGTTGAAATTGCCGCGGACCTGAACCCCGGCATCGAGGTCGTTGTGTGAATTGCCCGAGTTGGTCAGGCGCAGGCCACGCAGCGTCGCGCCGTCGGTGTCGAGCAGGACCACGGTGCCCCTGCCGCCTGCGTCGATCGTGACCTCGCCGCGACCGTCGATATCGAGTGGCTTGTCGACCACGACCGGGCCGGCATAGGTGCCGGCCGGCGGAGAGAGCGTGGTGTTGGGTTCGGCCGCGTCGACCAGCGCCTGGAACGATGGCAGGCCTTCAGCGCGCGCTGCGGTGCCGGCCAGCAGGCAGGCGACCAGCAGCAGCGTGCAGCGGTGGACTAGGCATGACCGCATTACCCGGGGTCAGGCACTCGCGCCACGGTTCAGCTGCTTGCGGCGCAGGATGACCATCAGCGCGATGACGACGGTGAGGGCCAGCATCAGGCCGAAGCCCCAATAGGGATAGGAATGGGTCGAGAACTGCGCGACCTTGCCGTCACCGAACACGGTCGGCATGAACGGCTTGACGCTGAATGCACCCATGTCGTTGAGGCGGTGACCGTACCACCACAGCCAGGCCGAGTAGTCGATGATGAAGAACACCGGCAGTGCGGCCGGCACGGCGGCCAGCAGCCAGAACAGTGGGCCCTTGCCCATCGCGGCGCCGACGACCAGCACCAGCATCGCGCCGATGATGCCGAAGAACACGACGTAGAAGGCGACGCCCATCGCCGAGACCAACGGGTTGATCTCGTCGGGGTTGTTGAAGTAGCGGCCAAGGCTCTTCTCGTAGTGCCACAGCAGCAGTTGCTGGCCACTGCCGTCCCAGGCCGGGACCTCGGCACTGCCGCGACGCTCGCGGTCCTTGTCGTAGGTGATGCGCAGGCTGTCGATGTAGTTCATCTTTTCCGACGGACCGGCCGCTGCGGTCGCGGGCTTGGCGGCGGCAGGCTGCTCGCCCCGTTCACGCGCCGCTACGGCGGCCATCTCGGCCTTGAGTCGGGCGACGATGCCGGATGCCGGCGCCTCTTCGGCCTCTTCGGTGCCGGCCTCCTGGTCCATCG
>JAGRGW010000155.1:0-989 GCA_020445315.1 Gammaproteobacteria bacterium
ACCTCGGCCCACTTGTAGCTGTAGTAACCGGCCGCGTAACCGCCGGCGAAGATGTGCGAGAAGGCATGCGCGAACCGGTTCCACGCCGGTGGCCGGATGACCGAGACCTCGTTGCGCACCTGGTCGAGGATTTCGTAGACCCGGCCACCGCGGTCGGGGTCGTACTCCAGGTGCATGCGAAAATCGAACAGGGCGAACTCGAGCTGGCGCACCATCATCATGCCGGACTGGAAATTCTTCGCCGCCTGCATACGCTCGTACAGGTCGTCGGGAATCGGTTCGCCGGTCTCGTGGTGGGCCGCGAACAGGTCGAGGGCCTCGCGTTCCCAGCAGTAGTTCTCCATGAACTGCGACGGCAGTTCGACCGCGTCCCAGGCCACGCCGTTTATGCCGGCGATAGCGCTGTAGTCGACCCGGGTCAGCATGTGATGCAGCCCGTGGCCGAACTCGTGAAACAGGGTCTCGACCTCGTCGTGGGTCAGCAGCGCCGGCTTGCCGCCGACCGGCGGGGTGAAGTTGCAGGTCATGTAGGCGACCGGGATCTGCTCGGTGGTCGCGGTCTTCATGCGCGACTGGCAATCATCCATCCAAGCCCCGCCGCGCTTGTTCTGGCGCGCGTACAGGTCGAAGTAGAACTGGCCGCGCAGGCTGCCGTCGTGGTCGCGGATCTCGTAGAACTTCACGTCCGGGTGCCAGGTATCGACACCGTCGACCTCGTGAAAGGTCACGCCGTACAGCCGGCCGACGACCTGGAACATGCCCGGTACGACGCGATTCTCGGGGAAGTAGGGTTTGACCTCTTCCTGCGTGATCGCGTAGCGGTGCTGGCGCAGCTTCTCGCTGTAGTAGGCGATATCCCATGGCTGCAGGTCGTCGACGCCGTGATGTTCCCCGGCATAGGCGCGCAGTTCGTCGAGTTCGCGCTGCGCCTGCGGCCTGGACCGGGCGGCGAGGTCGTGCAGGAACTGCAGCACCTCGTCGGTCGAGCG
>JAGRGW010000155.1:1051-9893 GCA_020445315.1 Gammaproteobacteria bacterium
ACGCAGCGACAGGATCTGCTCCATGATCTCGCTGTTGTCGAACTGGCCGGCCTGCGGACCCTGGTCGCTGGCCCGCGTCTGGTAGGCCTCGTACACCTCGCGGCGCAACGCCGCGTCGTCGGCGTAGGTCATGACCGGGAAGAACGACGGATAGTCGAGCGTCAGCAGCCAGCCGTCCTGTTCACGCTGTTCGGCGGTCTGCCGGGCCAGGTCGAGGGCCGATTGCGGCAGGCCGGCGAGGGCGTCTTCGTCGTCAAGCAGCTTGCTCCAGGCATTGGTCGCGTCGAGCACGTTGTCCGAGTAGCGGCTGGTCAGTTGTGACAGTTCCTGGCTGATCGCCTTGAAACGCTGTTTCTGCTCCGCCGGCAGGTCGACGCCGGACAGGTGGAAATCGAGCAGCGCGTTGTCCAGCACCTTGCGCTGGCCAGCATCAAGACCGTCGGCCTGGGCCGCGACCGCCTGGTAGGCCTGGAACAGGCGCTCGTTCTGGCCCATCTCGGTACCGTACTCGGACAGCTTGGGCAGGCAGGCGTTGTACGCTTCGCGCAGCTTGTCGCTGTTGACGACCGCGTTCATGTGCGACACCGGCGACCAGGCACGCCCGAGGCGGTCCTCCCACTGCTCGATGGGCTCGACCAGGGTGTGCCACGTGGGATTCGGGGTGTTGTCCAGTAACGCGCTGATATTCTCGCGGTTTTCGGCCAGCAGCCGGTCAATGGCCGGGACCACGTGTTCGGGTCGGATGCGGGAAAATGCCGGCAGGCCGGTCTGTTCGAGCAGGGGGTTGGTCATGCGGGTGTCACCGGTCAAAAACGTCTTATGGCCTGCGATTCTGACACGAAGCGACGGGGACCGGGCAGGGGCCAAAACCGCGACGGCATTGGCGAAAAGCGGTTTTCCGACGGCCGCGCGTTTTCAATCCTCCGGCGCGCCGGTGTTGTACAGCAACAACACGTTCAACTCGTCGCTCTTGACCGGGCGCCCGAACAGGTAGCCCTGGGCCTCGTCGCAGCCGATGCTGCGCAGGAAATCGCTCTGCGCGGTGGTTTCGACGCCCTCGGCGACGACCCGCATACCGAGGCTGTGACCCATTGCCACGATGGCCGACACGATCGCAACGTCGTCGGCGTCGGCCGGAATGTCGCGGATGAACGAGCGATCGATCTTCAGTTTCTGCACCGGGAAGCGTTTCAGGTAGGCCATCGACGAGTTGGCGACGCCGAAGTCGTCGATCGCCAGGCTGATGCCGGCCTCGTGCAACATCTGCATCTGCGCCTCGGCGCGGTAGGGACCTTCCATGACCCAGTTCTCGGTGATCTCGAGCTCGAGGTGCTCGCCGGCCAGGCCGCTGTTGGCGAGCGCCCGCATGACGGTCTCGTGCAGGCGGCCGTCCTGGAACTGGCGGCCGGACATGTTGACCGCGAGACGGCCAAAGCGCAGACCCTGCTCCTGCCAATGCCTGGCCTGCAAGCAGGCACGGTTCAGCGCCCAGGCACCGATCTGTACGATCAGGCCACTGTCCTCGGCGATGGGGATGAATTGTGCCGGCTTGATCGCCTCGCCGAGTGCGTTCTCCCAGCGGATCAGCGCTTCTACGCTGACCAGCTCGCCCGACGCCAAGTCGTACTGCGGCTGGTAACACAGCTCGAACTCGTCGCGTGCCAGCGCCATGCGCAACTGGCTGACCATCAGCAGCCGCTCCTCGGCGCGGCGGTTCATTTCCGGTTCGTAGAAGGCGTAGCGGTTCTTGCCGTTTGCCTTGGCCTGGTACATGGCCGCATCGGCGTTCTTCAGCAGTTCCTGGACATCGGTGCCGTCCTCGGGATACATCGCGACGCCGATACTGGTGGTCACGTGGTAATTCTGCTGGTCGATGTCGTAGGGCTCCGTGACCAGCTTCAGCAACTGGTCGCAGGCGACCTGGACATCGCTGTCGTTGGTGATATCGCTGAGCACGACGGCGAACTCGTCACCGCCGATCCGGGCGACGACGTCCGCCTTGCGCAGGCGTGACGACAGGCGATCGCCGACCAGGCGCAGGACCTCGTCGCCGGCAGCGTGACCATAGGTGTCGTTGATCAGCTTGAAGCCGTCGAGATCCAGGAACAGCAGCGCCAGCCGTGTCTGTGCACGCGCGGCCCGGTTGATTGCGTGCAACAGCCGGTCCTGCAGCAGCACGCGGTTCGGCAGGTCGGTAATGGCATCGTAATGCGCCAGGCGGTGGATGCGCTCCGCGGCGAATTTCTCGGCAGAGATATCGCTGAACATGCACAGGTAGTGCAGCAGCGCGCCGTTATCGTCGCGCACGGCGACGACGGTCCGGTTCTCCGGGAATACCTCGCCATCGCGGCGGCGGCTCCACATCTCACCGACCCACAAGTCGCCGGTATCGAGCGCCCTTTGCATCTCGTCGCGCAGCCCGCGCTCGTCGCGACCGGCGCTGAGCATGCTGTCGCGGCGTCCGGCGACCTCCCCTTCGGTCCAGCCGGTGATCTGCGTGAACGCCGGGTTGACCTTGCGGATGCGGTGCTCGGCATCGGTGATCATGATGCCCTGCGGGCTGTGATTGAAGACGCTGGCGGCAAGGTACAGCTGACCGACGGCGGAGTCGTCCGTCGGCGAATCCGTCAAGTCCTTCAGCCGGCCGTTTTCATTACCCGGGGTTGCGTCCACGTTGCCATTTCGCTGTCTTCTGTTGGAAAGATAGTAGGGCGAACCTGGACCGCCAAGATGCGGTCTCGGTCAAGTTACCGGCAGTGCGGGCATCAGATTCGGGTCGACAGCATCATCGCGAACGCGGCGGCGAGCAAGACAAAGATTCCCAGGCCGAGGCGTTTGCGCCAACGATAGCGCCGTAGCAGGCTGAATTCCTCGAGGTTGGACAGCAGGAAATAACGCCGGTCGGCAGGTCTGCGCAGCGTGTGGACATGCGCCCGTTGGAGGCTGGCGGCATATTCCGCGGACGCCTCGCGTTCGGCCGCGGCTCGCGCCCTGTCCCATTCTTCGGGGTCGATGGCCCCGTCGCGGTCGAGATCGAATCGCTCGCGCAGGGTCTCAGGCTGGCGTTTCCACTCGCGCAGGATGGCGCCGGTCATGTCCCGGATCGACGCGGCCTGGTCGCCGGCGCTCAGCGAGTGGAACTCGCCGATGGCATACAGCGGGTCGCCGTCGAGAATGACGGCCTCGGTGTAACGGTACTGGCCGGCGCCGCCGAGTGCCTCGAGGACCTTGCCACCGACGCCAACGACCAGGTCGGCGGTCCTGCCGAGGCTCGGCAGCCGCGCGTGAACCGGCAGGCCGCCGAAACCGCTGCCGTCACTGGCCCAGCTGCGCGTGTGGCTGCTGGTCACCTCGGCACCCTCCGGATCGACGACGCACTCGCCGGTTTCGTCGCGGAGCAGGAAGATGCCGTCGCTGCTACCCGATTCGACCAGGTCCCAGCGACTGCCGTCACGGTGCTCGACGCGATAGCGATACCAGCAGCAGACCGTGTTCGACAGCGGCGCGATGATCGGTTCTCCCTCCATCGCGTGCGCGGTGCCCGTCAGTTCGACGTAGCCCTGCGGAGCCGACCGGACCCGTGCGGTCGGTACGTCCTCGATGTGGCGTGCCCGGCGCAGGCCGGAATAGCCGGTCCAGAGTGCCGCCAGCGCACCGACCGCGGTCAGTGCGGCGATCCCGTCGGGTGCGTGGGCCAGTCGGTACAGCCAGTCGCTCATCGTTTGCCGTGGTCAGGTGACTGCCGGTTGATGACGGTTCAGTCCTGTACTCAGCGGAACATGCCCTGCAGGTTGACGTCGGCAGTCTCTTCGGCTGCGAACTCGAGCAACTCGGCACTCCCGAATCCCAGCAGGCGCGCGACCGCGACGTCGGGGAATTGTTCGATTCGCACGTTGTTGGCGTTGACCGAGGCATTGTAGAACTCGCGCCGGTCGGCGATCGAGTTTTCCAACGCGGTGATCCGGTTCTGCAGGTGCTGAAAACTCTCGTTGGCCTTCAGGTCGGGGTAGGCCTCGGCCACGGCGAACAGGTTGCCCAGGCCCAGTCGCAGCATGCCTTCGGCCTGGCCGAGACCGCCGATATCCTGTGACTCGCGCGCACTGGCCACGGCCGCACGCGCCTGCATAACCTTTTCCAACGTCTCGCGCTCGTGTTTCATGTACGCATTGCAGGTCTCGACCAGTTTCGGCAATTCCTCGTGGCGCTGCTTCAGCAGGACGTCGATATTCGACCACGCCTGGCTGACGGCATGCTTGAGGTTGACCAGGTTGTTGTAGATGATGATCACGTAGCCGATCAGCAGCACGCCTGCGCCAATCCAGATCATTGTGCTTACTTCCATTTCTCCCGCCCCGGATGCCTGTTAACGTTGCTCCCGGAATATAACGGCAGCACATGGCGATAGCATGAGCAACATTCGACGTTTCGAGGACCTGGCCCCGCTGATCGATGCCGAGGCGTGGCTCGATCCCACCTGTGTCGTCATCGGCGATGTCCACATCGGTGCCGGCTCCAGTGTCTGGCCGACCGCGGTCGTGCGCGGTGACATCAACCGCATCCGCATCGGCGCCGAGACCAACATCCAGGACGGCTCCGTGCTGCACAACAGCCACGACGGTCCCTACATGCCCGGGGGCGCGGCCCTGGTCATCGGCGACCGCGTCACCGTCGGCCACAAGGCGGTTCTGCACGGCTGCGAAATCGGCGACGAATGCCTGGTCGGCATGGGTGCCGTGGTCATGGACCGTGTCGTCGTCGAATCCCATGTCATCATTGGTGCGGGAAGCCTGGTGCCGCCGGGCAAGGTGCTGCAATCCGGTTTCCTTTACACCGGTTCGCCGGTGCGGCAGGCGCGGCCGTTGACCGACAAGGAGCGCGGCTACTTTGCCTACTCGGCCGACTATTACGTCGAACTGGCGCGACGTCATCGCGCTGCGCTGACCGACTGATCCCGTCTCCAGCGTGCCCGGGGGCTAAAGACCCCGCCGAACGTGTCGTTATCAACCGCAGGGCCTGACTCGGACGGGCTCGGCGCACGAGGGACACGGGTGCAACGCTGCAAACAACAACAACCGCAGCCACTGGGCGCCATCGCCATGCCGGCAGAACAGCTGCTGGCCATGGTGGGGCTTTGCCGGCGACCTGCCGGCATGTCACTACGACGGACCCTTTCGGGGTTCAGGTCTGATCCTGCGCGAGTAAAACGGGTCATGCATGTGTCGTCATGCCGCAGCCCGGGGCCCTGTCGGGCACGGGGTGGGCTGCCTGCCGCACGGCGGGCAGGTGGTTCTTCGACGCACACTGACCCCGGCAAGGCCAAACGACATCCAGGGAAGGAAGTACATGTCTTCGCATACATCGGGTAAAGATGCCCAAAGCCTTTGCCGCATCGGCACGGTGCAGGCACACGGAGCCTTTCTGGCCGTGGACCAGCAAGGCCGGTGCCTGGCGGTTTCGGAAAACTTCGGAGAATTCATCGGAACCCCGGCAGGGGACTGTATCGGGCGCGAGGTGGTCTCACTGGCGTGGGGCCGGTCGTTCGCCCGCGTGCTGGAACGCACGCGGCATGCGCGCGACGGTGACCACCTGCACGACGAGATCGCGCTAGGTGGCCAGGTCTTCGAGGTGCTCGCGCACCAGAGCGACGGCGTCAACGTCGTCGAGATCCATGCACCGGGTGTGGGCGAAGCCGAACCCCCGGCACGCCGTACCGAGGCGGTCAGCGACCGCATCGCGTTCATTCACGATCTGCAGGCCATCGACGACATCGAGGTTTGTGCTGAGCGATTGCTGCATGTAGTGGCCGAGCTCAGCGGCTTCGACCGCGTCATGCTGCTCCGCTTCGGCCCGGACGGGCACGCCGAAGTCATTGCCGAGTGCCTGCGAGGTGAAATGGAGGGATTTTTCGGCCTGCGCTTCCCTGCCACCGACTTACCGGCAAGCATGCGCGAGGAATTCGCGCTCAACCCGGTGCACCTGGTGCCCGATATCAGGTCTCCGGCGGTTGTCATCGTGCAGGCCACAGGCACGGCCCCGGTCGACCTCACCTACTCGCGGTTGCGCACGCCGCTTCCCGCCCACCTCGATTACCTCGGCAGGCTGAAGGCCGCGGCGTCTTTTTCCCTGTCGTTGGTCTGTAACGGCAGGCTGTGGGGCTTGATCGCGTGTCATCACGCGATCCCGCGTTCGATGTCTTTCGAGGTGCAATGTGAACTCGAGGAGTTCCAATCCATCGCCTGTATGCGCATCGGCGCGCTGGCCGAGCGCGTGTGCCTGGAGCAGCACCGCTTCGTCGAGGCCGCGTTCGACGACTTGAAACACCGCGTATCGGAACTCAATGAACGAGACCCGTGCGACGGCGTGTTCGACATGATTCGTGACTTGCGCTCGACATTCGAGGCGGATGGCTGCTGGATGAAACTGGAGGGGCGCGAGCAGACCAGCGGCAAGGTCCCCCGTGGGTACGCAGCCGCGGCTCTGCTGGCCTGGTTCCGGACCCGGCCCGACCCGGTCTGCGCCTGCTTCGACGAGCTGCCGATGCCCCTGCGCGTACATGATGACCTCAGGCGTTGGGCGAGCGGGGCGCTGTACCTGCCGCTGATGAAGGACGATTTCGTCATCCTCTTGCGCCGCGAACACGTCGAGACGATACGCTGGGCCGGTCGACCGCCGGCCAGCCAATGCATCGTCGGTCCGCCATGCCCGCCGCGCAAATCGTTCGCACCCTGGAGCGAAACCGTACGTTTCCGCGGCGAGCCCTGGCTGCCGGACCTGCAGCAGGGTGCGCGCAGGCTGCAGGCGGACGTCAACGATCTTTTGACCAGGGCGCACTTCGCCGGTCTCGCGTTCACCGATGCCTTGACCGGCCTGGCCAACCGCGTGCGTTTGCATCAGTTCCTTGACGAGTCGGTGACCAGGGCGCGGCGCACCGGCTCGACACTGGCCGTCTATTTCCTCGACCTCGACGGATTCAAGGCCATCAACGACCGTCTCGGCCACCATGCGGGCGACGAACTGCTACGCATCGTCGCCCGCCGGCTCGAACGCCTGATGCGCGCACCGGACCTGCTCGCCAGGCTCGGCGGCGACGAGTTCATTATCGTGCAGGCCGGGCTGGGCGAGCGCAGCGCGGCGGACGCGGTCATCAGGCGAATCCATTGGGCGCTCGGGCAGGGAATCTCGATCGGCGACGAACAGCTGACGGTTGGTGTCAGCGTCGGTGTCGCCTTGTACCCAAGTGATGCCGACAGCGTCGATGGCCTGCTGCGACAGGCAGACGCAGCCATGTACCGCGACAAGGGTCCCCTCCGCCGCGAGGCATGAACCACCCCGCCGGCCCGTTGATGGCGGTTCAGCGCAGCAGCATGTCCTGTTCCATGACCAGGCCCTGGTCATTGGCGAACAGGCTGACCCGCAGGCGCTCGAACAGTTGCGCCTGCTGGCGGAAGCTGTCGAGCTGCATGCGCATTTCGTCGGCCACTTCCTGCTCGCCCTGCAGTGTCAGCTGCGCAATCGCGTCATCGAGTGCGCCACCCAGCTGTTCGACCAGGCGGCGGATTCCGTAGTCGACAACGAACAGCGGTGGCGGATCGACCGGTGCCGCGTTCAGCAGCGGCTGGGCCAGGGTCTGTGCGTCGTTGCCGGCCAGCACCAGCAGGGACTTGCCCTGGATGGCGACCTGCAGGGATGGCGTGCCAGGTGCGACATCGAGGTGTTTGCCGATCGGCACCAGCGTGCCGTCGGTTGGCACGCGTATCGACGCCAGCTCCGGATTGAACATCGCCGCCAGGGCAAAAACGCCACGCGGGTCGTCGACGGCGGCCAGCAGGCCGGCGCGCATGTCGACCGGCTGCATTGTCGCGGGGTCGAGACGCAGCTCGTCGAGCTGCAGGTTGAAGCCCTTGAGCCCGGCGGTCATCGGGCCGAGCGCGAGGTTGAGCTGCGGAATGACTGCCTTGAGCTGGGTCGGCTCGACCCATTCGCAATTGCCGCCGGCATCGATGATGGTGTCGAGCAGTGCCTCGATCGCGTTGCGGACCTGCGGCAGGTCGAATCCCATGCCCATCGACAGCAAGCCCTCGTAGGGCAGGCCGACGCCTTTCACCGGTGCCGCCAGCCGCTGCAGGTGCGTGGTGACGCCGGCATCGGTCTCCCAGATGCCGCGTGCGACGATACGACGGTCGTCGGCCCGGGTCACGCCGACAGCCATGCGCGGCACCTTGGCAACCAGGTGTTCGGCCAGCTGAATGCAGCCGCGTGAGACGGACACGATCGACGGATTCAGCGCGGTCATGATCTCGGCATTGAGTCCGTCCGTCTTGCCGAGCGCTGTTGCCACCAGCGTGTCCAGGCGCACGTAGCCCTCGCCGTAGCCGGTGAAACCATGTCGTTCGACCAGGCGTCCGATGGTGCCTTCGTCGGCGACGCTGCGGTCGGGCCTGCTCCGGTCGAGCACCATTGGCAGGTACTTGTCGAGCAGCGAGTTCGGCAGCAGGCCGCCGATGAACTGCTGGCCATCGACTGCCAGTACGGCGCTGATCGAACCGAGATCGATGCGACGGTAGTCGAGCCCGTCGACGGTGCCGCGTTCGGCGGTGTGGCCGGCGCGTTGTTCGACCCGGTCGAGCAGGGCATCGAAGTGCTTGCCGTCGGCCAGTTCGACGCGAAAAGCTGGCAGCACGCCTACGCCGTAGAACACCGACCGGGTGACCGGCTCGATGCCGATCTCGCGCAGCTTGTGCGCCGTGTCGCGGCCGGCCAGCTCCGCCAGCAGGGCGTCGATGACGTCGAACAGCGCGCGCAACTCTTCGGCCAGCGCCGCGCCGTCCGGCGAAGCCTTCAT
>JAGRGW010000156.1 GCA_020445315.1 Gammaproteobacteria bacterium
GTTCAGATCAAGCTGAACTGAGGTTAAGAGAAATGGCGATTGGAATCGTAGGCCGTAAGGCAGGTATGACCCGCGTCTTTACTGACGAAGGCGTTTCCGTGCCGGTGACCGTCATTCAGGTAGAGCCGAATCGCGTGACCCAGGTTCGTTCACAGGACCAGGATGGGTATGACGCCATTCAGGTCACCGTCGGCTCGGTCAAGGCGTCGCGCCTGAGCAAGCCGATGACCGGTCACTATGCAAAGTCCGGTGTCGAGGCGGGTCGCGGCCTGTGGGAATTCCGCCTGGAAGACCACAACGGCGATGCGCCGGAGGTCGGTGCCGAGATCAGCGCAGCGATTTTCGAGGTCGGTCAGAAGGTCGACGTGCGTGGCGTCAGCAAGGGCAAGGGTTTTCAGGGTGCCGTGAAGCGTCACAACTTCCGTACCCAGGACGCGACCCACGGCAACTCGCTGTCGCACCGCGCGCCGGGTTCGATCGGTCAGTGCCAAACGCCCGGTCGCGTCTTCAAGGGCAAGAAGATGTCGGGACACATGGGTGCCGAGCGGGTCACGACCCAGAACATCGAGGTCGTGCGCGTCGATACCGAGCGCAACCTGCTGCTGGTCAAGGGCGCCGTGCCCGGTTCGCGTGGCGGTGACGTCGTTGTCACGCCGGCGATCAAGCTGAAGAACAAGGGTTAAGAACATGGACCTGAACGTACAAGGTGGCGCCAGCATCGCGGTTTCGGACGCGGTCTTCGGTGTCGACTTCAAAGAGTCCCTGGTGCACCAGGTCGTAGTCGCCTACATGGCGGCAGCGCGTTCCGGCACCAAGGCGCAGAAGAACCGGTCAGCCGTCAGCGGCGGCGGCGCCAAGCCGTTCCGTCAGAAGGGCACCGGCCGTGCGCGCCAGGGTACGATCCGTAGCCCGATCATGCGCACTGGTGGCGTCACGTTTGCCGCCTCGCCGCGTAGCTACGTACAGAAGGTCAATCGCAAGATGTACCGCGGTGCGCTGTGCTCGATCCTGTCGGAGCTGGTGCGCCAGGAGCGCCTTCTCGTGGTCGACGACCTGTCGGTTTCGGCGCCGAAAACGAAGGAACTGGTGGCCAAGCTGGCCGACATGGGTGCGAGCGATGCGCTGCTGATCACCGAGGGCTTCGACGAGAACCTGGTGCTGGCCAGCCGCAACCTGTACCACGTCGATGCGCGTGCGCTCAACGAGGTCGACCCGGTCAGCCTGATCGGCTACGACAAGGTGGTGATCACCTCGGCCGCACTGAAGGCACTCGAGGAGAAGCTGGCATGAGTAAAGAACGCCTGATGAAGATCCTGCTGAGCCCGGTCGTCTCCGAGAAGAGCGCGATGGCCGCGGACAGCGCCAACCAGTTCGGCTTCAAGGTCGTTACCGATGCGACCAAGCCGGAGATCGCAGCCGCCGTCGAACTGATGTTCGACGTCAAGGTCGCGCAGGTGCGGACCGTCAACGTCAAGGGCAAGCAGAAACGCTTTGGCGCCGTGATGGGCAAGCGCAACAACTGGAAAAAGGCCTACGTGCGTCTGCAGGAAGGTCACGATATCGATTTCGCCGGCGGCGCGTGAACGCGCAGCGGCATAGGTAACGGATAGAACAATGGCAGTCGTCAAAACCAAACCCACATCACCGGGTCGCCGCCACGTCGTCCAGGTCAAGAGCGAAGGTCTGCACAAAGGTGCGCCGCATGCTCCTCTGGTCGCCAAGAAAAGCAAGACCGGTGGTCGTAACAACAACGGCCATATCACCACGCGTCACAAGGGTGGTGGGCACAAGCAGCGCTACCGCGTCATCGACTTCAAGCGTGACAAGGACGGTGTGCCTGGTGTTGTCGAACGCCTCGAATACGACCCGAACCGTACCGCGCACATTGCGCTGATCAAGTACGCAGACGGCGAGCGTCGATACATCATCGCCCCGGCCGGCCTGAAAGCAGGTGACCCGGTAGCGTCCGGCAACGAAGCGGCAATCTCTGTCGGCAACTGCATGGCGCTGCGCAACATCCCGGTTGGTAGCACGGTGCATTGCATCGAGATGAAGATCGGCAAGGGCGCCCAGTTGGCACGCAGTGCCGGCGCCTCTGCGCAGCTGGTCGCGCGTGAAGGCGACTATGCGACGCTGCGGTTGCGCTCGGGCGAGATGCGCAAGATCCACTCGGACTGCCGCGCGACCCTGGGTTCCGCCAGCAACGCCGAACACTCCCTGCGCAAGCTCGGTAAGGCCGGCGCCACCCGCTGGCGCGGTGTCCGGCCGACCGTTCGCGGTGTCGTCATGAACCCGGTCGATCACCCGCACGGTGGTGGTGAAGGTCGTACCTCGGGAGGTCGTCATCCGGTCAGCCCGTGGGGTGTGCCGACCAAGGGCTACAAGACGCGTTCGAACAAGCGTACCGACAAGTTCATCGTGCGCGATCGTCGTCGCAAGTAATCAGGTGAGAGGTTAGAAGGTAATGCCACGCTCTATTCGTAAAGGTCCTTTTATCGATCTCCACCTGCAGAAGAAGGTGGATGCAGCGCGCGAAAGCAACGATCGCCGTCCGATCAAGACCTGGTCGC
>JAGRGW010000157.1 GCA_020445315.1 Gammaproteobacteria bacterium
AGGCCAAGTCGGTCGAGATGAGCGAGGCGCACTTCACCGATCGGAATGGCAACAAGCTCGAAAAACCTGCCGGTGGCCGGCATTTCTGCAACCAGTGTCACGTGCCGCAGGTCGATGCACCGCCGCTGGTAGGGACCACGTTCCAGTCGGTATCGAAGTAAGGCTGTTCGGGCTGGTCGGTACCCGGCGTGGCGGCGCGTCAGCGCCGCCGCCGCGAGCGCTTGCGGACCTGGAACGCCGCAACCTCGCGCATGACCTCGTCGAACGGGACTGCCGACAGTGAGCCGAATTGCTGTTCGGCCCGGGCAAGGGTGCCGTCGATATCATCAGCGGTATCGGCGTCGGCCCCAACCACCAGCCCCGCCAGGCCGCGCATACCGCCCACCTGCAACCTGATCGCCTTGCCATGCGGCAGCAGGCGGCGCTCCTCCTCGGTACGCAGGGCAAAGCGTGCCTGCTCACGCAGCAATTCGAGCCATCGCAGGCAGCGTGCCTGGCTTGATTCGGATCCGCATTGCACGCCTTCGCGCTCGGCGATGCAAAAGCGCTCGGCCCGGCTACAGCGGCACTCGTTGGTCAGGATGCTTTTCTCGAACGCACAGAAGACCTGGTTGACCTCGTGGTAGGTTTGGCGGAATGCGTCCTGGTCCATGGTGTTTCAGCGTGTGTTGCCTGCCGGAGCCACAAAGGTATCCCGAAGCCAGGCAGGAGTGACCTCGGAATCGCTGGCGTTGTTGCCGTTGCCGGCGGGTAGCGCTTACTGGCCTTCCTGCTTGAAGCGGTGGATCAGGCGACGGTCACGCTTGTTGGGTTTGCTGGCGGTCTGCAGCGGCTGTGCTTCGCGCGCCGCGCGCAGTGCCTCCACGGCACGCTCCCGCCGTTCACGGCTGGGGTCGGATTCGACGTAGAAACCGACTGCCTCGGAGGCGGGGCGGCGTTGTCGTGGCAGTTCGGCGACCTCGATGTCCCATTCGAGTCCACCCTTGCTGACCTGGATCCGGCTGCCGATGCGGACGTCCTTGCCGGGCTTGGTGCGCTGGCCGTTCAGGTGCACCTTGCCGCCTTCGACGGCCTCGGCTGCCATTGCCCGCGTCTTGAAGAACCGCGCCGCCCACAGCCACTTGTCCAACCGCATACGTACAACGGGATCGTTCAACTGGCGATCCCGTTGTCGTTTTGGCAGTGGCTGCCCGACGCGTGGAGGTCAGGTCGGTGAGTCGTCCGAGGCATCCAGCGTACGACGCGCGTTGCCCGGCATGCCGACCATGCCGGGGGGCATCAGGCCGAGCATCGGATCGAGTTTGCCGGCCGCCTCGAGCGCCGCCATGTCGTCGTACCCGCCCACATGGATGTCGTCGATGAAGATCTGCGGAACCGTGCGGCGTTTGCTGCGATGCAGCATTTCGCTCATCAACCCGTGATCGAGGTCGATGCGTTTCTCATCCCATTGCATGCCCTTGCGCTGTAACAGCATTTTGGCGCGAACACAGTAGGGACACATGGCGGTCGAATAAATGACGATATCCGGCATGCGATTCTCCTCTGGTAATTCTTAATACACATTAACACTGCCTGCCCGTCCAATGAAACAAGGGTAATTACCCACACCCGACGCGTGATTTCGGCGCATTGGCGATGGGGTTTGCGCCCGATAAGATCGGGCTTCCATTCGTGACTGCTGCCGGAACGCCATCGTGAGAGACGCATCGCCCCGCTCCATCGAGCTCAAGGACTACCTGCCACCCGCTTACCTCGTCGACACGGTCGACTTGGTTTTCGACCTGCGCGAACAGGGCACGCGGGTTCGTTCACGGCTGGCGATCAGGCGCAATCCGGTCGGTCACGGGGGGCCGCTGCGGCTGCATGGCGAGGGCCTCGAGCCGGTATGGGTGCGGCTCGATGGCAACGAGCTGGCGGCGGACGACTATGTTGTCGATGCCGAGTACCTGACCCTGGCCGCACCGCCGGAGGCCTGCGTGCTCGAGACCGAGGTCGTCATCGCGCCCGAAACGAATACCGCGCTCGAAGGCCTGTACCGCTCGAGCAGCATGTTCTGCACGCAGTGCGAACCGGAAGGTTTCCGCAAGATCACGTGGTTTGTCGATCGGCCGGATGTCATGGCGCGGTTTTGCGTGCGCGTCGAGGCGGACAGGTCGAAGTTCCCGGTCTTGCTGTCGAACGGTAACCCGGCGGCCGAGGGCGAGCTGCCTGACGGGCGTCACTACGCGGAGTGGGACGATCCGTTTCCGAAGCCCAGTTACCTGTTCGCACTCGTCGCCGGCGACCTGCGCTTCATCGAGGGCAGCCACACGACGCCGTCCGGTCGCGACGTCCGTCTGCGCATCTACGTGGAACCCGAGAACATCGACAAGTGCGAACATGCCTTGCACTCGCTGGTCAACGCGATGCGCTGGGACGAGGAAAACTACGGTCGCGAGTACGACCTCGACGTCTACAACATCGTCGCGGTCAACGACTTCAACATGGGCGCGATGGAGAACAA
>JAGRGW010000158.1 GCA_020445315.1 Gammaproteobacteria bacterium
GCCTGCAGGCCGCCGGCGGTGGCGCAGGCACCCAGCGTGACGACCAGGCGGCTGTTTTCGCGCACCCGGCGGATGCGTTCGTATTCCTCGCCGGTGGAGATGCTGCCTTCGACGAAGGCTATGTCGACGGCCGCGTCCTCGTCGGCCACACCGGCCTCGAGGAAATGGCGGATGTCGACCAGGCCACTCAGCGTCAGCAGGTCCTGGCCGGCGTTCAGGAACGCGAGCTGGCAGCCATCGCACGACGAAAACTTGTGCACTGCGATCGTGGGTTTTGCATTGCCCATGTCAGAACCCCCTTGTGCCGAGCAACTCGCGGACCTCGGGCCAGCCGAACACCGGGCCGTCGCGGCAGACGAAACTGGCCCCCATCTGGCAGTGGCCGCAGTGACCTACGGCACATTGCATGTTGCGCTCCATGCTGAGGTAGATGGCATCGGCGGGCAGGCCGCGGAAGTGCAGACCGTCGGCGGCGGCACGCATCATGATCTCGGGGCCGCACAGCATCGCGATACTGCGGCCGGGCTCGAACCTGAACTGGTCGAACAGCGCCGTGACGAGGCCGACGTGGCCATGCCATCCCGGCGATGCGACATCGGCGGCCAGCAGCACCGTGACGTCGGGCAGGGCAGCCCAGGTCTCGTACTGCTCGCGCCAGATCAGGTCGTCGGTGTGCTTGACACCCTGCAGGATGGTCAGGTGGCCGTAGTCACCGCGGTGTTCGAGTACGTGGTGGATGATCGACACGGAGGGTGCGCAGCCGAGACCGCCGGTGACGACGATGACGTCGCGGTTCCGTGCCTGTTGCATCGGCCAGCCACGACCGTAGGGGCCGCGCAGGCCGATGCGGTCACCCGGCCGCAGTGCGGCCAACCCGTTGGTGATGCGACCCAGTGCCCGGATCGTGTGGGTCAGCACGCCGCTTTGCCGGTCTTCACCGACGATCGATATCGGGACCTCGCCGCTGCCATACAGGTACAGCATGTTGAACTGGCCCGGGGCAAAGCTGTAGGGCTCGCCATCGGTGAGGCGCAGCTGCAGGGTAAAGGTGTCGGGCGACTCCTCGGTGCGCTCGACGATCATGGCCTCGCGCGGCAGGTAGGCGTTCATGCGTCACCTCCACCGGGCCCGGCGCCATCGCAGATCACGTTGGCTTCCTCGGTGATGTCGATGCCGACCGGGCACCAGGCGATGCAGCGGCCGCAGCCGACGCAGCCGCTGCGGCCGTACTGGTCGTGCCAGCTGCCGAGCTTGTGCACCAGCCACTGGCGGTAGCGCTGGCGGATCTCGGGCCTGACCTGGAAACCGTGCAGGTAGGCGTGTCCCTCGCTGAAGCAGGAATCCCATTCACGTACATGGGCGCTGTCCATGCCGTCCAGCGACGGGGTTTCCTGCTCTGCATGGCAGAAACAGGTCGGGCAGACGCTGGTGCAGTTGCCGCAGGCCAGGCAGCGCACGGCTACGGTCTCCCAGCGCGGGTGCTCGAGCCGAGCGAACAGGCTGTCGCGCAGGTTGCGTGAGGGCAACTGGCGGAACTGGCGCCGGGCGCCGTCGTCGATGCCGGCCTGGAGTTGCTCCTGGCGAGACTCGCCGGCCGGGTCCAGGGCCAGGCCTTCGATCAATTGCGCACCGCGCTCGCTGCCGACCTCGACCAGGAAACCGTCGTCGAGTTCGCCGAGGGCAACGTCGAAACCACTTTCCGCACGCGGCCCGTCGCCCGTCGACACGCAAAAACAGGTATCGGCAGGGTAGCTGCAGTGCACGGCAACGACGAACAGGTCGCGCCGGTGTGCGGCGTAATAGGGATCGCTAATATTGTCGAGAAAATGCCGGTCCTGGAGGCGCAGGGCGGCAATGTCGCAGGCGCGCACACCGATGACGGCCAGCGGACGCCCGTCGACTTCCTCCTGTTGGAAGCGCAGGGTGCCGCCTTCGTCGCGGCTGACACGCCAAAGCACCTCGCGTGCGCGAAACAGCTCGGGTTTCAGTGCCTGCGGGCCGTTGGCCCAGGCAAAACAGCGTGGCGTATCGACCTGCGACAGGCGATAACTGCCGGGCGCCTGGTCGTCGGTCCAGCCGCCCGGCAGCGCTGTTGCCTCCTGCAGGTCGTCGTAAAGGATGGCGCCGTCGCGCACCTGGGGACCCAACACCCGGTAGCCGGATGTCGCCAGGGCATCGATCAATTGTTGCATCGCGTTGCGCGGCAGGAACCTGGTCACGGACATGATGGCGTTGATGACACTTCCCCGCATGCTTCCGATCCTGACTTTGAGCCTAGACCAGCCGGACGCCTTCGGCAGCCCGTCTGGCCAATCTGTTTGACGCAGGCGAAAAGATTGCGTGCCGGCGGTTGGCAAAGATGCCAGCGTCCGTGGTTTGCTCTATGCTGCACGATTTATCCATCAATGGAGGCCCGCCGAGAGTGAAATCCGTGTTGCGCGGACTGTGCCTGCTGACCGTGCTGTACCTTGCCGGTTGCGCATCGCTGGGTGCGCACCGCGACAGCGTGCGCGTGACGGTTTCCAATATCGAGGTCGTCGAGGCGACACTGATGGAGCAGTTGTACCGCGTCACTCTGCGAATCCAGAACCGGGCCGACCGGCCGTTGTCGGTATCGGGCGGCAGTTTCGACCTCGAACTCAATGGGCGTGATTTCGCTTCCGGCGTCAGCGCCCAAGCCGTCGAGATACCCGCGTTCAGCGATGCGCAGATCGACGTGCGCATGGTCAGTTCCGTGTTCGGCATCGTGCGCCTGGTCCAGGGGTTTCAAGACCGCGACGGCCAACCGCTGTCGTACAGAATCTCCGGGACACTGGCGACCGATGGGCTGGTCGGTGTGGGTTTCGAGGAATCCGGCGACATCGCGTTGCCGCGGGAACCGGGTTCGGGAACACAGTCATTGTGACGGGTTCCGCGATGCCCGGTGCGACCGGGCAGCCGTGTCCGGGTGGCCGTCGACATGGCTGGCGGCGGTATTTTTCACGGTTGACAAACCATTGGGCGGCATGGAATCTGGCGGGGTTGGGGATCGAGGACACGCAAACATGTCCCGAGTGTTGATTGTTGACGACCAGCTGACCAGTCGCATGATCCTGGAGCAGCTGATCCGCTCCCTGGGCGAAGCGCTCGAGCCGGTCTCTTTCGACGACCCGGTGTCGGCGCTGCAATGGGCCAAGAACAATCCCCCTGACCTGGTGTTGACCGACTTGAAGATGCCGCACATGAGCGGCGTCCAGTTCACGCAGTGGATGCGCAATACCCCCGCCTGCGTCGACATCCCGATCATTATCGTTACCTGCGTCGACGACCCATCGACCAAGTACCGTGCGCTGGAAGCCGGTGCGACCGACTTCCTGACCAAGCCGATCGATCACCACGAATGCCGGGCCCGTTGCCGCAACCTGCTGAAACTGCGCCAGCAGCAGACCATCATCCGGGACCGTGCGCGTTGGCTCGAGCACGAGATCAATGCCAAGACCGACGAGCTGCGCATGCGCGAGAAGGAGACCCTGTTGCGCCTCGCGCGGGCCGGTGAGTTTCGCGACGGCGATACCAACGGGCACGTCGTTCGCATGGCGCGCACCGCGCGCACCATTGCCGAGGAACTGGGGCGGGATCCGGACTACTGCGAGACCATCGAGCAGGCGGCGCCGATGCACGACATCGGCAAGATCGGTGTGCCCGACAGCATCCTGCTGAAGCCGGGCGCGCTGGACGAGCAGGAACGGGCCGTGATGATGCGGCATGCCGAGATCGGCTACGACATCCTTCGCGACAGCCCCTCGAAGTATCTCCAGTTCGGCGCAACGATCGCGTGGTGCCATCACGAGAAGTACGACGGCAGCGGTTATCCGCGTGGCATCGGCGGCGACGAGATCCCGCTGGAGGCACGTATCGTCGCCGTCGCCGACGTGCTGGACGCGCTGCTGTCGGCGAGACCGTACAAATCGCCCTGGCCACTCGCGCGCGCACTGGACTATGTCCGCGGCCAATCGGGTCGGCACTTCGATCCGGACTGCGTGTCGGCGCTGCTGGATAATCTGGACCGTATCGTCGACGCGCCCCCACTCGCGTCGCCCGACAGCACACCCTCGGCGGTGTGAGCGGATGCAGCCGGTGATGCAGCTAAGGTCAATACTGTCCTTCATCACGCGCAGGCGCCAGGTCATGGACCCGGAGCTCGAGCAGGCGCTGCTGCGCATCGGTATCCTGTCGGTCGTCGTCGTTTACCTGGCGATTGCGCTGCTGTTCCAGCCGACCGACCTGCACCAGTTGGCGCTGGTGTCGACGGTGACATTCCTGGTCATGGCCTTCGGTATGCTGGTCTGGATAGCGACCGGTCCGGCCGAAGGTCCGCTGCGCAAGGTTGTCGGCATCTTCCTGGACATCGGCCAGTCGACTTATGGCCTGTACTTCTTCGGGATAACGACGTCACCGCTGTACATCGTTTACCTGTGGGTCATCTTTGGCAACGGTTTCCGCTACGGCACCCCGTACCTGACCCTGGCCGCGACGCTGAGTGCGCTGGGTTTCGGCGGCGTCATCGCCTACAACCCCTACTGGCACGAGCATCTCCCGCTCGGCATCGGCCTGTGGCTCGGCCTGATTATCCTGCCGGCGTATGTCGCCATGCTGTTGTCGCGCCTGAACCACGCCAAGCAGCAGGCGATAGAGGCCAACCAGGCGAAATCGCGCTTCCTGGCGACCATGAGCCACGAGTTGCGGACGCCGCTCAACGGTGTCATTGGCGTCGTCGACCTGTTGCGTGGGACGGCGCTCGACCGTGAACAACAGGACTACGCGCGCACGATCGGCGTGTCGGCCAGGAGCCTGCTGGCGCTGATCAACGACATTCTCGACATTTCCAAGGTCGAGGCCGGCAAGATGTCGCTGGAGCAGATCGACTTCGACCTGCACCGCCTGGTCAGCAACACGGCAAAGATGATGGCCGCCTCCGCCGGCGCCAAGGGCCTGCAGTTCCACTCGCGCATCTCGCCCGACCTGCCGTATTCCCTCCATGGCAGCGAACACCACCTGCAACAGATATTGGTCAACCTGCTCGGCAACGCGATCAAGTTTACCGCGCAGGGGCGGGTCGAGCTGCGCGTGACACGGGCGCAGCGGGATGGCGACGACAAGATGCTCTGGTACCGGTTCGAGGTCTCCGACACGGGTATCGGCATCGCCCCGGACGTACAGAGTACGATCTTCGACAGCTTCACCCAGGCAGACGGGTCGACCACGCGACGCTACGGCGGGACCGGGCTCGGTATCACGATCAGCAAGCAGCTGGCCGAGTTGATGGGGGGTGAGATCGGGGTCGACAGCGAGCTCGGCCGGGGGAGTTCCTTCTGGGTCGAACTACCGTTCGTCATCCGACCGCAGATTGCCGGCAGGCAGGCGGAGAATCGCACCCTGGCCGCGAGTCGTGTGCTGGTCGTCGGCAGCGACCCACTGGAGGCGCAGCGGTTGTTGAAACAGCTGTCGGTGTGGGGCGTGACAGCGCAACAGCGCGAGGGCACCGCGCAGGCCATCACCGAACTGGTCAACGCTGCTACGCAACACGTGCCTTACCAAACCGTCGTCATCGACCGTCGCGGAGGCGGCAGCGATCCGCTGCAACTGGTGCGCACGGCGCAACAGGAGCGCCTGCTACAGGACCTGAATTTCGTCTTGATCGCGGCAGCATCGCCGGATCCGGGATGGAAGCAGCGCATGCTGCAGGCCGGCTTCGCGGCCGTGCTGGTCATGCCGTTCGACAAGACCCTGTTGTTCAACGCACTGCATTCCGTCTACGTGCGCGACGTCGAGGATCCGGAGGTCGCCAATTTCATCGATCACTACGAGCGCGAGCGCACCGCCGTATTGCCGCTCGAGATCCTCGTGGCCGAAGACAACGAGACCAACCGGAAGGTGGTCTCCGCGATACTGGAGAAGGCTGGTCACCGCGTGTTCCTGGTCGAAAACGGCGAACAGGCGCTCGATGCGCTCGAAACCCACCGCTTCGACCTCGCCCTGTTCGACGTCGAGATGCCGGTCATGGACGGTCTCGAGGCACTGAAGGTCTATCGATTCACGGCGTCGGCATCGTCGGCCGTGCCCGTCGTCATGTTGTCGGCCGATGCCACGCCCGGCACTCGGGAGGAATGCATCGCCGCCGGTGCCACGGCCTTCATGACGAAGCCGATCCAGGCGCGCAACCTGCTGGACGCCTTGCACAAGGTTGTCAGTGAGCACCGTGCAGCGCTGTCTACGGTACATAGCAGCGAGTCCCCGGGGCGCGCGGCCGTGTCGGTGCCGGCAGCCGGTTCCGGTGATGTACTGATCGATCAGTCTACGCTGCAGGGCCTCGAGGAGCTGGGCGGTGGGATCGGATTCGTCGCCGACCTGGTCGACGGCTTCCTGCGCGACGCCGGCACCCTGTTCGACGAGATCGACGACGCCATGCAGCTCGGCGATGCGCGTGCATTCCGCGACCATGCCCACGCATTGAAGGGCAGTGCCGGCAGTGTCGGTGCCCGCCGCCTGCACGAAATCGCTTCGCGTGCCTGCGTGCTCAACGACAGGGATTTCGGCGACCTCGGGCGCCTGGCGGCAAGCGAGATCCAGTCGGTATTCCGGGACACGGCCGAGGCGCTGAAGCGCTACGTCGATGAACGCCGGAGCCAGGTCTCGCGCAGCTAGAGGACCACGTGGGTACTTCCGCAACGCTTCGTCTCTGCACGAGCCGCGCGCGGCGTTTACGTCCTGGGCGCACGTCCATGTGCCGCGCGAAATGCCGATAGCGCAGCATTTCCCTCACCTGCAGAGATCGCCCCGCCGGGCTTCCGATGGTATTACATCGCCCTGGCCAGGCCGGACTCGGCGCCGAGTCGGTTCTGCGAGTTGATCAGCCGCTCCATGACGCGCAGGTCGCGGCGGGTCAGCTGTAGCGCTGCATCGACCCAGATCATCGCGATCTCCTCCAGTTCTTCGTAGCTGACCGGGTTGACTGCCTTGCGCACGCGCTGCATCGCCAGCATCGCGTTCGGCGAACGGCGCTGCCGCTGTGCAATGAAGTCGCGCACCACGGTCTCACCGAAACCCGGCTCGGCGAGTATGTCGATCAAACCCAGTTCATGCAGTTCCTCGCTGAGCCAGGTCTTGCCGCTGAGGATCAGGCGTTCGGCCTCGTTGGGTCCGACCCGGCGGGAAAGGAAGCTGAACGCGCCCATGCCGGGGAACAGGTTGAACAGCACCTCGGGTAGCCCCATCTGCACGCCGCGTTCGGCCACGACGATGTTGGCGGCCAGAGCACCTTCCATGCCGCCGCCCAGTGCGGTGCCCTGGACCAGGCTGATCGTCGTCAGTGGCAGGTCCCAGGCGCTCGAGACGGCGTACGAGGCATCGATGCAGGCGCGGGCATAGCGTTCCAGCCCTTCACGGTCACGTTTTTCGATCAGCGCGCGGAACAGTTGCAGGTCGCCGCCGAGGTTGAATACGCCCGGGATGCCCGAGCCGAACACGACGAAATGGGGACGCTGCATCAGCGTCTGCCGATTGAGCCCTGCGCGGTGAATGGCGTGTTTCAGCCCGATGACCTCGTCCAGCAGCCGGGCGTTGAAGCACGGACGTGGATAGGGGTTCATATTGCACCAGACAGTCCCTTGTTCGTGGTTGAATTCGACGTCCATTTGGTCGAATGCCGGGGTTGGGTTGAATGCAGTCAGATCGTTTGACATGGCGTGTCTCCTCGGGAGCGCGGTATAGCGGGACAACTGGCAGATATATGCCTTGGCACCCGCAGAATAGGCCGAGACGAATTTCGTTCACAACGATTTCTTGCGATGACGATGCTATGTCCGTCATGCCATGTCGCGGTATCGTCCACCGCCGCGCCCGTGTTTTCTCAACATTAACTGGGCGGCGCGGCATTACACGGGAACAGGGCGAGTGAGTATGTCGACAGGATTTAAACCTTGCCGGACGCGGCGGATCGTGCCCGGTTTCGGCGCAACATCGGCACGAGGGCTGACGGGCCTGTTCGCCGCCGTCGTGTTGTGGTCGTTGGTGCTGGTCGGCTGTACGACCTCGCCACCACCGACCACGGATGGGCGGCGTGTCGGTGTGCTGTCGCTGCTCGGCGACCGTTTGCAGGTCGTCGACACCGGCGTCGGCGAAAAAGTGCTGTCACACAGCTTCGTCGATGCCGCGGGGTGGCGAATCGACGACCATGTCGAGCAGTTCGCGCGCCAGGCCATCCAACGTGGTGGTCGGTCCGAGGTCGTCGGCATCGACATCGACCGCGAGGTGGCCCAGCGGATCTATGCCGCTTGCGACAGTCGCTGTGGCAGCCGTGCGCCCGAGGTGCGCATCGAAGCCCTTGGCAAGTCGCTGTCGCGCTGGCGTCAAGACACCGGGCTCGAGCGGCTGGTGGTGTTCGTTCGCAGCGACAACCGCCACGCCGTCATGGGGCCGTTGGCGACATCGGCGGCCGGCGTTGGACTCGGTATCGTTTCCGCGCCCAGGGCTGCTGGCAGGCCTGCGACGGTCTTCACCTACGTCGCGGTCATCGTCGTCGAGGCGGAGACGGTGCGGGTGCTGGCGAAGAGCGGGTTCTTCAATACCGGGTTCGTCGACGCGGCTGTGCCGGCATTGAACGGAGGCAACTGGCCGCCAGGCGGGGGAGGGGAGTTTGAGCAGGCGATCCGGCGGCAGCTCGAAGATGGCGTGAACGCCGTGTTCGGGCAACTCGGCCTGCTCGGCCCGGCCACCGATTCGGCGCTCACTCGATGACGTGGCCGACGAACTTGCTGGTGTCGTTGAGGATCTCGCCGCCGCGACGGAACCCCAGGCCGCAGGCCTCCCACACGTAGAACACGCCGGCCTGGTAATACTGTCCGGCATCGTCCCGGGGGAAGGCGGCCAGTTCCTGGAACACCGGTTTGTGATGGGCGTACGGGCCGCCGGTCTCGGCGGTAACGGTACCGTCTGCGGCGAGTACCTTCAGGTTTGCGCCCTCGCGTCCGAACAGTTTCTTGCAGACCTGCGGCCGGCCCGACAGCGGCTTGAAGTCGGTTGGCAGCAGGTAGGGGGAGTCCGGAAACAGGTCGTACAGTATCTTGAGGATGCCCTTGCTCTGGAACAGCAAGACGTACGCGGGGTTGAGGATGCGGGTCACGCCGCGCTTCGCGCTCTGCGTCAGCATGCGTGTCAACTCCAGCTCGTCGCTGGCGATGTCCTCCCAGGGGAACAGCTTGAACCAGA
>JAGRGW010000159.1 GCA_020445315.1 Gammaproteobacteria bacterium
ACATCGCCGGCGGCTTCACGATGGGTCCCCTGATCCAGGACACCGCCGACCGCGACTGGGATTTCATGATGAACCTGAACGCACGCTCGGTGTTCAATACCTGTCGCCGCGTGATCCCGGCGATGCTGCAGCAGGGTGGCGGCCGCATCGTCAACGTGTCAGCGCGGGCGATCGAGACCGGCAAGGGCCGGATGGGGCCCTACTGCGCGTCGAAGGCCGCGGTGAAGACCCTGACCGAGTCGCTGGCCGCCGAGAACAAGTTCGACAACATCAACGTCAACTGCATCCTGCCGGGCACCATCGACACACCGCAGAACCGCGAGGCCATGCCCGACGCCGACTTCGGCAACTGGGTCCCGCCCGAGGCGCTGGCCGACGTCGTCCGTTTTCTCGCCTCCGACGCGGCGCGCTGCGTGACGGGTGCGGCGATCCCGGTGTACGGCCGCAGCTAAGCGGGCACTGGACTGTCGGGGCACCATGAAGCGTCCCACGCGACAGCACCGCGTCGAGTGCGGCGCCGACCTGGCCTCGCAGCTCGGCCATATCGTCGCGGCCTACGCCGAGGCCGCCTACCCGCCCGGCGGTTCCGAGTGCGGTCAGGTCGCGCGCGAGGCACTGCTCGATACCTCGCGCCTGTGCCTGGCGCACGACGGCGGTGAGCTGGCGCTGCCGAAACGGCAACTGGCCATGCTGCGTGCGGCGGTTGACTGGGCGGGTGAGCAGGCCAACCCGTTTTGGTCGACGGCGCTGCAAGTGCTGGTTGGCAGAAAGCGCGAGGCATAGCCCGCAGGTGCAATGCGCTTTGCTTATTGCACCCTACGCAACTGTTCTTCCCGTCATTCCGGCCGCAGAGCCGGAATCCAGATTCCCGCCTGCGCGGGAATGGCGTGTTCGGTCGGGAATGGCGTGTTGGGTCGGGACGGGCCAGGTGCAATGCGCTCTGCTTATTGCACCCTACGCGACCGCCGCAACGACCGAACTACGCGGCGAATGCCTATCGTAGGGCGCAACACCCGCAAGGGCGTTGCGCCAAAACCAAACGACCGGCCCCGCAGCACCATAGGGTGCAACACCCGCAG
>JAGRGW010000160.1 GCA_020445315.1 Gammaproteobacteria bacterium
CCGATCCAGCTGCCGAAACGGATCATTGCCGGTACGTCGATGCCGCGGTAGTTCGGGTGGTCGTGGTAGGCGCGCTCGATGGCGCCACCGAGGCGGTGATAGACGACCGGAATCGCGTCAAACAGCGCCTCGGTGAAATAGTGCATGCCCATGCGGATCTCGTGGTGAACGTCGGGCCGCGACGGTCTGACCTCGTCGGTCTTCCACAGCGCCTGGATGTGCGTGCGCAGGTTGCGGGTATGCGTTTCCCTGTAATCAACGCCGGTCGGCGGGGCGTCTAGCGCCTCGTTGCTCTCGAAGATGCGCCGGATCTGCAGCATGATCGAGCGCCGTTTCGACTCGGTCGGGTGCGCGGTGAAGACCGGCATGTAGCGGATCTCCTCGAACAGGTCCTGCAGTTCGTCGAGGTCGATGCCCTGGTCGCGCACGTCGCGCAGGCAGGCGTCGAACGAGCCCTTCCACAGCACGCCGCCGTGTGACGCGATGCGCCGGCGCTGGCGGTGCTGGAAACTCTCTTCTGCCGTGTTGGCAAGCTGGAAATAGATGCTGAAGGCACGAATCACCGGTCGCAGGGCGTCCGGTGACAGCTTGTGGATCATGCGCTTGAGGCGCTGCAGCCGTGCCGCGTCGGGATGCTCGCGCAGCTGGATGAAACCCTTGCGCAGGCGCTCGACGGTCCGCAGGACATCGTCGCCGGACTGGCTCGCAATTACGTCACCCAGCAATTGGCCGAGCAGCTTGACGCGGCCGCGCAGGCTCTTGTCGTGTTTGACACAGGCATCGATGAAGGGATCAGTCACGGTTTGTCTCTCGCGGAAGTCCGGCGATCAGCACCTCGTTGACCGCCCGGGTTGGTATACTTTCGCAAATTTTGCACCGCATTGTCGGACAAAATACCGGGTGGATTCGCGAGTTCCCCGTCGCTGGCCTACCCGGGGCCAACCGTCGTAAACGCAGCAGGACCGTAGCCAATGAACCCGATCAACCAGTCTCCCGCCTGGCGCAAGCTGCAACAGCGTGCCGAAGGTATCGGCAAGCTGTCGATGCGGCAGCTGTTTGCCGAGGATGTCTCGCGCGCTGAGCGTATGAGCGTCGATGCCTGCGGTATCCATCTCGATTATTCGAAGAACCTGGTCGACGACGACATCCTGCAGCAGTTGGGGATGCTGATCGAGACCGCCGACGTCGGCGGCTGGCGCGACCGCATGACCGCCGGCGACGCGATCAACAACACCGAGCAGCGCGCCGTGCTGCACATGGCACTGCGCAACCGTGGCGACCGGCCGTATCGCGTCGGTGGTGACGATGTCATGCCTGGGGTGCTCGGCGTGCTGGCGCAGATGCGGGCATTCAGCGAGGCGGTCCGGAGCGGGGCATGGCTGGGACACGGCGGCAAGCCGATGACCGACGTCGTCAGCATCGGTATCGGAGGGTCCAGCCTGGGGCCGATGATGGTGTGCGAGGCGCTGCAGGCCTACCAGTCGCCGGCACTGCGCGTGCATTTCGTGTCCAACGTCGACGGCGCCCAGCTGACGCAGACGCTGCAGTCACTGGATGCCGAGACCACGTTGTTCGTCATCGCCTCGAAGACCTTCACGACCCAGGAGACGCTGACCAATGCCAGGACTGCGCGCGCCTGGTGCGTCGATGCGCTGGGTGACGAGGCCGCGATCGCGCGGCACTTCGTCGCCGTCTCGACCAACGCGGACGAGGTCGCGGCCTTCGGTATCGATACCGACAACATGTTCGCCTTCTGGGACTGGGTCGGTGGTCGCTACTCGCTGTGGTCGGCGATCGGGCTGCCGATCGCACTGGCCGTCGGCATGGAACGGTTCGAGCAACTGTTGGCCGGTGCGCACGCGATGGACGAGCACTTCATCGCCGCGCCCACCGAGGCCAACATGCCGATGATCCTGGCCCTGCTCGGTATCTGGAACAGCAATTTTCTCGGTGCCGGGTCGCACGCGGTCATCCCTTACGACCAAAACCTTCGCAACCTGCCGACCTACCTGCAGCAGGCCGACATGGAAAGCAACGGCAAGCGCGTCACGCGTGACGGCATGGCGATCGACTACGCGACCGGACCGGTCGTCTGGGGGCAGCCTGGCACCGACGCGCAGCACAGTTTCTTCCAGTTGATTCACCAGGGTACGCGCCTGGTACCGACCGATTTCGTGCTCCCGCTGCGAAGTCACTACCCGGTCGGTGATCATCACGCCAAGCTGGTCGCGAACTGCCTGGCCCAGTCGCAGGCGCTGATGCAGGGCAAGACGGCGGCCGAGGCCGAGGCCGAACTGGTGGCCGCCGGCATGGCGCCGGAAGCCGTCGCGCGCCTGCTGCCGCACAAGGTGTTTCCTGGCAACCGGCCGAGCAACCTGCTGCTGCTGGAGCAGGTCACGCCTGCCGCGCTGGGGGCATTGATTGCGCTGTACGAGCACAAGATATTCGTCCAGGGCATCGTCTGGGGGCTCGATTCCTACGACCAGTGGGGTGTCGAACTCGGCAAGCAACTGGCCGGGAAGCTGTTGCAGGTGTTCGCCGACCCGTCAGCCGGCGCGGGACTCGATGGATCGACCGCGGCACTGGTCGAACGCTACCGTCGGGCCGGGAGCGAAAAGTAGCCGCCGCCGCGGCAAAAACGCGTCGGTGCGGGCGCCTCACTCAGACGCGGTGGGGCTTGGCGAGGAAGGGACTTCAGCTTTCGCCCTTTGTCGAACCGGGCGCCTGTTCCCGCTCACCGGCCGGCGGGTTGTAAACCCCGACGTACTCGCACCGGGCATCACCGGGTTCCAGTGGCGCCAACTGCCCGACATGGCGTTCCGGGCGTTTCGGGTGTGTTCCGTGGTCGGCCTGCAGCAAGTCGACGGCGTAGAGCCGGTCTCTGAGTGCGCGCATCTCTGTGCGAAGATCGCCCTCGCGCTGCCACAGGCCGCGCTGCCGGGCGCATTGCCGGCGGGCGAAGTACAGCAGTGCGAGTCCGGTCGCGAACCCGACGGTGACCATCACCGCCTTCACCTTGAACTGTTGTTCTTCCCGGGCTGCAAGCGCGTAGACCGGCGAATCTGGGTTCTGTGCCCAGTCGTCCGCACCGGCCGGAATCAGCTGGAACAGGCCGAGGACGCTGACGGCGAGAATCACGGCCCCCATCGTGCTGAACAGGCCGCTGTTGAGCCGACAGGCCCTGTGCTTGCTGGCGAGGTGGCCGAGTTCCAGGTTGACCTGCTTCAGCCGACCGCTGTCGAGGTACCGGGGTTCCTGCTTGTCTGTCATAAGGTCGGGCCTGGTAGAGAAAGCCTGTCACTCCCCATAAATTAAACCAAACGCGGCACCGGACTGAACGACGAATCGCAACCGGCCTGACCCACGGCAGTTTGTGCCCGTCATTGCCCTGCCATGCGCACGCGCGTGCTCAGCGCTTCGGTCAGTTCCGACGCCGACATCGGACGGAAGTAGAGAAATCCCTGGATCTCGTGGCAACCCTGTCGGTAGAGGAAGTCGGCCTGCGCCGGGGATTCGACCCCTTCGGCGATGACGCCCAGCCCGAGATTCCTGCCCAGGCCGATGATCGTGGCCGTGATCGCCACATCGTCGCTGTCATCGGGAATGTCACGGACAAACGACCTGTCGATCTTCAACCTGTCCACCGGCAGGCCCTTCAGGTAGCTCAGTGACGAGTACCCGGTGCCGAAATCGTCGATCGCGATCGATACACCCAGTGTGCGTATCGCGTTCAGGACACGTATCGCGCGCTGCGGTTCGTGCATGATGAAGCCTTCCGTGATCTCGATTTCCAGTCGATCCGGGGGCAGGCCGGTCCGCTGCAGGGCCTCCTCGACTTCCCCGCGCAGGTTGCCGCGGTCCAACTGCACCGGGGACACGTTGACCGCGATCCGGCCAAACGCGATGCCGCTGTCGATCCAGGCCTTGGCCTGTTCACAGGCCTTGGTGAGCACCCAGCGCCCCAGTGACTGGATCAGGCCGGTCTCCTCGGCCAACGGGATGAACTTCGCCGGAGATATCGGGCCGGATTCGGGATGCTGCCATCGTGTCAGCGCCTCGAGTCCGACGACAGCTCCATCGTCGATACGAACCTGTGGCTGGTACACGAGTTGCAAGTCGTCACACTCGATCGCCTTGCGCAGGCCATTCTCCAGGCGCAGGTGTTCCGCTGCCTTCAGTGTCAGTTCTTCCGTATAGAACTCGAACGTGTTGCGGCCCTGCGACTTGGCGCGGTACATCGCGGCGTCGGCGTGGCTCATCAGTGTCTCGGCATCGCCCCCGTCGCGCGGGAACAGGGCGATACCCAGGCTCGCGGTTACGTGGATGTCGCTACCCGCGACCTGGACTGGAGCGCCGAAGAGTTCCATCAGCTTCTCGGCCACCAGGGAGGCGTTGTGCGGACTGCCGATGTCTTCGAGCACGACGACGAACTCGTCGCCTCCGATGCGGGAGACGGTGTCGTCTTCACGCAGCGCTTCGACGAACTCGCGGGCAAAGAACTTCAGCACCTCGTCGCCGACGGGGTGGCCCAGGCTGTCGTTGATGTGCTTGAAATGGTCCAGGTCGATGAACATCAGGCCGATGGTTTCCCGGTTGCGGTGCGCCTGCTTGATCGCGTGTTCCAGCCGCTCGCCGAGCATCGCCCGGTTGGGCAACTCCGTCAGTGGATCGTGACGGGCGAGGAAATTCAGTTTCTGTTGTGTCTCCTTGAGGTGCGAGATGTCCGAGAACACGGCGACGTAGTTGCTCAAGGTGCCGTTCTCGTCGTTGACCCGGCTGATCGTCGTCCACTCGGGGTAGACGCTGCCGTCCTTGCGCCGGTTCCAGATTTCCCCGCGCCAGTGGCCGGTGTCGTTGAGCTGGTGCCAGAGTTCACGGTAGAAATCATCGTCGTGGCGACCGGATTTCAGCATACCGGGGTCGCGACCCTCGACTTCCTCGGGGGTGTATCCGGTGATTTCCCTGAATGCCCGGTTGACCTGCAGGATCCGGTTGTCGGCATCGGTGATCACGACCCCTTCGGCGGTGTTCTCGAACACGCTCGAGGTCAGGCGCAGCGTCTCCTCGGCCTGCCGGCGCTCACGCGTGTCACGGAAGAACCCGGTCACGCAGGGCCTGCCGTCGAGTTCCAGCGGCGAGGTGCTGATGTCGGCGAAAAAGAGGCTGCCATCTTTACGCAATACCGGCACGTTGTGATAGATATCGATGTCGCCGCTGGCCTGGCGTTCGAACATGTCGCGGATCGCCGGCAGCTCGGCCTGGGGGTGGATGTCGTCAATCCTCAGTGCCAACAGTTCCTCGAGGCTGTATCCGAACTGTTCGGTGGCGGCCGGGTTGGCATCGATCAGTCGGCGCGAATCGCGTTCCGCAACCAGGATCGCATCGTTGGCGACATCGAAGATGGCGCGCAGCCGGTTCTCGCGGTCGCGCAAGCGCTTCTGCGCCGCCTCGCGTTGGTCGATCGTCTGGCGGAGTTCCGCGACGCTGGCGTCCAGTTCGTTGGTGCGTTGATGCACCAGGTGTTCCAGGTTCGCGTTGATGGCGCGGACCTGGCCCTCGGCCACCGTGATCCGGCTTGCCCCGAAGGTCGCCAGCACCAGTAACGCGACGGCGGTTGCGATGACCGGCGGCCAGATGTCCGACCTGAGTCGACCGAGCGTGCGGCCGTCGACGTGGCCGACGACCTTCCAGAAGTACTCGGCCCGACCCAGGTTCTTCGCGCTCTCGCCAGCCGCTTTGGCTGAGCCGTCGCTGCTCAGGTCGCCGCTTCCGAGCGGGAACACCGTGTCCCAGGTCCAGTAACCGTCAGGTCCGTTGAAGACACCGCTGTCGCGCTGCAACATCGTTTGCCAGGCGTCCGGGGCGGCACGCGCGAGCGTGAGATCGTCGCGGCCGAACATGAATCCCCAGTTGCGATCGGCGTGGGTGCTGTAGAGCCAGAATCCTTCGCCGTTCAGCACCGCGACATGGTCGTGGATCGCGTTGGTTTGACGGGCAAACTTCTCCAGCAGGCTTTTGCCGTCGTAATTCAGCAGCACGATGCCGCGTTTACGGCCGCTGGCATCGCTGACCGGCGTCCCGATACGGATCATCGGCCGGTGCGGTACCTCGACCCTTCCGCCTTCGATGTTGAGGTCGAACGGTGAGATGTAGATCTGCCCCGGCGCAAGCCGGAAGACGTCGGTGAAATAGTACCGATTGCCCTTGAATTGCAGCTGGTCGTCCGCCACGCGCTCCGTTCTGCCCGCCCGGTGGTTGACGCGAACAACCTCCGTGCCGGTTTCGTCGAGCCAGCGGATCTGGTCGTAGATGCCCTGGCCACTGGCGAAATTTAAGAGATCGTCGGCCAGGCGGTCGAATGCCTCCGGGCTCGGGGATTCGAGCGCGTCATGCAGGGAACCCAGCTTGGCCAGGATGGCCAGGTCGCGTTTGATCCCGTCGATGTCTTCCTCGAGGGCCGCGCGTCCGAGCGCAACGCCGAGCGATTCGCGCGACTCGATGTGCGCCATCGACCGGGTCAGCTGAGAGCTGCCGTAAAGGTAGGCAGCCGCGACGATCAGAAGACTCATCGGCAACAGCAACACGAGTGTCGATAGCCAGTTACCGAATCGGTGTCTTGTGTTTTGCAGCATGCCAGTATCCGCGCCGGCGGGTGTCTGCCTGGGACCTCGGAGTTCAGAGAAAACGGATTGGCCAGACTAAAGTGTTTGGCGGCAGCCAAGGGGGTTTGTTGAGCGCGGGGCAGGACAGCGAGGCCTTCTCGGGAATTTCCATCCGTGTTGGCCTATCTTTCCCTGGCGGCAACGACAGTTTGCGCTGGCGGCCGCTTTTTGACGTTTCCGAGGGTTGCCGGGAGTATCCTGGCTGAACGACTGTCCTCGAAGCCAGGGCATGGCGTACGGACGGAGCGTCAGGAATGGTGCGGACGGGTGTGCAGGGGAGGGACATGACCCACGAGGTTTTCGTCAGCTATCGCCGGGCCGACACGTCCGGCCATGCAGGCCGCATCTGCGACGACCTGGAACGACTCTACGGGCATCCCGTGGCGTTTCGCGACGTCGAGAACATTGTCGGTGGCAGTGATTTCGTCGACGTGCTCGAGCAGGCTATATCACGTGCGCGCGTCTGCGTCGTGCTGATCGGCGCTACCTGGCTGAGCGAAGTCGATGCGCAAGGCCGGCAACGGCTGTTCCTGCCCGATGACCATGTGCGCCGGGAGATCGAGCTGGCGCTGGCGAACAGTCGGCTCAGGGTGATCCCGGTTTTGGTCGAGGGGGCGGCCATGCCCGGTCCGAAGGATCTGCCCGCGTCGATGGAGCGGCTGGCGCGGCTGCAGGCGGTGGAATTGTCCGAGAGTCGCTGGGATTTCGACATGCAGCGCCTGGTCAGGGTGCTGGAAGGAGCCGGCGTGAGTGGCTCGGCGCCGGCGCGCATGAAACGCCGGATGGCGGTTGCGCTCGTCGTGCTGTTGGCCGGCCTGGCTGTTTTCGGGGTGGGCTCGTGGCTGCGGGGGAGTGGTGATACTGACCGGTATGCCGGACTTTGGTACCTGCCCAATGGCAGCTACTGGAACGTCACCGCAAGGGATGGCGGCTTGTGGGTCGACGAAGTCCACTACGATTCGCGGGAGGTCTGGAAGCGTGGACCGCTGCACATCGGCGACGACGGCGCGCGGGTGACGCTGAGCCCGGTGTTCGAGAACCGGCCGATTACCTTCGAGCACCGCCTGACCCTGTCCGGCGACGGGAGATCGATGACCGGCGGGGTCTGGCGCTCCGACAGGGACGGTGAGCAGCCGATCGTGCTCGTGCGTGGCCCGCGACCCTGAGATGGCCGAGCGGCCAGGGACAACTGTGGGCAGAAAAAAGCCGGTTTGGGAACACCCAAACCGGCTTTTTCGGTATTTGGCTCCCCCGGTTGGATTCGAACCAACGACCAACGGATTAACAGTCCGCTGCGCTACCGCTGCGCCACAGGGGAATAAAAGCGAGCGCGAAGTTTACGCGGTTCGGCTGCTTTCAGTCAAGCATCGGTAATGTTCTGACGCCTCATGTACAGGTCACCGGGTTGCCGCTCCCGGTCTTGTCGTCGACACGCGCCCGCCCGGTGCCGTGGAGGATCACGGCGCGATTGCCGGCGGCGTTGCCGGCACAGATGCTGAACGTGGTGTTGGTGCCCCAGGCGGCGCCATCGGTGTCGAACCGCACGGCCGGTCGGGCGGCGGTGCTGTGCAGGTTGAGCACGGCGTTTGCGGCCACGTGGTAGCGCAGGACCTGTTCGCCGGTGTCGCGCGTGCGGTTGCGATTCGGGTCGAGGAACACCAGGTAGCCGAGATGCCAGGTGGTTGGGTTGCCGGTGCAGGTGTCGGCATCCGTCGATGGGCAGACGCTGACGGTCGCGTGTCGATGCACGGCCTCGTTGCGGGCGTAGCGCAGGCTGCCCAGCAGGTCGTTGGCCGCGGTGGTCACGCGTGACCGGTCAGCCAGCGCGGCCCAGCTGGGCACGATAACGGCGAGTGAAATGCCGGCGACTGCCAGCGTCGTGATCAGTTCGATGATGGTGAGACCACGCCAGCGGCGCGGCAACAGATTCCCGACTTCCATGTCGAGTGCCTCCTTGCTGCGGTTTGTTGCCGTGCCCGATCCTTGGGCACGGCAGTCTTTGCGACGCGAACGGTGTCAGCCGATCACGCGCTCGATACGGTCCAGGGCATTTTGCAGGTTGTCCATGCTGGTCGCAATCGAAATGCGGGCATGTCCGCCCAGGCCGAACGCGGTTCCCGGTACCAGCGCCACGCCGGCGTGTTCGATCAGGTGCTCGGCCAGCTGCAGGTCGTCATGCACACCATCGACGGCCTTGATCAGGCCAGCGACCGAGGGGAACACGTAGAATGTGCCGTCGGTCGCCAGGCAGTCGATGCCGGACATGCCGTTCAGCCGGTCGACGACGTAGTCGTGCCGCTTCTTGAACGCGGTCAGCATTTCGCCGATGCAGTCCTGCGGGCCGTTGAGCGCCGCCTCGGCAGCGTACTGCGAGATCGACGTCGGGT
>JAGRGW010000161.1:0-164 GCA_020445315.1 Gammaproteobacteria bacterium
TTCGCGCAGAGCCCCGGTATGGCGTCGCGCACGTTGGAATTTCCCGGTACCGTCGCTGGCAGCGCGGCCGGGGATATCGCGAAGTGGTTGCGGGACTGGGACCCTTACCGCGCCACGGTTGGCCTGGCGGCGGTCAACGCGCTGGTCAATCATGCCGACAACCC
>JAGRGW010000161.1:258-3085 GCA_020445315.1 Gammaproteobacteria bacterium
GTCGGGCGCTACCCGGGGATGGAGCGAGTATTCGACGGGATCGACGTGCAGGTGCTCGAGCGCCGGCCGGGTGCCGGCGATCTGCCGGATCCGGCGGCCGAGTACGTCATTCCCGGTGCGGACTGGGTCTTTCTGACCGGCACCAGCCTGATCAACAAGACATTCCCCCGGCTGAGTGCACTGGCAAGCGATGCCGTCACCGTGTTGATGGGGCCATCGGTGCCGTGGTTGCCCCTGTTTGCCGACTACGGCATCGATTTTCTCGCCGGTGTCGTACCAATCGACGTCGAGCGCGCAGCCTCGATCGCTGCCGAGGGTGGTGGGACGCGCCTGTTCGGTGAAGCGGTCACCTACGCCGTGGCGGATATCGGCCAGCACAGGCTCGAGCACCTCGAAAGTGAGATCGCCCGTACCGCGAGTGCCCGCGATGCGCTGAAACACGCGATGGAGCACTGGTACGGCAGTGGCCGGAGCGGTCGTTACCCACAGTTCGGCGAGTTGGATGCCGTGACGGCCCGGCTGTCGCGCCTCGACACCTGCTTCAAGCGTCAGTGGGATGCCCGCAACGGTTGACTGGCACGCGCCCGGGAAATCAGTTGATCAGCGCAACGCCCTTGACCTGGGCATAAAGCAGGACCCCTTCGCGCACACCCAGCGCGACGCCGGAGCGCCGGGTGATACGGGCCAGTAGTTTTTGTCCGTCCTGCAGGCGCAGTTGAACGAGCATCTGGGCGCGGTTCTCGTCGCGGGTATCGATGACCACGGCCGGTACGATGTTCGAGATGCTGCTGTCTTGGTGGACGTTCATCGCCAGGCTGACATCACGCGCATGGATCTGGACACGCACGCGTCTGCCCGCGGGCAGGTCTGCGCGCGGTACCAGGAAGCGATGCCCGCCACAGTTGATTGTCGTGAGGTCGTAGGTGTCGTCGTGAGCCGACACGGTGCCGTCGATGATCGCGGAGGCATTGTCGAAACCCGACAGCGGCAGTTTCAGCGATGTCATCACGCCATCGGTCGGTCCGCTCGCCCGGACCCTGCCGGCCTCGAGCAAAACCATGCGATCGGCCAGGCGCGCGACCTCGTCCGGATCGTGCGACACGTACAGGACCGGCATGTCCAACTCGTTATGCAGGCGCTCCAGGTAGGGCAGTATCGCGTCCTTGGCCTGGCGGTCGAGGGCGGACAGGGGCTCGTCCATCAGCAGCAGGCGTGGCGACGTCAACAGCGCGCGTGCGATGGCGATACGTTGGCGCTCACCGCCGGACAACCGCTGAACCGGCCGGTTCAGCAGGGAGCCTATACCGAGCAGGTCGACGACATCGTCGAGCGTGATGCGCCGGGCCGCGGCGGCGATGCGCCGGTAGCCGTAGCGCAGGTTCCTGAGCACGTTCAGGTGTGGAAACAGGCTGGCCTCCTGGAACACGTAGCCGATCGGCCGATGGTGTGACGGCAGCCAACGGGTGTCGTCCTGCCAGGTCTGGTCGTTTATCCGGCACAGGCCGCTGGCACGCTGCAGGCCCGCGACACACCGAAGCACGGTGGTCTTGCCGCAGCCGGAAGGGCCGAACAGCGCGGTGACGCCGCGACCGGGCGAGTCGAATGCGACGTCGAGGCAGAACCCGCCTGGCCGTGTCAGCCTGAAGGTAACTTCAATGCTCATGCGTGCCCCGCTGCATGTGCCGCTCCAACCGGTACATCGCGACGACGACAACGAACGAAAACAGCAGCATGCCGCCGGCAAGCCAGTGCGCCTCGTCCCATTCGAGCGATTCGACATGATCGTAGATCGCGACCGACAGGACCTTGGTCTCGCCCGGTATGTTGCCGCCAATCATCAGCACGACGCCGAACTCGCCGACGGTGTGGGCGAAACCGAGTACGGCGCCGGTCAGAAAGCCCGGCCTGGCCATCGGCAGGGCGACGGTCACGAAGGCGTGCAACGGGCTGGCGCGCAACGTGGCGGCCACTTCCATCGGGCGCTTGCCCATGGCCTCGAAGGCGTTGCGTACCGGCTGCACGACAAAGGGCAGTGAATACAGTACCGAGCCGACCACGAGCCCGGCGAAAGTGAACGGCAGCGTGCCGAGGCCCAGTGCGCTCGTGGCCTGGCCGACAGCGCCCCTGGGACCCAGCAGGAGCAGGAGATAAAAACCGAGCACCGTTGGAGGCAGAACCAGTGGCAGCGCCACGACGGCGCCGACCCAGTCGCGGCACAGGCAGCGCGTCCTGGCCAGCCACCATGCCAGCGGCGTTCCGACAACGAGCAGGATCAGCGTGGTCAGGGTCGCGAGCTTCAGCGTCAGCCAGACCGGCTGCCAGTCAATCGGCATCGCTTCCCCCGGCCCTGCAGGTCACTCCGCCAGGTATCCGTAGCGGTTCGTGATCGCCCGGGCGTCGTCACTGCGCAGGAAGTCGACCAGGGCAACGGCGGCCGCGTTGTTGCGCCCCCTGTCGATCAGCACCATGTCCTGGCGGATGGGTGTGTGAATCGAGCCTGGCGGAATCCACTTCGAGCCCTTGTCACTGACCTGTGACATGGCAACGAATCCGAGCTGGGCGTTCTCTGTCATGACGAACTGGTACGTCTGCGCGATGTTGTCGCCCCTTACCAGCTTGGGCATGAGTCGCTGGCCGACGCCAAGTGCCTCGAGGACCTGCATGGCGGCAGCGCCGTAGGGGGCGGTCTTCGGGTTGGCAATCGCGATGCGGTCAAAGGCGTCGGCGGCGTAGAGGACGCTGGCCTCGTCGTCGATCAGGTCGGGGTCCGCACTCCACAGCACCAGGCGGCCGATGGCGTACGTCGTCGGTTCGTCACCGAGGCCCG
>JAGRGW010000162.1 GCA_020445315.1 Gammaproteobacteria bacterium
AGTCGCGCATGCTGCTGCCGCGGGTCGTCACCGAGGATGACGAGGAACACGACCCCCGCGCCGAGCTGATCCGCCGCCTGCAGGAGTACGAGCGCTTCAAGCAGGCGGCCGAGGAGATCGGCGAGCTGCCGCAGCTGGGGCGCGACGTATTCCCGGTCGACACCGCGATGCCGTACAAGCACGTCGAGCAGGACCCGCCGGACGTCGACCTCAAGGAGATCCTGCTGGCGTTGAAGGACGTCATGCACCGCGCCGACATGTTCAGCTCGCACCATGTGACGCGCGAGCCGCTGTCGCTGCGCGCGCGCATGACGCGCGTGCTGGAGACGGTCAACCGCGAGACCTTCAGTGCCTTTACCGACATGTTTGACCTCAGCGAGGGCCGCCAGGGCGTCGTCGTCACCTTCATGGCGATCCTCGAACTGATCAAGCAGCAGCTGATCGAGCTGGTCCAGGCGGATGCGTTCGCCCCGATTCACGTCAAGGCCCGTTGACCATGTCCGCAGCGTTCAACCTGAAGAACATCGTCGAGGCGGCCCTGCTCGCGGCTGGCAGGCCGCTGTCGCTCGATGCCCTGCAGGCCCTGTTCGACGAGATCGAGTGTCCCGAGAAACAGGAACTGCGCGGCATCCTGCAGGCGCTGACCGAGGACTACAGCAATCGCGGCATAGAAATCGTCGAGGTGGCCAGTGGCTGGCGTATCCAGGTCGGACAGGGTTGTTCACCGTGGGTGTCGCGGCTGTGGGAAGAACGTCCTGCACGTTACTCGCGGGCGCTGATGGAGACACTGGCGCTGATCGCCTACCGACAGCCCATCACGCGCGGCGAGATCGAGGACATCCGCGGCGTGTCTGTCAGCACCAACATCGTCAAGACCTTGCTGGAGCGCGAATGGGTGCGCGTCGTCGGGCAGCGCGATGTGCCGGGCAAGCCGAGCCTGTATGGCACGACCCGCGAGTTTCTCGACTATTTCGGCCTGAAGTCACTGGACGACCTGCCGACACTGGCCGAGTTGCGCGACCTCGACGAGATCAATCGCGAACTCGATCTCAGCGACCCGGACCGACCGGAAGCGGAAGGTGACCCCGACGATAACGACAGCGCGTCTGACGAAGTCGCGACGACGGCCGGGGATGACGCTGCGGCGATGGCCGAGGCAGGCGATGTGACCGGCGAGGACGCGAAGACAGCGACCGGCGACGATGACACGGTCGATGCTGCGGACGCAGCCGTGCCGCCGGACGCGCAGGATCTCGTCACCGGGGAATCCACACCTGAAGGTGATGCCGACATGGCCGACCCGACGACGCATCGACATGAAGCCTGATTCGCTACCGCGCGAGCGCCTGCAGAAGCTGCTGGCCAATGCCGGTTTCGGCTCGCGGCGCCAGCTCGAGGAAATGATCAGCGCGGGGCGCATCACCGTCAACGGCAGCGTGGCCCGCCTCGGTGACCGCGCGACGCGCGACGATCGCATCGAGATCGACGGCCGTCCCGTCGGCAGCAAGCGGCTGGATGGCAGCCAGCGTTTCGTCATCATTTACAACAAGCCCGAGGGCGAGCTGGTCACCCGGCGTGACCCGGAGGGGCGCAAGACGGTTTTCAGCGGACTGCCGTACCTGCCGACCGGGCGCTGGATCGCCGTCGGCCGGCTCGACGTCAACAGTGCCGGCCTGCTGCTGTTCACCAACGACGGCGAACTCGCCAACCGCCTGATGCACCCGCGTTACCAGATCGATCGCGAATACGCTGTCCGCGTCAATGGCGAAGTGACCCCCGACATGGTCCAGCAGCTGGTCAACGGCGTCGAACTGGAAGACGGCCCGGCCCGGTTCGAAGACGTCGTCGAGGCCGGTGGCGAGGGCAGCAACCGCTGGTTTCACCTGGTCATCATGGAAGGTCGCAAGCGCGAGGTCAGGCGCCTGTGGGAGGCGGTCGGCGCGACCGTGTCGCGTCTCAAGCGCGTGCGTTACGGACCGATCATCCTCGACAGCAGCGTCAAGGTCGGCCAGTGGCGCGAGCTGAACGCCGAGGAGCGTCGCGACCTGTTGAAGGTCGTGGACCTGAAGGATCGGCGACCCTGGGGCAGCCTCGCCCGTCGTCCGGGCGCGCGCAAGCCGGCCCAGCAGGCCGGTTCACCGTGGAAGACGCCGCGCCGTCGCTGATGCCGGCAACACCGAGGTTTGCACCCACGGGTGACGCGCTGCGGACCGTATTCGACCGGCTGTTCGAAGCCTACGGCCCGCAGTCCTGGTGGCCGGCCGATTCACCGTTCGAAGTCGCCGTTGGCGCCGTGCTGACCCAGAACGCGGCCTGGGGCAACGTGGAGCAGGCAATCGACAACCTGCGCGCACGCGGGCTGTTGTCACTGGAGGCGTTGCTCGGCTGCGAATCCGGGCGCATCGCCGACGCGATCCGGCCATCGGGTTATTTCAACGTCAAGACACAGCGGCTGTTGAGCCTGTGTCGTTTTCTGGGAGAAGAGGGCGGCCTGGCCGGGTTTGCGCGGCGTGAACCAGGGGACCGGCGCGGGGCCCTGCTGGCGGTTCACGGAATCGGGCCGGAGACCGCCGACGACATCCTGCTGTATGCGCTGCAGCAGCCGGTGTTCGTCATCGACACCTATACCCGGCGCCTGTTGCAGCGCCTCGGCCTTGCCGACGGGCGTGAGTCCTACGAGGACCTGCGCCTCGGTTTCGAAGACGCGCTCGGGCCCGATGTCGCGTTATTCAACGAGTTCCACGCGCTGATCGTGCGTCACGCCAAGGTCTCTTGCCGCAAGCAGCCGGACTGCACCGGGTGTGTCCTGCGCGCCCTGTGCGAAACCGGTCGCGGGGCGAGCGAGGGTTGATTCAGATCGTAATCAGCCCAACACGCAGCGGTTGCGACCGCCATTCTTCGCCCGGTACAGCGCGCGGTCTGCGCGCTCGAACAGGCTGTCGCTGTCGTCGCTGGCGTTGAGCTCGGCGACGCCGACGCTGACCGACACGTCGACCCGGCGACCGCGGATGGTGCCGAGCGCAGCGATGTTCTCGCGGACGCGTTCGGCCAGCAGCATGGCGCCTTCGTTGCCGGTGTGGCTGGCCAAAACCACGAACTCCTCGCCACCGAAGCGGAACAGCAGGTCGCTGCGCCGGACCGTGCTGGCGATGCTCTGCGCGACGGCAATCAGGACGTCGTCACCGAAGGCATGGCCATGGTTGTCGTTGAACCGTTTGAAATGATCGATGTCGACGACCAGGATCGACAGCGGCAGTTGCTGGCGTTGTGCGAGCCCCACCTCGCGGGCGAGTGCGCTGGCCATGACCGTGCGGTTGCCGACGCCTGTCAGCGGGTCGCGCGACGCCATCTCGACAGCCTGCTTGTAGGTCAGCGAATTGCGCAACGGGTAGACCAGTGCGCAGAGCAGGTTCTCGAGAGAGTGCAGTTCCTTGTCGGCGAACGGCATTTCGCGGTAGGCGCGGATACTGCCGAGCGATTGCTTTTCGAGTTTCAGGTCGTAGGTGGCCCGGTGCGATGCCTCCTGGCCGTAAAGTATCGAGGTGTCGCTGCCCGGCAGATCGTAGGACAGGCCGTCTACTGACAGGTAACGCTGGATCTCCTTGCCGAACAGCTGGATCTGTTGCTCGTAGTCGAGTGTCGTCTGCAGGACGCTGGTCAGCTCGAGCACGCGCGGGCCGAGTTCTTCCGGGGCCGAGGGAATGACGGTACCGTGGGTTTGGAGGGGACTGACCACTGCGAGGTTGCCTGTGTTGATGTAGCCGAGGGTATCCATGATCGCTGTCTCTTCAAGGGCGCTTGCCTGGAGACAAAGCGATTGTCATGCCAAAAATAAAAAGAAAATAAATTTCAGTGAGTTATCGTTGCTGGACTGGGTGGTGACGGTTCAGTGTCATTTTTTCCGCATGACCTCGCATTCCTAATCGTCGAATCGCCGTCACTTTGCAGGAAACACGTTCGCCGCCAGCATTTCGACATAGTAGCCAAGGTTGTCAGGTTTCGCACCGGTCTCCTGCCTGTGCTTAGCTTGTAACGTGTGCGGATGGTGGTGAGTGAGAGACGATGCGTTGGATAACCGGTTTTTTGTTGCTGATGCTGTGCCTCGGAACGGGACAGCCGGTATTCGCTGCCGGTGGGGGCGATGCGCGGCTCGATCCCGGCATGGTCAATCCCGGGTACCACGAAAAACCGGACTGGTTCAAGAATTCGTTTCTCGACATCCGTGAGGATCTTGCGGAGGCCGCGAACGAAAGGCGACGGGTGCTGCTGTACTTCTACCAGGACGGCTGCCCTTACTGCGCCAAGTTGCTGAAGGACAATTTCGGCAACCGGGAGATCGTGGCGAAGACCCGCAGCGGATTCGATGCCATCGCGATCAACATGTGGGGCGACCGCGAAGTCATCGACCTGCGTGGGGCGGCATCGACCGAGAAACGCTTCGCCGAGGCCTTGCGCGTGCAATACACGCCGACGTTGCTGTTCCTGAACGAGGCCGGTGACGTCGTGCTGCGCATCAACGGCTACTTCGCGCCGCACAAGCTGTCCGTGGCGCTCGATTTCGTGGCCGGTAAGCACGAGCGGCTGGTGAAGTTTCCCGACTACTATGCCCAAATGGCGCCGGTAGCTGCCAACGCCACGGTAAAGCCTTTGGCTGCCAGCCTGGCGAAACCGCTGCAACTCGATGTCGGGCGAACGACGGGACGACCGCTGCTGGTGCTGTTCGAACAGGGCGGTTGCGGCGAATGCGATGAACTGCACGACGAGATCCTGTCGCAACCGGAAGTGGCCTATGCGCTGACCAACCTCGACGTCGCCCAGGTCGACCTGCAGGCGAACCGGCCACTCGTGACACCCGATGGGCGTCAGCTGTCATCGTCGGCATGGACGCGCGAACTCAACATCCTGTACGCGCCCAGCCTGGTGTTCTTCGATGCCCAGGGCAACGAGGTGTTTCGCACCGAGGCCTACCTGCGACGGTTTCACGTGCACGGTGCGATCGACTACGTCGTCTCGGGGGCATACCGCAGGCAGCCCTCGTTCCAGCGTTTTCTGCAGCACCGCACCGAGGTGCTGGCGGCACGCGGTCTCGAGGTGGACTTGATGCGGTAGCTCAGCGCTCGCCGTAGACCAGGCGCTGCCCGTGCGTGTCACGGCTGTCGGGGCCCATCGCCCACAGGTACAGGGCCTGCAACGCCTCCGGCTGTTTCAGCGACGCATTGTCCTCGCCCGGGAATGCGACCTTGCGCAATGCCGTGCAGGTCGGGCCCGGGTCGATGCAGTTGACCCGCAGCGGGCTGTTGTCGAACTCGGCCGCGAGCATCTCGGCCAGGCGTTCGACACCGGCCTTGGCGGCGGCATAGGCGCCCCAGAATGCCTTGCCGTGTTGGCCGACCTCGTCGGTCGTGAACAGCAGCCGGCCGTCTTTCGCCGCACTCAGCAAAGGCAGGCAGGCCTGGGTCATGAAGAACGGGGCGTTCAGGTTGACCTGCATTGCCTTGATCCAGTCGTCGGCATCGTGATCCTTGATACGGCTCAGGTATGGCAGCAGCGCCGCATTGTGCAGGATGCCGTCGAGCTGGCCGAAGTTCATGTCGATGACGTGCGCCAGCTCCTCGTAGTCGTGCGGTGATGCGCCTTCGAGGTGCATCGGGTAGATCGCGGGTTCCGGCCCGCCGGCGGCCTCGATCTCGTCGTACACCTTCTCCAGTTTGGGCACGGTCTTGTCGAGCAGGACCACGGTGGCACCATGGTAGGCAAAGGCCTTGGCTGCCATGCGTCCGATGCCGTCACCAGCCCCGGTCACCAGGATTACGCGGTCTTCGAGCAGGTCTTCGGCGGGTTGATAGGAGTCAAGCATTCGGCTGTCTCTTCATGTGTTCGGATAATCGCTGTGACATCGGCAGCGCCACGCAGTCCAGAGGTGGGCGATCGGCGGCCGATCGACAAGCCGGCGATCGACCGGGAAACCCTGGCGCTGCATCTTAGCGTGCAAGGCGCGCTGAAGTGCGCACAGCCGGTCGGCGATGTTACACCGCCCCGGCTCGAGCGGGGCGGGCAGGTCGGCGGCCGCAACATCGAGCAGTTGCCGGCAGCGCGTCGACAGTGCCGGCTGGTCCCGCTGCTCTGAATGCAGGCGGCCAAGATCGGCGGGCAGGCGATGCGGATGGTCGTGAAAGTAGAGGACGCGCTCGACCGCCTCGCCGTAGGTGCCCTGGCCAACGGCGGTCTCGCCCCCGGCCAATGGCCCTTCCAACATCGCCAGAAGCCGGTAGAGAGTGCCCCCCGTGTGCCGGCAGGCGGCGCGGAAGGCGTCGTCATTAGTGATGGCCGGTGACGTGATCTCGGCCTCGGTCGCCTCGATGATCCGGTTCATCTGTGTCATGGCGACCGCGTCGAACCGGCCGTGCGCCTGCAGCGCGCTGCTGAGCGGATGTCGCGCCTGGCGCTGTTGCAGTCGCTGCAACTCCTGGATCCACCAGTCGAGCTTGAGCCGGGCGACGCCGGGGTCGCGTGGGGCGGCCGCGATGGCACGGATCTCGTCGTACCAGAGCAACAGCAGCGCCAGAAGGTTGCGGCTGTCGGCATCGGCGAAGCGCACGGCGTAGTAGCGCGCCGATCCGACAGGTGTTGCGCCGTTTGGAAACCCGGCAGGTTCGTCTTCAGCCTGCATCGATGGCTGAGTCGAGCAGTGGCAACAGCCCCCGCGGATGATCGATGCTGGTATCCATCGGCCAGTGCGCCGGTGGATCGTCCGGGTGCAGGTAGCCGAACAGCGCACCGATGGCGAAACAGCCGGCGGCGCGACCGGCCTCCATGTCGCGGCCGGCATCGCCGACGTACCAGCTTGCCGCGGGATCGGCATCGACCCGGCGACAGGCGAACAGGATCGGGTCGGGGTGAGGCTTGCGGCGCTCGCAGGTGTCACCGCTGACGACGCATGCCGCGCGTTGGTCGAGCTGCATCAACCGAATCAGCGGGTCGGTCAGCCAGGCCGGCTTGTTGGTGACGATGCCCCACGGGATTTCGCGCTGTTCCAGTACCCCGAGCACGTCGTCCATGCCGTCGAACAGTCGCGTCTCCCGGCACAGGTTGTCGGCATAGTGCTGCAGCAGGAACTGGCGTCGCTCCTCGAACCCCACCTGATCCGGTTCCATGCCGAACCCGAGGCGGGTCAGCGCGATACCGCCGTGCGAGACGACCGGTCGAATGTGCGCGTAGGGCAGGGCATCGAGGCCGTAATGCAGCAGCGTGGCATTCAGCGCGCCGGCGAGGTCTGGGGCCGTGTCGGCCAGCGTGCCGTCGAGGTCGAACAACACGCACGCCGGTCTGCGATTGACCGGTTTGGAGTTCATGCCGGGCGCCGCGTGGCAACCAGGTAGTTGACCTGGATATCGCCCGGGTCGAGTCGGTAGACGCCGCTGAGCGGGTTGTAGGTCATGCCGGTGATGTCGCTGGTGTCGAGTCCGGCCGCCCGCGTCCAGGCCGACAGTTCCGACGGCCGGATGAACTTGGCGAAATCGTGCGTGCCCTTGGGCAGCATGCGCAACAGGTACTCGGCACCCACGATGGCGAACAGGTAGGCCTTCGGGTTGCGGTTGATGGTCGAGAAGAATACCCACCCACCCGGTTTGACCAGCGTCGCACAGGCCGCGATGACCGAAGCCGGATCGGGCACGTGCTCGAGCATCTCCANNCTCCATGCAGGTGACGACGTCGAAGGCGGCCGGGTTCTCGGCGGCGCAGGCCTCCGCGGTCTGTTGGCGATAGTCGATCTGCAAACCGCTTTCGAGCAGGTGCAGTTGCGCGACCTCGAGTGGCGCCGCCCCCATGTCGATGCCGGTCACGTCGGCACCGAGCGCCGCCATGGACTCGGCCAGGATGCCGCCGCCGCAACCCACGTCGAGGACACGCTTGCCGCGCAGCTGGCTGGCCTGGTCGATGTAGGCCAGGCGCAGCGGATTGATGTCGTGCAGTGGTTTGAACTCGCTGTTGCGGTCCCACCAGCGCGAGGCGAGATCCTCGAACTTGCGGACTTCGGTGGGATCAACATTGCTGGCGGCATTCATCGTGCAACCTCGGTGACGGCAAGGGGGACCAAATTATAAGGATCACGGTCGCTCAAGGCACCCGTGTCACCCGTCGGCGATGCGTTCACGCCATTGCGATGCCCGCTGCAGCGTGTCGTCGAGGTCCAGTGTCAGCAGGGTGCGGTCCTTTAGTACCCGTCGGCCGCGAACCCAGACATGCCGGACCTGCTCGCGGCCGGCGGCATAGACGAGCTGTGACACCGGGTTGTACACCGGCTGGGTTTCCGGCTGTGACAGGTCGACGGCGACCAGGTCGGCCGACTTGCCGACAGCGATCGAACCGGTCTCGTCGTCGATGCCCAGGGCACGGGCGCCATTTATCGTCGCCATCGCCAGCGCCTGCTCGGCGGGCACGGCGCAGGCATCGCCGCAGACACCCTTGGCCTGCAGCGCCGCCTGCTGCATCTCGGCCAGCATGTCCAGGTCGTTGTTGCTCGCGGCGCCATCGGTACCCAGCGCGACGTTGACGCCGGCCCGCAGCAGGTCACTGACGCGACAGTGGCCGGATGCCAGTTTCAGGTTCGACTGGGGGCAGTGGACGACATGGGTGCCGGCCGCGGCGACGGCCTCGATCTCGTCATCGAGCAGCTGCGTCATGTGGACCGCGACCAGCGAGGGGCTGAGCAGGTCGAGTCGCTGCAGCCGTTCGAGTGGGCGACAGCCATGCTGCTCTAATCCGCCGCTGACCTCGGCGGCGGTCTCGTGCACGTGCATGTGGACCGGCAGGTCCAACTCGTTGGCCAGCGTGGCGAGGCGGCGCAGTGGCGGGTCGGACACCGAGTAGGGCGCGTGCGGGGCGAATGCCGTTCGCACCAGGGCATCGCTGCGGAGCTGGTCGTGGACCTCGATCGCACGGTCTAAATAGGCGTCGGCGCTGTCCGCCCAGGCCGACGGGAAATCGATCAATATGAGACCAACGGTGGCACGGATGCCGGCCTGGCCGGCAACACGTGCGGTCACGTCGGGAAAGAAATACATGTCGTTGAAGCACGTCGTGCCGCTGCGCAGCATCTCGGCGACGGCGAGCCGGGTGCCGTCGGCGACGAATTCCTCGTGCACCCAGCGCTGCTCGGCCGGCCAGACGTGCTCGTTGAGCCAGGTCATCAACGGCAGGTCGTCGGCCAGCCCGCGAAACAGCGTCATCGGGCTGTGCGTATGCGCGTTGACCAGACCGGGAATCAGCGCGTACCCCGGAAGCTCGATGACCTCGCGTGCCTCGATGGCAGTGGATTCGGCCCGGCTGCATACCGCGACGATGCGACCGTCGTCGATCGCGACCGAGTGCGCGGCGAGGAACGGCTGGTCGCCGCTTGCCGGCAGGAGCCATTCGGCGTGAATGAGTGTGTCTGTCTGCACCTTGGATGACGGGGCCGTTGAACCAGCGCCATAGCATATCGGTTTTTCGTCACGCATGGCCCGACGGGGACTGCGGTGATGCCGTTGTCACGCTAGAATCAGGGCATGTCCCTGTCATCGCCGGTTGCGCGGGAGGCGGGTTACCTTCATCCACAGGCCCACCCGAACGGAAACACCGCGACATGGCATTGGCACTGCCAAAGAGTATCCGGGACAACCTGCGATTTCTGAGCGTCGAGGTGGACTCCCAGGTCGAGCAGCTGGCGACGTACTTGGTTGCGCCGTCGCCGGTTTGCGCGCAACGCATCGTCGACCGAAGCGGCTACGCCGACAATCTGAAGACCCGCATCCACAACAGCTGCCTCGCACGCCTGTCCGAGGCCGACCGGCGCGAGGCGGAAACGCCGGCCCTGCGCAGCGTGGCGCTGATTGCGACCGAGCTCGATCGGGTCGCGGAGCTGTGCCGCGAGTGCGTGAAGCAGGTCCGCTGCATGAAGCGGGTCGGGTGCCTGCGCGGACGCTCGTATGGATCGATACTGGCGCGGGTGCGGCGCGGTATCGCCCTGGTCGAGCCGGCCATGGACGACCGCGACACGCGCCTGGCGCTGAAGATCAGCCAGTGCGAACAGAAGCTGGGGAAGGGCTGCCGGCAGCGGATTCGCGCGTACACCGGGGCGCTCAAGAAGAAGCGGCATACCGAAGACCTGGCGCGCGCCCTGTTCGTTGCCCACGCGGTCGAGCAGATGGGCAATGCACTGCTGGAGATCGGCGAGGCGATCATTTCGGCCAACCTGGGCCAGCAGGTCGACCTCGACCGTTTCCAGTCATTTCGCGACTCGGTGGTGGAGTTGAAGCAGGGCGGCAGTCACCGCGGTCTGCAGATGCAGCCGATCGCGCAGACGCGTTCGGGCAGCGCGATCTCGGGCGTGCGTCGCAGCGGTGACGATGCCAGCACCTACCTGGCGGTATTCAAGGACGGCCAGCGCAGCAAGGTGCGCGACGAGCGTGCGGGCGTGCGGAGCTGGCACGCGGTCTACCCGGGACTGGCACCGAAGATACTGGCCTACAAGAAGCGTGGCCGTTCGGCGGCGATGCTGATCGAGCACCTGCCCGGCATGACATTCGAGCAGATCCTGCTGTACGAATCGCAGGACCTGCTCGACGAGACCCTCGGCCAGCTGCGCAGTACGCTGAAATCGGTCTGGCGCAAGACGCACCGGGAGCGACCGGTACGAGCCGATTTCATGCGACAGCTCGGTGCGCGTCTCGACGACGTCTACCGGATTCATCCGGAGTTCCGCCAGCCGCCGATGTCGATCTGTGGGCATGCGTGCCCCTCGTTTGACGCACTGGTCGATGACGCGGCCCGCCTGGAGGAGAGCCTGTCGGCCCCGTTCTCGGTCTACATTCACGGTGATTTCAACATCGACAACATCATCTACGACCGCCGCAACGGGCAGATCCACTTCATCGACCTGCACCGGTCCCGCTACCTCGACTACGTGCAGGACATCTCCGTGTTCATGGTGTCCAACTACCGCCTGCAGATTCTCGATGCGCCGTTGCGCCGGCGCATACTGCACGTCGCCCGCGAGAGCTGCCGGCTGGCGCGGCGGCACGCGGCGAAGCGCAACGACGATACCTTCGAGCTCCGCCTGGCGCTGGGCCTGGCGCGCTCGTTCGCGACCTCGACCCGTTTCATCCTCGACCACGCGCTGGCGCAGGGCATGTTCCTGCGCGCGCGCTACCTGGTCGAACGGGTCCTGGCGGCCGATATGGCCAAACCGCGCGACTTCCGCGTCCCGGTCAAGGAGATCTTCGTTGACTGAGCCCCGTATCGGCGTGGTCGGCATCCCCGGCAAGTGGTCGACCGAGATCCTGGCCGATGCCCTGGAGCAACGTACCGGATTCCGGCTGGTAATCGACATGGCCGGCGTCATCCTCGACCTGAACGGGCCGCGGCTGATGTACCACGGCGTCGATCTGTGCCGGCTCGATGGTCTCGCGGTGAAAAAGATCAGCGCCGAGTACAGCCCCAACATGATCGACCGGCTGGAACTGCTGCGGATCGCCGGGCGCGCGGGTGTCAGGGTTTTCAGCGGCGTCGAACGGATGATCCGCCTGGTCGACCGGCTGAGTTGCACCATAACCCTGGCCAATGCCGGAATCCCGATGCCGGATACCTGCGTGACTGAGGACGTCGACGCCGCGCTCGATGCCGTTCAGCGGTATGGTAGCGCGGTGTTCAAGCCCTTGTTCTCGACCAAGGCGCGCGGCATGTGCGTGCTCGATGCCGATACCGATGTCGCTGATTTGCGCGCGCGGGTCGAGGCATTCCGGCGCGATAACCCGATGATGTACATCCAGCGCCGGCTCGAGCTGCCGGGGCGCGACCTCGGCATGGTGTTTCTGGCCGGCCGGTACCTGTGCACCTACGCGCGGGTGTCGCGCGGCGATGCCTGGAACACGACGATCCACAGTGGTGGTCGCTACGCCGCATGCTCGCCGTCCGACGACCTGGTCGCGCTCGGGGAGCGGGCCCAGGCGCCTTTCGGCATGGATTTCACGACGGTCGACATCGCCGAGTCCGCCGACGGGCCGGTCGTGTTCGAGATCTCCGCTTTCGGTGGCTTCCGCGGTGCCCTGGAAGGCTGCGGAGTGGACGCGGCGGCGGCCTATGCCGAACATGCAATCAAAGAGGTCAGCGGGCGATGAAGGCATCCGCGCAACACTACGTGCAACGCCTGGTCGCCGGTCATGAACTGGTCGAGCGCGCGCTGTACCTGGATATCGACGGCTGGGTGTTGCGCCTGCGCTCCAATTCATCGGCGCTGCTCGATCGCCTGGCCAACTACTTCGAGCACGTACTCGGTGCACCGGCAACCCCGCAGGTCGACATGCTGGCGATCGAATGCGATTCGCCGGCCCTCGACGTCGAGTTCGTCGAATGGCGACGCGAGGCCGGCAAGCGCGGCCGCAAGGACAGCTATGTCGATCTCGATGACGCCAGGTTGCTGCGCAAAGTCCGTACCGGCATGGTCTTCGTCCAGGGCTCATCGCCGTGCGTCGCCGCCGGTGAGTGCCTGCTCAACGACAACCAGGTCATCAACTTCGTCAACGCCCAGTACATGAACCACCTGCAGCAACAGGGGGCGCTAATCTGCCATGCGGCCGGCATCGTGCGTGACGGGCGGGCGATCGGGATTGCCGGATTCTCCGGTGGCGGCAAATCGACGCTGATGCTGCACCTGTTGAACGAGGCGGGTAACCGCTACCTGACCAACGACCGCCTGTTCGTCCGCGCAACGGGCGATGGCGCCGAAGCCATCGGGGTCCCCAAGCTGCCGCGCGTGAATCCCGGCACGATCCTGTACAACCGCACCTTGCAGGACCTGATACCGGATGCCGACAGAGACCGGCTAAGGGCGATGCCGACCGGCGAGTTGTGGGAACTGGAGCAAAAGTACGACGTGCCGGTGCGGCACCTGTTCGGTAGCGCTCCGGTCGTCGGCGCTGTGCCCTTGGCGGCATTCGTGATCCTGGACTGGCACCGTGACCCTGCGGCGCCTGCCACGCTGCACCCGGTGGACCTGGATGCCGAGCCCCGGCTGCTGGAGGCGCTGATGAAGGCCAGGGGCCCGTTCTACCGGGACGTCGGCGGCCGGTTCAGTGCGGACACCGAACGCCCGGATCCGCAAGACTACCGGCAGCTGCTGGCCGGCACGCCCGTGTACGTGGCCCATGGCGGCGTCGATTTCGCCGCTGTGATCGAACCGATCAACGAACTGCTGGAACGCTGACGATGACTGAACTGTTGCTGCTTCGACACGGCAAGGCGTATCGCGATGAATCCATCGAGGATGCGGCGCGGCCGCTGAAGGATCGTGGCAAGCGTGATGCCCAGCGGGTCGGTGCCTGGCTGGCGCAGCAGGGGATCGAGCCGGATCTCGTCGTGACCTCGCCGGCCGAGCGCGCGCTGGTCACGGCCGAGAAATGCTGCAAGGCCATGGGGCGCGGCGTGGCCGGCCTGCGCCGGGAGCCAGGGCTTTACGGCGCCGATCTCGACGACCTGGTCGCCCTTGTCGGCGCCTGTGCGCCCGGTGTGCGCCGGCTGATGCTGGTCGGCCACAACCCGGGCCTGGAACTGCTGCTGCGCCATCTCGTTGGCGACGCGGTGACGGACGCGGGCGCCAGGCTGATGCCGACGGCGGGATTGGCACACCTGGCGTTCGATGGTGACTGGCGGTCATTGCAGGCCAAGGGAGCCCGCCTGCTCGACCTGCGGCATCCCAGGCAACTGCCCGATGGCTTTCCGTACCCGGACCGACACGGCAGCGAGCGCCGCGAACGGCCCGCGTACTACTACCGGCAATCGGCGGTCGTGCCTTACCGCGTGTCCACCGCGGGTCTCGAGTTCCTGATCGTGCGATCGAGCCGCAGGCGACACTGGGTGGTGCCGAAAGGGATCATCGAGCCCGGCTTCAGCCCGCAATTATCGGCCGAAAAGGAGGCGCTTGAGGAGGCCGGGGTCGAGGGCAGGGTACTGGCCGACGCGATTGGCGAGTACCGCTATCCGAAGTGGGGGGCGGAATGTGCCGTATCCGTCTACCCGATGCGCGTGGATCGGGAGTTGGCCGATGACGAATGGCGCGAGAGCCATCGGGGGCGACAGTGGGTCAGCCCCGAGACCGCGGCGTCACTGCTGAAACAGGTCGAATTGCGCGACATCGTGATGGCGCTGGCGCAGTCGCTGGCCCGGTCCAACGACAGTTGATCGGGACATGCCGAGACTGATCGCTGCCATCCTGCGCCACGGCGAGTACCAGCAGCTGGCGGACACGCCGAGTGCCCATCAGCCGTTCCCGTTGACCGAATCCGGGTTTCGGCAGGCGCGTGCGGCCGCGGCCCCGTTGCTCGAGACCTGCGATGCCCGCGGATGGCACCTGCACCCGGTGATCGACTCGTCGAACCTGCTGCGGGGGTGGCAGACCGCGCGCGACCTGGCCGATACGCTCGCCGAACTGTCCGGACAGCGGTTCGAGGTCGAGGGACACGACGCGCTGGCGGAGCGCGGCCTCGGCAGTGCCGCCAACCTGTCCGTCGCCCGGATCGAGGACATCGTCGAGGCCGACCCGCGCTTTCCGCCGTTGCCGGCGAACTGGAAGTCGGACAGTCATTTCCGGCTGCCGCTGCAGGGTGCGGAATCCCTGATCGATGCGGGAGCGCGCGTCGCCGCGCACATGCGGCGGCGCATGGAGGAAATGGCCGCTCGTGTCGACAGAGACACGGTACGGCTGTTCGTCGGCCACGGCGCGGCGTTCCGGCATGCGGCGTATCATCTGGGCGCAATGGCCCTGGACGACGTCGGCCGCTTCAGCATGTACCACGCCCGGCCGATCTACCTGTTGGCAGGTGACGCGGGAACGCCGTGGCGACAAGTGGCCGGTGAATGGAAACTGCGGTCTTCGTCTGCCGATCGGTCCGTGCTGCCGGACTGACGCGAAGCCGTCATCGGATCGAAGCCATGCAAAAAAGAACCGTCATTTCCCTGTGTATCATGAGCGGTGCAAGCTGATGCCCGGCGGCAAGACATCGGTGGGCGTGCCCGATTACAAGTGCGGCAAGTGGTTGTCTCTGCCGCTGCCGGCGACGTCGGTGCCGTGGCCTTACGATGCCGGCGGGAGTAAACACAAGCAGCAGCTCCTTTCCCGCGGTGTCGCCAAATCGGTCCAACGGGCGCTGCGGCAGAGCCCGTGGCGCTGGCCCCGGCGGCCGGTCTATTTCATTGCCGATCCGCATGCCGATACCGACGCCTTCAGTGCCTCGCTATTGAGTACTGGAGGCGTGCGGCGAACCGGCAAAGCCGCGGAAGACTTCAAGCTGACCGCGGCCGGACGGCGGGCGACATTCGTGATCGGCGGCGACTGTCTGGACAAGGGGCCGAGCAACCTGCGGCTGCTGCGCACGGTCGGGCTCCTGCGCGATCGCGGCGCGCGCCTGAAGCTGCTGGCCGGCAACCATGACATCCGCCTGTGGCTCGGAATGCGCGCGTTCAGCCTGCCGCGCGATCCGCGCACCGAGCATTTCTTCGTCCGCATGGGTCCGAAGGTCATCCCCCTGCTCGGCGAGATCCGTGACCATTACTTCGAAGGCAGTCCGCCCGGTGTCCGGGTGCCGGGTGAAAAGGCCTGTCGCCGCGCGCTGTATCCGTCCCGGCACTGGTTCGACGAGTTTCCGCGCGTGGCCGGCTGGTTGATGCCGGAGGCGGCCGTTCAGCGCGAGCTGTTGCGGATGCGGCACAAGGTCGATGTGTTCGAGTCAGCCTGCCGCGAGGCCGGTATGACGCTGCGCGACGTCTATGCGACGGCACAGAAGTGCTGCGAGCTCTTTCTCGAACCCGGCGGGGAGTTCGCCTGGTTCTTCCGTGACATGCAGCTGGCCTACCGGGCCGGCTCGTTCCTGTTCATTCATGCCGGTCTCGACGACCGCGTCGCGACCATGATCGGGGAGCATGGCGTCGGCCACCTCAACCGCCTGTACCGCAAGCAGGTGCGCGACGACCTGTTCGAGTTCTACTACGGCCCGCTGGCGAACACGATGCGGACGAAGTACCGTCCGGTCGACATGCCGTTGAGCCGGCGCGGGGTGGAGGCGGCACACCGGCGCGGTCTGCATGCGGTCGTTCACGGACATCGCAACCGCACCGTCGGCCAACGCATCATGCTGCGAAAAGGTATGATCCACATCGAGAGTGACACGACCCTCGACCGTAACTCGCGGCGCAAGGAGGGGTTGAAGGGCTACGGTGCTGCGTCAACGATCATCGATCCAGACGGTTTCGTCAGCGGCGTCAGCGTCGACTACCCGCGGGTCAAGGTATTCGAACCGGCCTCGCTGGTCGACTAGCAGTGCGGACAATCTGATGAGCGAACGGAAAAACACCTTTCGACACGAATCCCTGCACGACCGCGAGTCGATACAGTCGCTGCTGCGTGCCGTCGGCAAGGGTCTCGAGAAGGGTGAGCTGACGTTCAGCGATGAAGACGGCGAGATTCGCCTGCATCCGAAGGGCCTGATGAACCTCAAGGTGACCGCGTCACGGGAAGGCTCGCAGAACCGCCTGACCTTTCGCGTGAGCTGGCAGTCGGGGCAGGCGACGCCGAAAAAGAAGAAGTTGAAGGTCAAGAGCTGACGCCGCCCGTCGCGGTTTGCACCAGGCCACAAGTTACAACCGGGATCCCAATGAAAACGATCAGATTCGAACACCGGGTTACGGCAGACGATACGCTGCGCTGGCAGGACAACCGGCTGTACCTGCTCGACCAGCGCGTACTGCCGGCCGACGAGCGGTTCGTCGAATGCACCGATGTACAGGCAACTGCCGAAGCGATCACGGCGATGGTCGTGCGCGGGGCGCCTGCAATCGGCATCGCCGCGGCGTACGGCATCGTCCTCGCCGCCAGGGAACGCTACGCCCAGTCGCCGACGGGCTGGCGCACGGGCATCGAGCAGGACCTGGCGACACTCGCCGCGTCGCGTCCGACCGCGGTCAACCTGTTCTGGGCGATAGCACGGTTCCGCGAGGCCATCGCGGATCTGCCGGACGGCGATCCCGAAGCAAAGCTGCTCGAGCTGGCACAGGCGATCCACGATGCCGACCGGGCCGACAACCGCCGCATGGGGGCATTCGGCGCCAGCCTGATCGAGGGCCCGACGGCAGTGATCACGCATTGCAACACCGGCGGCCTGGCGACCGGCGGCTGGGGCACGGCGCTCGGTGTCATCCGCAGCGCCTTCGCCGAGGGGCGGGTTACCCACGTGTACGCCGACGAGACCCGTCCCTGGCTGCAGGGCGCACGGCTGACCGCCTGGGAACTGCAGCGTGACGATATTCCGGTGCAGCTGATCGTCGACGGTGCGGCCGCGGCGCGCATGGCGGCCGGCGGCGTGTCGTGGGCGATCGTCGGTGCCGACCGTATTGCCGCCAACGGCGATGTCGCCAACAAGATCGGCACCTATGGCCTCGCGGTCGCGGCGCGCCATCACGGCGTGCGTTTCATGGTCGCGGCACCCACGTCGACGATCGATCTGGCGACGGCCACTGGCGCCGACATCCCGATCGAGCAGCGCGAGGCCGGCGAGGTCCTGCGCTGTGGCGGCCAACGGGTGGCCAGTGACGGCGTCGATGCCTGGAACCCGGTATTCGACGTGACACCGGCCAGCCTGGTCGATGCGATCGTGACCGAGCGTGGCATCATCGAAAAGCCAGACGCGGCCGCGATCTCGATGCACCTGGGTCGGGGTGACTGACGCTTGCGTGCACCAACGGCGATGCTGGCGCTGGCGTTCTGCCTGGCCTGGCAGGCGCTTCACGCCGCCCAGCCCAGCTGGATACTGATCGATACCGCGCAGCAGACGCTCAGTGTCATGCAGGGCGATGCGCCGGCCATGCGCCTGTTCGATATCGCCATCGGCCGCTACGGCGCCACCGCTGAAAAACGCCAGGGCGACAACATGACGCCCCTGGGTCGCTTTCGCATCAACGATATTCGCCGGAGCGATACCTTCCACCGCTTCGTCGCGCTCGATTACCCGGGCGTCGAACGGGCCGAGACCGCCCTGCAGTCGGGCCTCATCAACGAGGCGACCCGTGACCGGATCACCCGCGCGCACCGCAGTCACCGGGCGCCGCCGCAGTCGACGGAACTCGGCGGGCATATCGGTATCCACGGCCTCGGCGGGGCGGACCCGGCGGTCCATGCATCAATGAACTGGACGCGCGGTTGTGTCGCCCTGACCAACACGCAGATCGATGCGCTGGTGCCATGGTTGCGTGTCGGTATGACAGTGGAAATCCGCTGACGCTGGGGATAACCTGTCCCGATTGCGTCGCATCGACGCAGGTTCGTCACGAGGGACAGAGGATGCTCGAGTCAAGATTCAAGGTTGCAGTCGCCCTTGCCGGCTGCGTGTTGCTGGTCGGTTGTGCCACCACCTCCCAGGACGAGGCGCTGCGCGCGGAGTTGAACGAGATCCGGGCCATGGCCGAACAGGCGTCCGCGGATGCCGTCGCCGCCCGCGAACAGGCCGCCGCAGCCAAGTCTTCGGCCGACGCGGCCCGCGCATCGGCCGACCAGGCGAAGGCGCAGGCGGCGGACACCGACGCGCGGATCGACCGGATGTTCAAGAAGGCGATGTACAAGTAGGGCGATCCGGTTCCCGGCTTGCTGCCGTGCTGCATCCGGGTTGACGATTACGTCGTCGTTTCCGCGCATTCCGGGATTCCCGTGAAAGCGGGAATCTCCCCGGGGCGGCGGGTATCCTGCGGCAAGATCCCTGGTCTTCGCTATGCCACGTCCGGGATGACCGGGTAAATGCTCACCGAAACAGCGGGTTGCTGATCGAACGCGCTGACTCGTCCGGCCTGGACACGGCAACGGGTATGCCGTTGCGCTGTTCGACGGCCTGTCGCAGCGTCTTCGCGTCCAGCACGGCCGGTTGTTTTTCCAGTTCCTCGTAGACGCGTTCCAGCGTGTAGCGCATCAGGTTGCGTTGGGCCTCTTCGTCTTCGTCGAGCGGGGGATGGACCTCGACGTACAGCACGCCGTCCTGCCAGCCGACCTTGACCGGCTGGTTGAGGATCTGCAGCGGCGTTCCGACAGTCACGCGCTCGAACAGCACCTCGATGTCCTCCGGCAGCATGCGTACGCAGCCGTGGGTGACGCGCATGCCGACACCGAACGGCCTGTTGGTGCCATGGATCAGGTAGCCGGGCAGGTTCAGGCGCAGCGCATGGCGTCCCAGGGGGTTGTCCGGTCCCGGCGGGACGACGTCGGGCAGCGAGTTCCCGGCTTCGGCGGCTTCCTGTCGAACGGACTCGGGTGGATGCCAGCTCGGGTCACGCTGTTTACTGATGATCCTCGCCTGGCCCAGGGGGGTCTTCCAGTCCATGCGCCCGATGCTGGTCGGGTAGGTGTAGACGACACTGTCGTTGCGCTCACCCGGCTTCGCGCCGGGAAACTCGTAGAGACGCATCTCGGGCAGGTTCAGCATCAGTCCACGGCGTTCGCCACGCGGCAGGATGTAGCGATCGGGGACGACGACGACACTGTCGGCACCCGGCAGCCAGCGATCGACGGTCGGGTTGGCCAGCTGCATCTCCTCCTGGCCGATACCGAACGCGCGCGCGATGTCGAGCAGCGTCTGGTCGCTGCGGCTCCTGACGACCATGACCTGGCCGATCAGGTCGTTGCCGGCACCGGGCAGCTGGAAACTGCCGCCCAGTGCGACAGGGGTCGTTAGCGCGGTAAGCAGCCAGAGCGACAGCGAAGAAACGTGTGACAGGCGCATGAATTGTCGAGCTCGATGAATATCGCCCCGGGTTACCGCGAAGTCACCGTAGCGGGCAGTTGAGGTTCGGGCGTGATGGATTCAGGGTTCGGGCCGCTTGCCGACGGGCGCTGCCAACAGCATGCCTGCCAGAGGGTACCGCCCGATGATCTCAACGTTGAACCGTTTTTTCACCTCGTTCTCCCGATCGAGGTGTTCGATGTAAAAATCCTGGCCTTCGCGCAGGCCACGTCGATCGGCGGCACCCAGTTCGTCGATGCCGTATCTTCTCAGATAGTAATTGACGCTGGGTTCCAGGATCCAGTTCACGCCGATACTGCCGCTGCCGGCCCTGTGCGTCCCCTCGAGCCGCTCAGACACCGTCCGCATGATCTCGTCTGTTTCGGCGTCGTAACGCCAGTCGCGATAGTGGGTCAGGTTGTACTGGGGCACGTAGGGCAAGGCAATCGTGATTGCCAGGAGCGCCGCTACCAGGCCCGATTTGCGGCGCCCGCGCGACAGCGTTCGATCGATGGTGAGGAACGTGATGATCAGAAAGGCCGGTACCAGGAACAGTGCGCGGCGATCCGTGAGATAGGCGACCGCGAACAGCCTGGTCTGGACGATGCTGCCGAATGCCATGGCGATGGTGAAGAGCCACATGAACAACAGGAACTCGCGCGTTCCCTGGCGACCGTTCGGCGGGTTGGGGAAGCGGAGGACGTAGGCTGCCCACACCATGATGCCAATCACGATGTGTGCACTGACGAGGTGAAGCACGGCTTCATCGACGCGAAAAGGCAGCGTGTTCTGGAACAGGCTGGTTACCGTATCGGCCAGGAACCCCTGTCGGCCGCCGATGTTGAACAGGTCTTTCTCGTGTATGCGGTTCAGCGGGACGAGATTGACGACCAAGGCGGCGCCCAACGTGCCTGCGACATAGGTCGAGATCCCGGCGAACGTGCGCATCCAGCCCCGTTCGCGGTGCTGCATGGCCAGCGTGGCCGCACTCAGGATCGCGGCGGCCGTTGGCAACAGGAAGCTCAGGTTCGCCAACGAGGCCATCAGCATGGCCAGTCCCGCACCCCAGGCATTGCTGGAGCGATGGATAGGTATGGACTGGACCAGCCACCGGTTCCACAGCCACAGCGCCAGCGCCATGAAACCGAGACCGAGCGAATAACCCCTGGCGATCGAAAAAAAGTCCATGAGGTAGGGATGCGCGGCGATCGCAAGAAAGGCCACCATCAGCATCGGGCCGCCAAGGTGCCTGCGCAGCAGGCCGAGTGTCGCGGCCAGGAACAACGCGTACCCGCTCAATGCCGGCAGGCGTATGGCCCATTCCCGTTCGCCAAAGACACTCGTCGCGAGTTTGGCCCCGAGCGTATTCAGCAGGTGATTGTTGTCGACGAACCCCCCGGTGTCGAAGCGGATGATGCGTTGCACGGGCGACAGCACATGGTGAAGGTAGGTGTGAGCTTCATCGTGGGTAAGGGACAGTTGCGCTGCCCGCAGGCTGGCCAGGCCGAACAGGCCGACGGCGGCGACTGCCGCCATAACGGGCCACCAGTCCGTCGTCGATTCCCTGTGCAAGATCGGTAACCGGTAGCGCGATCGGTACGTCATTCGGCGTGCCACACGGGTGGTCCTGAAAGTGCCTTTCTCGTAAGCATAACGCGACCGTTGCCGGGTAACGAGGCAACGGTCGGTGTGTGCGAGGGGACGGTCGCGTCACTCGCCCCGGGTGAGCGCGATCCGATTGGCGATAGGCCTCGTCGGCGGGCCCTGGTGCCTCAGTTTCGCATCTGGAACCGGCTGACCAGGGAGACCAGTCCGTCGACGCTGTCGGACAGACCCTGCGCCGAGGCTGCGCTGTGCGAAACCTCTTCGGCGTTGTCGTGTCCCATCTGCGTGATGCTGGTGACGCTGCGGTTGATGTCCTCGGCGACGTGGCTCTGTTCCTCGGCGGCGGTCGCGATCTGCAGTGTCATCTGCGTGATCTGGTCGACCGACCCGGAGATCTCGGCCAGCAACTCGTTGACCCGCGAGGCGCTGGTCACGGTGTTGTCGGCGCGCTCACGGCTGCTGCCCATCACCGTAACCGTCTGCGCCACGCTTTGTTGCAGGCTTTCGACCATCTCCTGTATCTCGCTGGTCGATTCCTGGGTGCGATGGGCGAGTTGCCGTACCTCGTCCGCAACGACGGCGAAGCCGCGGCCCTGTTCGCCGGCCCGGGCGGCCTCGATGGCCGCGTTGAGCGCAAGCAGGTTGGTCTGTTCGGCGATGCCGCGGATGACCTCGAGCACGGTGCCGATCCGTTCACTCTCGCCATGCACGCGCTGCACTGTTGCAGAGGCCTCGCCGATATCCTCAGCCAGTGCATGGATGGCGCTGGATGCCTCGCCGACGGCGGCATTGCCGGCATGCGCCGCAGACTGGGTGTGTTCGGCGGTAGAGGCGACCTCGGCGGTACGTCTTGCAACCTCCTGCACCGTCGACGACATCTGTGTCATCGCGGTCGCGATCTGGGTTGTCTCCGCCTGCTGCTGCTGGATACGGCTATTGGTATTGCGCGATGCCGTAGCCAGCGTTTCGGCCACCCGGTCGATATCCGTGGCCGATTGGCTGACCTGACGTACCATCCCGCGAATGGTCTCGACGAACTGGTTGAAGCCCCGGGCAAGGTGCGCCACTTCGTCTTTTCCTTCGGTATTGAGCGAGACGTCGAGATTGCCGTCGCCCGAGGAGATCTCGTTCATCATCCGGGTCGTGTCCTGCAAAGGCCGGACGATGTTACGTCCGATCACCCAGATCAACAGGCCGAACAGCAGGCCGCTGGCAACCGCGGCACCGAGCGTGATCCATTGCACTGTGGCCAGTTGCCCGACGAAGAACGAACGGTCTTTGCCCACGGTCAAAACACCGACGACGTTGCCTGAGAAGTCGCGCACGACATCCGTGTAGACACCGAGCTCGAGTTCGCCGACCGTCGCGACGTCCACCAGCGCGTCGCCGGAAAGCGCCTCGGCCAGGCGGTCCGTGGGTAGCGGTGATTCGGTGGCGAACGTTGATGCGAAGGGTTGAAGCTTGCCGTTTCGCAACAGGTGCATCGACAGGCGCACGCCGTGACGCTGGCTGTAGCTGTCGAAGAAGGCCTGGCCGAACGACATGCCGAGCTCCACGGTGCCGACGTGCGTTCCGTCGGCGGCGATCGGCATGACACCGCGCACACCGAGTCCGGCGACGCCGATTTCCAGGCCTTTGACCGGTTTCCGTGCGGTATTGGCCTCGACCACGGTTTTGCGAAAGCCCGACAGGTCATCGCCGAACTTGGCCGGCTTGTGTACGCGCAGGAACGATGTCGCCGGCGGCAGGTGAAACTGGAACTGGCGTACCTGGTAGGCATCTTTCAGCATCGGGAAGGCGGGCACGAACATCGCGGCGAGGCGATCGCGATCGCCGGCCTTCATCGCCTGCTGAACCTCGGGTATGCCGGACACGAGCGCACTGCCTGCCAGTGCCTGCTGGCCGAGTGCCTCGATCTCGGCGACGACGCTATCGTGCAGCGCATGCAGCTCACGCTGCTCGGCCGTCTGGAAACCGGCTTCGATGTGGTGGACGATGACAGCGAACGCAATGGCACCGACGACGGCGCCGCCGAGCAGCACGCTGCCAACCAGACGCGGCACGATGGGCAGGTTTCTGAGCATGATGGATTCCCCCGGAGAGTCACTCAGGCCGTCGGCCTGCGGGGGCGAACCTTTAATACGATTCTTTTAACAATCATTAAGTCGCTGCCCGGACCGATGTCGGGCAGCGACCCTGCCTTCTTCAGGCGGCCAGTTGCATCCTGGCCCGGTTCAACGCTGCCAGCACGGCGCCCATCGAGGCGCTGACGGTGTCGCGGTCGAATGCCGCACCGGCCGAGCGCCGGCCGTCGATGCTCATCAGCACGTAGGCGGCGGCCTCCGCGTCGGTGCCTTCACCGATGGCGTGCTCGCTATAGTCGATGACGTTTACGCGGTTACCGAACCGCTTCGACCAGGCATGGACGAAGGCCTCGATGGCGCCGTGGCCGCTGCCCTGGATTTCGAAGCGATGTTCGCCGTCGGCAATCTGCGCCACGATCGTGTCTACGCCGTCGTGCCGATCGAGTCGGTACCCGGTCATCGTGGTCGGGTGGCGCGTGTCGGTGAAGTGCTGCAGGAACAGCTCGTGTATCCGGGCCGAACCGATCTCGCCGCCTGCGGTCTCGCTTTCGCGTTGGACGATCTGGGCCAGTTCGACCTGCAACCAGCGCGGGACGGCGAGGCCGTGGTCGCGTTCGAGCACGAAGGCGACACCGCCCTTGCCCGACTGGCTGTTGACCCGGATCACGGCCTGGTAGTCGCGGCCCAGGTCCTGGGGGTCGATGGGCAGGTAGGCGACCTGCCACGGCTCGTCGGCCGCCTGCCGGTGCAGGCACTTGCGGATCGCGTCCTGGTGACTGCCGGAGAAGGCCGTGTAGACGAGTTCGCCGACCCACGGGTGGCGCGGGTGCAC